>NZ_BAAAQD010000007.1:0-449718 GCF_039531485.1 Dactylosporangium maewongense | reverse complement strand
CAACAAACAATCGTTTGTCACCAAAGGAATCCTCGGACACGACAACAAAGCCATGTCACGGGGTCAATCAATTGGCACTGGCTTAACAAGCACCCTGTTGAGTTCTCAAACAACCAACACACACCGCAGACCCTGACCGCTATCCGGTCCCGATCTCCCGGGGCATTTTCCTTACCGTTCTATCCTAGCATCTCCGTTTTGCGGTGTCAAGTCCGGCTCGCCGTACTTTGTCCCGTTTCACGGACACACAACTACCCTTCCGGTAAGCCGGTCGAGTGTCGTATGGTTTCGGCAGGACGTCCGCTGCGGCTCGTGTGAGCGACCCGCGTGCCTCGTCCGTGTCCCTGCCGGGGTAAAACCTTACCCGCTCCGCGTCCCTCATCCAAATCGACTGTGTCGACTGGATGCCGTCCGCCTTACGGGCACGACCTTCGGCCGGTCACCCGGTCTCTGGCCGATCAAGCTTTCGGTAGGCCGTCCGACGCGTCTCGCGCGCCGCCCGTTTCCCTGCCGGTCATCTACGTTACCCCGGCTTCCGATCTCCACCAAATCGATCACTCGCTTGGTGGTGAGCGGGGC
The DNA here is from genome assembly GCF_039531485.1 of Dactylosporangium maewongense. Lineage (NCBI taxonomy): Bacteria > Bacillati > Actinomycetota > Actinomycetes > Micromonosporales > Micromonosporaceae > Dactylosporangium > Dactylosporangium maewongense. The sequence goes on along the minus strand of NZ_BAAAQD010000007.1, from coordinate 449,139 downwards.
CCGGGTCGTGCAGAGCGCCACCGGGCAGGTGCCCCGTGGCGCTCGCAAAAGCTACGTGGAACGCAGCGACAGAGTCAAATCGCGCCGAGCTCGACGCCGGCGAACGTCCGCTTCCCCTTGCGCAGCACCAGCAGCCCGCCGGCGAGCGCACGGTCCGCGGCGACGACCTCCTCCGCGTCGCTCACCCGCTCGTTGTTCACGTACGCGCCGCCCTCTGAGACCGTCCTGCGTGCCTCGTTGCGGCTGCTCACGAGGCCCGCGGCGATGAAGAGGTCCGCCACGGACGTCCCGGGCGCCGCCCGTACCAAACCTGCCTCCGCCAACGCGGCGCGCAGTGTCGACGCGGAAAGGGTCGCGAGCTCGCCACGGCCGAAGAGCGCCTGCGACGCGGCGATCACCTGCTCGGTCTCGTGCGCCCCGTGCACGATCCGGGTGACCTCCTCGGCCAGCTTGCGCTGCCCCAGCCGGGCCGCGGGCCGGTCCGCCGTCTCCTTCTCCAGCACCTCGATCTCCTCCCTGGACAGGAACGTCAGGCGGCGCAGCAGCCCGCCCACGATCGAGTCCTCGAGGTTCACGAGGTACTGGAACAGCGCGTACGGCGAGGTCATCGACGCATCCATCCACAGGCTTCCGCCGCCGGTGGACTTGCCGAGCTTCTCCCCCGCGCTGTTGGTCAGCAGCGGCGTCGCCAGCAGGTGGACCGACTGTCCCTCGATCCGCCGGATGAGGTCGGTCCCGGCGGTCAGGTTGCCCCACTGGTCGCTGCCGCCCGTCTGCAGGCGGCACCCGTACCGGCGGAACAACTCCAGGAAGTCCATGCCTTGCAGGATCTGGTAGCTGAACTCCGTGTAGCTGATCCCCGCGTCGGAGTTGAGCCGCGCGCTGACGGCGTCCTTGGTCAGCATCTTGTTGACCCGGAAGTACTTGCCGATGTCGCGCAGGAAGTCGATCGCCGACATCGGCGCGGTCCAGTCCAGGTTGTTGACCATGGTCGCCGCGTTGTCACCGGTGAAGTCCAGGTAGGGCTGGATCTGCCCGCGGATCTTGTCCACCCACTCCGCGACCTGGTCACGCGAGTGCAGCTGCCGCTCGGCGGTCGGCCGCGGGTCGCCGATGAGGCCGGTGGCGCCGCCGACCAGCGCGAGGGGACGATGGCCGGCCAGTTGGAGGCGGCGCATCGTCAGCACCTGGAGCAGGTGCCCGATGTGCAGGCTCGGCGCGGTGGGGTCGAAGCCGCAGTAATAGGTCAGCGGCCCCTTCGCCATCTCGGCGCGCAACTCGTCGAGGTCCGTCGAGAGCGCGATCAGGCCCCGCCACTGCAGATCATCAAGCACATCGGTCACGTCGCGATTCTCGCACCCGCCCCCGGACGCCTCCCACCGCATTGTCGGCGGCGTCGACCCCTCGCTGGTGGGGAAGAACTGTCGGTGGGGGTCGCTAGTGTGGTTGGCATGGCGGTTGTGAAGATCAACGCGATCGAGGTTCCTGAAGGTGCGGGCCCTGAGCTGGAGCGCCGGTTCGGTGCGCGGCACGGTGCCGTGGAGGGGTCGAAGGGGTTCCTGGGCTTCGAGCTGCTGCGCCCGGTGGCCGGCGAGACCCGCTATTTCGTCTACACACGGTGGGAGACCGAGGAGGACTTCCAGGCGTGGGTGAAGGGCCCCGCGATGGAGGCGCACTCGGGTGAGCGGGCCAAGCCGGTGGCGTCCGGGGCGAGCCTGCTGGAGTTCGAGGTCGTGCAGAGCACCGGCCCGGCACCGGCAGCCGAGGGCTGACCTGTGGAGCGCTTCGTCCTGTTCCCCGGCCGACACCACCTGCTGACCAGGTTCCAGGCCGGCTACCTGCGCGAGCTCGCCGCCCCGACGGATGAGGGCGGGCGCACGGTCGTGTGGGCGGTGACGAGCGCCAACCATCAGAACACCAAACGCAACCCCGTCGGCTATGACCGGCGGCAGGCGGCGATCGAGCGGTTCAGCGTCCAGGAGGGGCTGCGGTCCCTCGTGGTGCCGGTGTTCGACACCGCGCACACCGACCGGTTCGCCGAGGTCACCCTCAAGAGCGTCGAGTCCGTGCTCGGCCGCACCCTGACGCCGCACGACACCGTGGTGGCGTGCTCGACACCCGAGGTCGCGGCGATGTATGCCGAGCTCGGTTTCGCGATCGCCGGCGTCGAGGCCGAGCGCGACCCGGTGCCCGACCGGCCGTGGGACGTGCTGCTGCGGCTCGCCGCCGGCGACCCCGCGTGGCGGGAGCTGGCGCACCCCGCGACGCTCGACGTCTTCGACCGGTATCGGCTCGGTGAGCAGGTCGCCCAGGTCGTCAACGATCCGGTCGTCGGCGAGGAGGGCGGCCTCACCACGACCCGTGACTACCGCACCTATGCCGAGGCGTTCGAGGCGAGCGCCGAGCGCAAGTGGGAGCTGGTCCGCCGGCATGTGCGGCCCGGCAGGATCGTCGACGTCGGCTGCGGCGCCGGCGCGGTCCTCGCCCTCGCCGACCGGGAGCCTGCGCTGCGCGAGAGCGACCTCATCGGTGTCGAGGTCGCCCGTCACCTGTTCGAGGAATGTATGCACCGCAAGGCGCAGGGCTGGTTCACCAATCCCAACGTCTACTTCTACTGCCGCAACGTGCTGGGCGGGGCCGTCTTCGCGCCCCGGTCGGTCGACACGACGCTGACGTTCGCGCTGACGCACGAGATCTGGTCCTACGGGCAGCGGATGGACTCGCTGCGCCGCTTCGCCCAGGCCATCTACGACCACACGGTCCCCGGCGGCGTCTGGATCAACTCCGACGTGTCCGGCCCCGACAACCGCGACCTGCGGGTGCGGCTCGCGCTGCAGGGCGCCGCCGGCGGTCCGCTCGTCGACCTGGACGGCCTGACCCGCGAGGAGATCGCCGCACACGTCGAAGGGCTGCCGACCAGGGCGCGGCTGGACCGGTTCGCCGCCGACTTCCACTTCCCGTTACCGTTCGACGCCCGGGCCGACGGCACCGTCGACATCGCCCTCGGCGACGCGATGGAGTTCCTCACCCACAAGGACTATCCCGACAACTGGCTGTCCGAGGCACACGAGCAGTTCTGCGGGCTGGAGTTCGCCGACTGGAAGGCGCTGCTGACCGACGTGGGCTTCGAGGTCGACGCCGCGTCGCACTCGTGGCGCAACGACTGGATCGTCGAGCACCGGCTCGCCCAGGTCGCGGCGCTCTCGGCCCAGGACGGGACGCCGCTGCCGTGGCCCGACACGCACGTCCTGCTGGTGGCCCGCCGGCCACTCAACACCTGACCCGCCGGGCGGGCCGTTCGACCATTGAACCGGCGGTTGCGGGGTATCGGGCCCAGCGGCCGCGCAGCACGTACACCACCATCGGAGGGGCACCCGTGAAAGCGTTGCGGTATTCCGAATACGGGCCGTCGAGCGTCCTGCACGTCGTCGACGTCGACCCGCCGCAGCCCGGGCCGGGGCAGGTCAGGATCGCGGTGCGGGCGGTGGGCATCAACCCGTTCGACTGGAAGGTCCGCAGCGGCCTGTTCGGCGACACGACACCGACCCGGCTGCCGGTGATCCCGCACGGCGACGTGTCGGGTGTCGTCGACGCCGTCGGCCCGGGGGCGGACGCGCAGGTCGGCGACGAGGTCTTCGGGCTCGCGGCCGGTGGCGGCGCCGCCGAGCACGCCGTCATGAAGCTGTGGGTGGCCAAGCCGGCGGCGATGTCGTTCGAGGAGGCGGCCGGGCTGCCCGGTGTCGTCGAGTCGGCCGGCCGCGCGCTCGCGCTGCTCGGTCTCGAGAAGGGGCAGACGCTGGTCGTCAACGGCGCCGCCGGCGGTGTCGGCATCGCCGCGACCCAGCTCGCGGTCGCCCGCGGGGCCGCGGTCATCGGCACCGCCAGCGAGCGCAACCACGAGTTCCTGCGCTCGATCGGCGCCATTCCCGTCACGTACGGCGAAGGCATGGCCGACCGCATCCGCGCCGCCGCGCCACAGGGCGTGGACGTCGCCCTCGACACCGCGGGGCGCGGCGCGGTCGCGCAGCTGATCACGCTGACGCCCGCGCCGTCCGACGTGGTCAGCCTCGTGGACTTCGACGCACCGACGCTCGGCGCCCGGGTCACGGACGGCTCGGAGGGCCGCGCCTGGCAGACCCTGGAGGAGGCCGCCGACCTGTACCGCCAGGGCCGCTTCACGATGCCGGTCGAGCGGGTGTTCCCGCTGTCGGAGGCTGCCGCCGCCCACGACCTGAGCCAGTCCGGCCACGTCCGCGGCAAGGTGATCCTGGTCCCCTGACCGAGCAGCGAACCCACCCGGCGCGGCGGGTGCCCTGACCGGCCGGGCCGCTGCCCACCCGGCACTCCGACTGTGCCGTCCGTCCACTCGTCAGCACCACCAACAGCTCCGCATGCTCCGCGGTGCCGGCCGCGCCGGGCCGGTTGCTCAAGGCTGCACCGGCCGCGCCTGGCCGGTCGCTCAAGGCTGCACCGGGCCGCCGGTCCGATGCGTCGAGGCGAGCCGGGACGGGACGGTTGCTTGAGGGCGAGCTGAAGGGGTGAGCCGCGCCGGCGGTGGCTGCTTGTGGCGACATGGCCGGGTGGCCGGCGGCACTTCTTGTCGTCCGTGGTGGGCGCGATCCGCAGCCCATCGCGTCGTGACCCGCTCCGTGGGAGGTGGTCCGGCCGGTGGACGGCGGCACCGCTCGCCACGGCGCCCGGAGGCACCGTGGCGGGGCACGGACCGCGAGACGACGATGCGGCAGCTCGGACGCGGTTCACGTCTGCGATGGGTCAGACACCGGGAAGGATCAAGCCGGGGATCTTGGCCGGAGCGCCGGGATCCATGGCGCGGCGGGCAGGGGTTGTGGCGGGTCAGGCGTCCGGGAGGTCGACCGGGGACGGGTCGGGGCGTTTCGGGAAGCGGTCGTCGCCGGAGGACTTGCCGCGCAGGTGGCGGCCGAGCCAGGGCAGCAGGTGGCGGCGGCCCCAGGCGAGCTCCGCCCGGAGCACCTCGTGCCGGCGGCGCAGCGGAGGGGACGGCAGCGGCGAGGTCCACGACTCGTCGGTGCCGGGCAGGCCGGCGGCGTGGGCGAGGGCGGCGGCGATGCGTTCGTGGCCGGCGCTGTTGGCGTGCAGGCGGTCGTCGCTCCACAGGCGCGGGTCGGACGCGACCGGGTACGCGCCGAGGTCCAGCAGGATCGCCCCGCTGGCGGCGCACGCGTCGCGGATCGCGGTGTTGAGGGCGAGGACCCGGCCGCGCAGCGGCTTCGCGATCGGCATGACCGGGGCGGGGTCGGGCAGCGTGAACGTGATGACCGTGGCGCCGCCGCCGATCAGGGCCTTCTGCATGGCGAGGAGGTCACCGGAGACGGCGGCGACGTCGAAGGAGCCGCGCAGGATGTCGTTCATGCCGGCGACGACGGTGGCGAGGTCGGGCGCGAGGTCGAGGGCCGGCCGGAGCTGCTCGGCGCGGATGCGGGCGGTGGTGCGGCCGCGGATGGCCAGGTTCGCGTACTCGAGCCGGTGGCCGGGCTGTGCGCGGGCGACGTGCGCGGCGAAGCGGTCCGCCCAGCCGCGGTAGCCGCCGGCGCCGTCCGGGTCGTCCATGCCTTCGGTGGTGCTGTCCCCGATCGCCACGTACCGGCGGAACATCACGCGCTCCTGCTGGCGTACTGCTCGCGGGCGTCGAGCACCGCCGGAAGGTGTTCGACGGCCCAGGCCCGGCAGGCGGCCATCGCGGGGAACAGCGTCCGCCCGAGCGGCGTCAGCGCGTACTCGACGCGCGGCGGCACCTCGTCGTACGCGGTACGGGTGATCATGCCGTCGCGTTCGAGGGCGCGGAGGGTCTCGGCGAGCACCTTGGCGGAGACGCGGTGCATCGGCACGCGCAGCTCGGAGAAGCGGCGCGGCCCGTCCTCGAGGCAGACGAGGACCATCCCGGCCCACTTGTCGCCGATCTGGAACGGCGTGGCGTTCGACGGGCACGCGGGGTCGAACAGGTCGCGCGGCAGTGGCTCGCTCACGCAGCCGAACGTAGCGCACGCCTCGGTTACGTTGCAGTTACCGACGTCTCGCCTCCTATGGTCGCCGGCATGACCTCATTGGTGGTGTTCGGAGCAGGTGGGCGGGCAGGCCGGCGGATCACGGCGGCGGCGAGGGATCGAGGGCTGCGGGTGACGCCGGTGGTACGGGATCCGGCACGGCACCCGGACGTCGCGGGCGCGGTCGCCGGCGACGTCACGGACGCGGACGCGGTGGCGGCCGTCGCCGCGGGGCACGACGTCGCGGTCAGCGCGATCTACACGGCCGACATCGACCCCACGGACCTGTACGGCGCCGGCACCCGCTCCCTCCTGGACGGCCTCACCCTGGCCGGCACGAAGCGGCTGCTGGTGGTGGGGCTGGCGACGACCCTCGACGGTCCGGACGGTGTGAAGTTGTACGAGGCGGAGTCCTTCCCAGACGCCTACCGCCCGTTCTCGCTGGGCCGGGTTGCCGAGCTGTCCGCGCTGCGCGAGGGCTCCCTGGACTGGGTGGTGTTCACGCCGACGATGGAACTGGTCGACACCCCCGGCACCGGCGCATATGAGGTCACCACCGACGGCCGTATCGCGGAAGGCACCACGACCTACGCGGACCTGGCCACGGCCATCCTCGACGAGGTGACCTCCCCGGCCCACCACCGCACCCAGCTCACCGTCCGGACCCGGACCACCCCCTGACCCGGCACCGGCCGGCCCGCCCGCATCCCGCGGGCAGGGCCGCGCCGGCGGTCAGGTCGGGCGACCACGACGCCTCACGACTGGGCGAAGGCCTCGAACCGTTCGGCGACGCCGGCGAGGTCGTCCTGCACCGTCTCGCCCCGCTCCTCGCCCACGACGGTCTCCAGCTTCCAGCTGCGCTGGCCCGGCACGTACGTGACGCGGATCGACGACCCGTCCTCCCGCCACAGCACGGCGGAGCGGTTGTCCGCGTCGAGCCGGCCGAGGAAGTCGCGGATGTCGTCACCGGTCGGGTGGTGCGCGAGCGAGCCGTCCTCGGTCGATAGCCGGGGCACCGGCACCCTCAGCAGCCTGCGCGGCTGCCACAGCGCCGCGGGCTGGTGCCGACCGGGGCGCTGGAAGCAGAGCAGCTCGCACTCGTCGGCCACCCGGTGCACGAGGTCGAGCGCTGCCTCCGGCGTCTCCGGCTGCAGGCTGAGCAGCACGTGCGTGTCGGCCGCGACGACCGGACCGGCCCACCACGCGGCGTCGACGCCGGCCAGCACCTCGCGGTGAAACTTCTCGATCCCGGGGTCCGCCGCGGCCCATCCGGTGTCGCCGCGCCGCAGCGCCTCGAAGCGGTCGACGCCCTGCTCAACGGTGATCGGCCGGGCCTCGAACCAGACACCGACCTCGATCAGCTCTGCCATGGAAGACCACCGTACGGAAGCGCCAGAAACCGGCGCAACTCAGCCACGCAGAGTCTCCGGTCGATCACCCGGGTCGTTCGTCTCCCGAACCCGGCCCGGCGGCGGTCCGCAGCGCGATCAGGTCGGCGAGTCCGGCCGCGTCCGGCGTGGCGAACGGCAGCACCCCGCCGTCGCGCAGCACCACCTCGATGACGTCGAACGGCAGTACACCCACCTTGCCCCAGTCGGTCACCCGGGTCGGGCGGGCCTGCCGTACCGACGCGATGTCCACCCACGAGACGAGGATCGGCGCCCGGCCCGGACGGCAGCCCTCCGCCCGGTGCCCGGCCACGCCCTCGCGCAGCCGTGACCGGCGCACCTCGATCAGGAGCCCGAGCGGCTGCGGGGTGAGGCGCACCGGCACACCCGCGCCGAACAGGAACGCCGCGCCGACGCCGACCTCCCACAGCCCGACGGCGCTGTCCAGCGCCAGGTGCCCGGCCCACACCTGCGCTCCGCCCGCGTGCGCCGCCCGCTGCCGGTGACGGCTCCGCCACTGTCCGGCCAGCACCGGCGTGACCATGCCGGCGCACACGATGGCGAACAGCGCGATCGCCTTCCACAACCCGGCGAGCAGCAACACCACCGGGACCGCCAGGGCGAGGGCGGCCCACCGCGGACGCCCCCGGTCCCCCACCCCGCCATGGTGACGCACTCCGGACCCGTCCCGGCCTCGGCGAACGCTCCCGCCCCGGCCACCTCACGTCAAATACCGCCCGGGGTTTGTGCTCCGGCAGGCGGAGCGTGAGGATGGACCATGCTTTCGACCCGGGTCACCCAGCCGGCGGCACCGCCCAGCACCGCGTCGACGCTCCCGCCGGCGTGGGACGTGACCGGGGTCCGGCGGGTGAGGGTCGTGCTCAGCGCCGTGGTCGCGGGCATCGCGCTGCTCGTCCTCACCGGGTGCGGGTCCGAGGACCCGGGCGCCGCGCAGACCGCCCAGCCCGCCCGGTCGGGCAGTGGCGTGGGCAGCGCCTCAGCGGGACTCTCCACGCCCTCCGCGGCGGCCAGCCCGTCCCCGTCGGGCGTGGCCACGGTCGCGGTGCCGGCCGGGGTGACGGCGGGGATCGTGATCTTCGACCGGCAGCAGGGGGCGTTCGTTGTACAGCAGAAGGCGAGCTGGCGGTTCAGGTCGGCGTCACTGGTGAAGCTGCTGATCGCGCTGGACTACTTCTGGGACAAGGGTCCGTCGTACACCGTGCCGGCGGCCGACAAGCCGAAGCTCGACGTGATGCTGCGCAGCAGCGACGACAGCGCCGCGACGGGGCTGTGGAAGGCCAACGGGCAGCGGGAGATCGTGACCCGGATGGTGCAGCGGCTCGGGCTGCAGGACACCGCGCCGCCGCCGGTGAGCCAGCCGGGCTACTGGGGGTACACCGCCGTGAGCGCGGGCGACCTGGTGCGCGTCTACCAGTTCATCCTCGACAAGGCGCCGGCGCCGGTGCGCGACTACATCATGGGCAACCTGCACGCGTCGACGAAGTGCGGCACCGACAAGTACGACCAGTCGTTCGGCATCCCGAGCACGTTCAGCAAGCCGTGGTCGGCGAAGCAGGGATGGTCCGGTTTCGGTGACAACCCGGCCACGCCGTGCGCCGCGCCGGCCGCGTATCAGCCCTCCGCGCCGGGGCAGTTCGTCGGTGTCGCCGCGCCGCCGAACGCGCCGGACATGAGCGGCGAGGTCCTGCACACGACGGGGACGGTCGGCGACGGCGACCGGTACATCGTCGCGGTGCTGTCCGTGCACCCGAACGGCACCCAGTTCGCGAAGGCGGCGACGACCCTGACCAAGCTGACCCAGTCGCTGCCCCTGCCGGCCGCGGTGAAGAATTCCTGAGAGACGTGTAGAGCACCGCGCGGCGGCTCCGACCAGTCGGTGCGAGCACCCGACGACAGAGGAGCGTTCCCGTGAAGTACCTGCTGCTGATCCACATGAACCCGGACGTCTGGTCGACGCTGACGCAGGCGGACGTCGACGAGGTGATGGCCGGGCACGAGCGGTTCATCACCACGATCACCGAATCGGGTGAGATGGTGAGCACGCACGCCCTGGCCGACCCGAAGGACAGCGCGGTGGTCCGGATCAGGGCCGGCGCGGAGACGGTGACCGACGGGCCGTACGTGGAGGCCAAGGAGTTCCTCGCCGGCTTCTACCTGGTCGAGTGCGAGTCGAAGGAGCGGGCGGTGGAGCTCGCCGCGATGATCCCCGACGCGAAGTGGAACGCCATCGAGGTGCGCCCGATCGTGTTCAGCCAGTAGTCAGATCGTCCACCGGCCGTCACGGCGGCGATTCTTGTCGGTCGCCGCTCGTAGAATCGCCGCGTGGACAGCACCGTGGGGGTTGAGACGGCCGGGCCGGCGATCGAGGTCCTGCGCCGGGTGTTCGGATATGACACGTTCCGGGGCAGCCAGCAAGAGATCATCGAGCACGTCATCGGCGGTGGCGACGCGCTCGTGCTGATGCCGACCGGCGGCGGCAAGTCGCTGTGCTATCAGATCCCGGCGCTGGTCCGCGAGGGCACGGCGGTGGTGATCTCGCCGCTGATCGCGCTGATGCAGGACCAGGTCGACGCGCTGACGGCGCTGGGTGTGCGGGCCGGGTTCGTCAACTCGACGCTCGACTTCGACAGCCGCCGGGCGGTCGAGGCCGCGTTCGTCGGCGGCGAGCTCGACCTGCTGTATCTCGCGCCGGAGGCCCTCGCGTCCCCGCAGACGATGCGGCTGCTGGAGCGCGGGAAGATCGGGCTGTTCGCGATCGACGAGGCGCACTGCGTGTCGCAGTGGGGGCACGACTTCCGGCCCGACTACCTCAACCTGTCGGTGCTGCACGAGCGGTGGCCCGACGTGCCGCGGATCGCGCTGACGGCGACCGCGACGACGGCCACCCACAAGGAGATCGCCACCCGACTGGGGCTGACCGGGGCGCGGCACTTTGTGTCGAACTTCGACCGGCCCAACATCCAGTATCGGATCGTGCCGAAGCAGGAGCCGCGGCGGCAGCTGCTGGAGCTCCTGCGCACCGAGCACCGCGACGACGCCGGCATCGTCTACTGCCTGTCCCGCGCCAGCGTGGAGAAGATCGCCGAGTTCCTGAAGGACAACGGCATCTCGGCGCTGCCCTACCACGCAGGGCTCGACGCGCGGACCCGCGCCGACAACCAGGCCCGGTTCCTGCGGGAGGACGGTCTGGTCATGGTCGCGACGATCGCGTTCGGGATGGGCATCGACAAGCCCGACGTGCGGTTCGTCGCGCACCTGGACCTGCCGAAGTCGGTGGAGGGCTACTACCAGGAGACGGGCCGGGCCGGGCGGGACGGCCTGCCGTCCAACGCGTGGCTGGCCTATGGCCTGCAGGACGTCGTCCAGCAACGCAAGATGATCGAAGGCTCGGAGGGCGACGCGGCGCACCGGCGGGGGCTGGGCCGGCACCTCGACGCGATGCTGGCGCTGTGCGAGACGGTCGAGTGCCGGCGGGTGCAGCTGCTGGCCTATTTCGGGCAGCAGAGCAAGCCGTGCGGCAACTGCGACACGTGCCTGAGCCCGCCCGAGTCATGGGACGGCACGGTGCCGGCGCAGAAGCTGCTGTCGACGGTGTACCGGCTGCAGAAGGAGCGCAACCAGAAGTTCGGCGCCGGGCAGTGCATCGACATCCTGCTCGGCAAGAAGACCGACAAGGTCGTGCAGTGGCACCACGACGAGCTGACCGTGTTCGGGGTCGGCGCCGACCTGCGGGAGGCGGAGTGGCGGGCGGTGGTGCGGCAGCTGCTCGCGCAGGGCCTGCTCGCCGTCGAGGGTGACTACGGCACGCTGGTGCTCACCGACGACAGCGCGGAGGTGCTCGGCCGGCGGCGGCAGGTGATGCTGCGCCGGGAGCCGGAGCGGCCCGTGTCGGCGGCGAAGGTCGCCAAGCAGCGCGGCGCGGCCGCGGCGACGGAGCTGCCGGCGCAGGCGGCGCCGCTGTTCGAGCGGCTGCGTGCGTGGCGTTCGGCGACGGCGAAGGAGCAGAGCGTCCCGGCGTATGTCATCTTCCACGACGCGACGCTGCGGCAGATCGCCACGGAGGCCCCGGCGACTCTGGCGCAGCTGTCGACGATCAGCGGTGTCGGGGAGAACAAGCTCGCCAAGTTCGGCCAGCAGATCCTCGACGCCATCAGCGAGCCGGACCCGTCGTGATCGGCGCTGCGGCCCGCGTCTCCCCGCGGACGACACCCGCTCTGCTGCGGGGAGGGGCGGGTGGCGGACCGGCGGTGGCTCGCCGCGCGGGACCAGGTGGTGGCCCAATGCGCGTGTGATGCCGGCGGCCTGGCACGGAAGCTGAGGTCGCCGGGAGACCACCGGGAGGAGCGTTCCCGCTGGTCCGCGGTCGCCCGGAGCGACGCCGATGCCCGCGCGGTCGGGCGCGCAGCGCGGTCCAGCGACGAGCGGTCGGCGCCACGCGGTCAGGCTTCATGCGGCCCAGCGCCATACGGTCGGGCGTCATTCGGCCTGGTGCCATGCCGTCCAGCGCCATGCGGTCCAGCCGCACGCGATCGGGCGCACACGATCGGGCGCACACTGTCCACACGATCCAGCGTCCATGCCGTCCAGCACGCACGCGGTCGGACGCCGCACACGGTCGGACAACGCACACGGTCCAGCGTCCAAACAGTCCAGCGCACATGGTCCATCGCGCACAGAGTCCAGGCCCACGGTCCATCGCGGGCACAGCCGGCGCGCACGATCCAGCGGCCACACAGTCCAGCGCCCCCACACGGTTCGGCACGCACGTGGTCCAGCACGCAGGACAGCGGCCGCTCGGTTGAGGACGCACGCGGGCCGGTGCGCGCAGGGCAGCGCGCGCACGGTCCGGCGTGTGTCGCGGGTGGTGGGCGTCAGATGGCGCGGGCGGGGCGGGGGCGGCGTTCGGGCAGTGTGGGGACGACCGAGCCGTCGACGAAGATGCCGTGCCACAGGCAGAACGTCAGCAGGATCCACAGTTTGCGGGCGTTGTCGGCGTCGCCGCGTTCGTGCTGGGTGAGCAGCTCGTGGGCGTACTTGAGGTCGATCAGGTGGCCGGCGCCCGACGTGGACAGGACGTGGTGGGCCCATTCCGCGAGCTCCGTGCGCAGCCAGCGCCGGGCCGGGGTCGGGAAGCCGAGCTTCGGACGGTCGGTGATGAAGTCCGGCACGATGCCTGCGAGGGCCCGGCGCAGCGCGTACTTGGTGGTGCGGCCGCGGGGTGGCACCTTCAGCCGGTCGGGCAGCCGGGACAGGACCTCGAACACGCCCTTGTCCAGGAACGGCACGCGCAGCTCCAGCGAGTGAGCCATCGACATCCGGTCGGCCTTGGTCAGGATGTCGCCGGGCAGCCACGTGTTGATGTCGATGTGCTGCATGGTGGTGAGGTCGTCGAGGTCCGCGGCCTCGGCGTAGAGCGCCGCGGTCACGTGCGGGTGGCCCACCCCCGGGCCGCCCAGGAGGATCCGGGCCTTCTCCTCGTCGCCGAGGACGCGGGCGTTGCCGAAGTACCGCGTCTCGATCGGCGTCGTGGCCCGCAGCAGGTAGCTCTTGCCCTTGACACCGTCGGGGACCGCACGGGCCAGGGCGCGCAGGCCGCGCTGGATCGGTGCGCCGAGGCGGCGCACCGGTGCGAGGGAACGTGGCTCCCCGTAGATGGTGTAGCCGCCGGCGAGCTCGTCCGCGCCCTCGCCCGACAGCACCACGGTGACGTGTTCGGCCGCCGTCTGCGCCAGGAAGTACAGCGGGACGATCGACGGGTCGGCGACCGGATCGCCGAGGTGCCAGATGATGCGCGGCAGCGCCACCATCACCTGCTCGGGATTGACGATGGTGGGCACCAGGTCGACGCCGAGGTGGCGGGCGGACTGCTCGGCCACGTCGAGCTCGGAGTACGCGGTGGCGGTGTCGAAGCCGGCGGTGAAGGCGCGCAGGCGTGGGTGGACCTCGGCGGCGAGCGCGACGATGGCGGTCGAGTCGATCCCGCTGGACAGGAACGCTCCGACCGGGACGTCCGCCCGCAGGTGGCATCGCACGCTCTCCCGCAGCGCGTCGCGCAGCTCGTCCACAATGGACTGTTCGGTGACCGCCGGGTCCGGCCGGAACTTCGGCCGGTTGAGACGCCGGACCACCGGCGGGTAGCCGAGCGCGCGGGTGAGCAGCCCGCCGCTGGGCAGCCGCGCGATGTGCCGGTGCAAGGTGTACGGCTCGGGCACGTACTGCATCGTCAGGTAGAGCGACAGCGCGGTCTGGTCGAGCTCCCCGCCGGCGACCCCCAGCAGCGGCGCCTTCTCGCTCGACAGCCACAGCCCGTCGACGGTCGGCAGGTAGTACAGCGGCTTGATCCCGAACTGGTCCCGCGCCGCGTGCACCGTCTCGGTGGCCTCGTCCCAGAGGGCGAACGCGAACATGCCGCGGAGCCGGCCGAGCGCGGCCTCGCCCCAGTAGTGGTAGGCGGCGGCGACCACCTCGCTGTCGCCGCCCGTGGCGAACTCCGCGCCGTGCACGCGGATCAGTTCCTCGCGCAGTGCCTCGAAGTTGTAGATCTCGCCGTTGAAGACCAGCGTCCACCGGCCCGCATCCGGCCCGCTCGGCGGGTACCGCAACGGCTGCCGGCTGCCTTGCACGTCGATGATGGCGAGCCGTTTGAAACCGGCCGCCACGCCTTGTCCGGCCTTCTCCAGGGCCATGTCGTCGGGGCCGCGGTGGTCGAGCAACTCGAGTTGCCGTTCCACCAGTCCGAGGGTCTCTGGGGAGATGGCGAAGTCCCCCACGTACATCAGGAAGCCGCACATGGCGTCGTTTCCCTTCGGTCGCCTCGCGTGGCAGCGGTGTCGGGCCGCGGACCGCTCTGTCGGCGGTCGCCCGTGAGCCGTCGCCGGTGAGCTCCCGCCGGCACCGGCTGAGCCCCCGCTCGAACGGCCACAGTGCGCCGCGCGATCCAGCCGAACAGAGGCTGCCGGGTCCGGGCGCCCGATTGCCCGGCCGTCATCCGATCCCTCCTCACCAGGGGGATCGCCGGCCCGCGGAGGGGTGAACCTCGCCCCGGGGTGACGATCGGGGCGGGCGGGCACTCCCGCCGTTTGGCCCTGCACCCCCCCGGGTAGCGGCGCGCCGGTCACATCGGTCCACGTCGGATCGGCGGCTAGCGAACCACCCGTTGTCTCCTGGGGAGAAGCCAATGCGCCTCGTCCGCGCCCGAAGCCGACCCGCGCACAGCGCCAGCAGCCGCCGTGCGAAAGCCGGGGCGCCGAGCCGCTCAGCACGCTGGATCCGGGGGCTCGGCCGGCTCCTGCTGTGCGGCGTCATCTCGGGTCTGGTCGTGGCCGCCGGTGTACTGCCACTCGCGTTCATCGGCGGCTCCACGGTGAACGCGAGCCGTGACGTCTGGACGAACCTCCCGGCGGACCTGGCGCTGCCACCGCCGCCGCAGGCCACCTACGTCTACGCCAACGACGGCAAGACGCTCATCACCACGTTCTACGACGAGAACCGCAAGGACGTGCCGCTGGACCAGATCGCACCGGTGCTCCAGCAGGCCGTCGTCGCGGCCGAGGACACCCGCTTCTACCAGCATCAGGGTGTCGACGGCAGGGGCGTCCTGCGCGCGCTGGTCTCCAACGGCAGGGGCAACGCCCAGCAGGGCGCCTCGACGCTGACGATGCAGTACGTGCGCAACGTGCTGAAGAACGACCCGACCCTGTCGCCGCAGCAGCGGGTCGACTCGCTCGCCGACACGCCCGCCCGCAAGGTGCGCGAGATGCGCTACGCGACGAAGCTGGAACAGCACCTGAGCAAGCAGGACATCCTCCAGGGCTACCTGAACATCGCCTACTTCGGTGCCGGCGCCTACGGCATCTACGCCGCCAGCCAGACGTACTTCGGCAAGTCGGCCCTGGAGCTGACGCTGCCCGAGGCGGCGCTGCTCGCCGGGCTGCTGCAGTCCCCCGACGGCGACAACCCGATCAGCGGCGACCGCGACGCGGCCCTGCGGCGCCGCGCCTACACGCTCGACTCGATGGCGAAGATGAAGATGATCAGCGCCGCGGACGCCACCGCGGCGAAGGGCCAGGAGCTGAAGATCAACGAGCGCGACCTGCCCAACAACTGCGTGTCCGTCCCGCGGGAGCACAACGACTGGGGCTTCTTCTGCGACTACTTCCGCCAGTGGTGGGGCAGCCAGCCCGAGTTCGGCGCCACCCGCGCCGACCGCGACGAGGCGCTGCGCACCGGCGGCTACACCGTGGTCACCTCGCTTGACCCGGGCATCCAGGCGGCCACGCTCAACCAGTCCCTGAGCGTCTACGGCTACGGCAGCGCGCGGTCGATGCCGACGGCCGTCGTCACCCCCGGCACCGGCCGGGTCCTGGCGATGGCCGTCAACCGCCACTACAGCCTGGAACCCAACCCGCCCCAGCATCCACTGTTCCCGAACACCGTCAACCAGCTCATCGCGGGCGGTGGTGGCGTCGCCGGATATCAGGCGGGTTCGACGTTCAAGATGTTCACCATGCTCGCCGCGCTCGACGCGGGCATGCCGTTGAGCACCAACTTCAACTCACCGGGCCGGATAGCGACCGTGTGGCCGGCCAGCGGCCCGGGCAGCTGCGGGGGCAAGTGGTGCCCGGGGAACGACTCCCCGAGCTGGATGAACGGGAACCGGACGATGTGGAACGGCTTCGGCCGTTCGGTCAACACCTACTTCGTCTGGCTCGAACAGCAGATCGGCGCGCGCCGCGTGGTCGAGATGGCGCAGCGGCTCGGCATCACGTTCCGCTCCGCCGAGGACGCGGCGATGGCGGCCAAGGCGGACCAGTGGGGAGCGTTCACCCTCGGCGTCGCCTCGACCACACCGCTCGACCTCGCCAACGCCTACGCGGCGGTCGCCGCCGGCGGCCTGTACTGCCAGCCGCTGCCGGTGCTGTCGATCACCGACTCCAACGGCAAACCGGTCGACGCCGCCGCCCCGAAGTGCCGGCAGGCGGTCAGCGCCGACGTGGCGGCCGCCGCGACCGACGCGGCACGGTGCCCGGTCAGCCGGTCCTCGGCGTACGGCAAGTGCGACGGCGGCACGGCGGAGAACGTGTCCGGCATCCTGGGCGGCCGCCCGGTCGCGGGCAAGACCGGCAGCTCCGAGTACAACTCGACCGAGACGTTCGTCGGCTTCACCCCGCAGATCGCGGCGGCCGGCATCGCGGTGAACGTGGACAACCCGAACGACCACGTGGGCAGCGGCGTCTCCGGCTCGGTCAACGCCGCCGTCGCGCAGACCATGGCGAGCGCGCTGCGCGGCCAGCCGGCCCAGGCGTTCCGGCCACCCAGCCGGGTACGCGCACTGGGCCGCTGACCGCGAGCCGCTGACGGCCGTGTCAGGCGGAGTATCCGCGCAGGGCGGTCCAGTGCGCGAGCTTGGCCGTCGTCAGCGTGTAGTACCCGACGCCCAGGGCGTCCGCGGGGTCGGCGATCTTCACCGTCTTGCCGCCGTCGAGGTACCCCACCACCGTGAGGTAGTGGCCGCCCGGGTACGAGTGCGAGTTGCCCTTGTCGTCCACGGTGGAGCCGGCGATGTTGGCGACCACGGCGTAGCCGTTGGTGATCGCGTTGACGACGTCGGCCTGCATCTGGTCGATCTCCGCCTGGGTGGCCGACTGACCGGGGATGAAGTGCGACTTGTAGAAGGAGGTCTTCGTGTACTCGTTGAGCGACCGGGTGGTGTCGTCGGCGGAGTTGGTGCCGTTGACGGTCGTGTGCAGGCTCTGGGCGACCTCGGACTGGGACGGGTACATCGACCGCGCGGTCAGCGCGATCCGGGTCGCCGCCGGGCCGCAGTAGTAGAAGTTCTCCTGCCAGGCGAACCGGTACGCGAGCTCCTTCTCCGCCGGGGCCGCCGGTTTGGTGGGGCTGGCCGAGGCGGCGGGCGGGGCGGGCTTGGACGTCGCGGTACCGGCGGGGGCCTTCGACGGGGCGGAGGCGGCGTCGGGCGCCGCCTGGGTCCGCTGCCGGTCACGCCCGGCCGGACCGGCGCCGGTTCCGGACGGATCCGCGGACGTCACCGACTGCGCGTCGGCCACCGGTGCGGGGGTCGAGGCGTGCACGGCCACGCCGACGGCCGCCGTCACCCCGAGGACCGCCGCGGCGGCCGCGATCGGCAGCACGCGGAAGCGCGACGGGGCGGGGCTCTGGTTCTGGTGCCTGGGTTTGTACAGGTAACTCACGGGTACCTCGACAGACATGCTCGATGACGGCTGCTGTTGCCGGTGCCGGACGTGATCCGGGCAGGGGGGTGCCACGCCGGCCGAGGGCCGGTGCGGTGACGGTCGGCGACTACCGGGCCGGGCCGAGGGTCGAGGTGCCCGAGGTGCTGCGGCACGGGCGATGCCGGGTCAGTGGCTGCACGGAGTGCTCCTTCCGGTGCCGCCTACCGGGTTAGCTGACGGGTTCGGGCGGGAGGATCGCCCTACCGCGAGGCGCTGGCCCCGCGGATTCACCCCGGTGGTGCTCGGTTCCCCGGCTCGCGCGGACGCGACTCAGCGGATCCGCCGCGGTGTCATCCGAGGTGGGTGACGTCGGGCCGGGCGGATGCGAGGACCATATCGGGGGCGCGGGAGGACCCCCGGAACCCCCACGCTGGTCGGCTACCTTGCGTGACGACGGCGTGGCGAACGGCCGGGTGCACGGGCCATCAGCCCGCCGGTCGGCTGCGCCGTGCCCCGGTGCACCTCGCCGACCGCGCCCCGGCCCCGTGCGGCCCGCCCAGTGTCCGGTCGGCAGGTTCGCATGCCCGGCATCACCCCGGATCCGGGGCCTCCCTAGGCTCGCCGGATGCTTCCGGGCGCCGACGATGACCAGCAGCTCAACGGTGCGACCGCACGCGGTCCCCGACACCTGCGCCGCTCCCGGCGGGGGCGGCACGCGACCCGATTCCGGCTGCGTGCACCCGTGCCGGCCGAGATCCGCCGCTACGCCGTGGGCGCCGTCGCGGTCGTGGCGATCGGCCTGTCCGCGACGCTGTCGGCGTCGGCCGGACCCGCCGCCGTGCCGGCGGACAGTGCGGCGTTCGCCGTCGACGCCGAACGCTCGGCGGCCGGCGGGCAGGCCTCACGCAGCCGCACCCGGAAACCCGCCGACAGCGCGAACAAGGCCACGCCGGCACCGACGAAGGCCGCCCCGGCACCGGCGAAGACCACCCCGGCACCCGCCGGCACGCCACCGGCGTCGACGGCGGCGCCGTCGCCGACCGTGCACGCGCCCGTCGGCGGGCTGACCCAGGCCGAGATGAACAACGCCGTCGCGATCATCGACGTCGCCCGGCAGCTGAACCTGCCGCGGCGCGCGGCCGTCGTGGGGATCGCCACCGCCCTGCAGGAGAGCCACCTGCGAAACCTCGCGAACCCGAACGTGCCGCAGTCGCTGCAGCGCCCCAACGAGGGCGTGGGGTACGACTACGACTCGGTCGGCCTCTTCCAGCAGCGGCCGAGCTGGGGTTCGGTCGACCAGCTGATGAACCCGCACGAGTCCGCCCGCAGGTTCTACGCGGCGCTCGCCCAGATCCCGGGCTGGGAGCAGCAGGCCGTCACCATCGCCGCGCAGATGGTGCAGCGGTCGGCGTTCCCGGACGCCTACGCGAAGTGGGAGGGGCTCGCACAACAGATCGTGGACGCCGTCATGTAGGAATTCCACCGCGCGGGCCCAGGTCCCTCGCATTGTCACTCGTATTGCCGCCCCGGCCTCGCCCCGATGCGCACGACGATGCCCCCATGTCCATGCACAGGCAGAACACATGAGGGGGCCCAGCCGGACCGCGGCGGCGCTGGTCGCGCTCGCGGTGGGAGCGCAGTTGGGCCTGTCGGCGTGTACCAGTTCGACGAAGAAGCCCACGGCGGCGAAGTCGACCGCTCCGCCGCCGGCGGTCGGGCTGGCCGTCAGCCCGGCGGCGGGCGAGTCGGGGGTGGCGATCAGCACCGAGATCGGCACGAAGGTCAACGACGGGAAGATCACCGAGGTCGTCCTGACCGACGCGGCGGGCCAGCGGGTCGCCGGCGAGTTCCGCGAAGACGGTACGTCGTGGGTGCCCGCCACCGCGCTGCGCTACGGCACGGCGTACACCGCGAAGGTCACCGCCGTCGGTGCCGACAACAAACCCGTGACCCGGGAGGCGGCCTTCACCACGGCGGCGAAGGCCAGCGGCCCGGTCGTCACGTCCGACCTGATGTTGACCAACGGCGGGACCTACGGCGTCGGCATGCCGATCGTCGTGGAGTTCGGCTCCGACGTCCCGCAGGAGTCGCGCGCCGCCGTGCAGCAGCGTCTCTTCGTGAAGAGCGATCCGCCGCAGCCCGGTGCGTGGCACTGGTTCGGCGGCCGGCAGGTGATGTACCGGCCGGAGAAGTACTGGCAGCCCGGCACGAAGATCACCGCGCGGAAGGCGCTCAACGGCGTGCGGATCGGCTCCGGTCACGCCGACGAGGACTTCGCGGCGACGGTCACGATCGGCCGGAAGCTGACCATCGACATCGACAACGCGACGAAGCAGATGAACGTCTACCAGAACGACGCACTCGTGCGGACCATGCCGGTGAGCCTCGGCAAGCCGTCGACGCCGACGTCGAGCGGCGCCACCGTCATCATGTCGCGGGAAGCCTCGACGGTGTTCCGCACCCCGGAGTACACCGTCGCGGTGCAGTACGCCATGCGGCTGACGTGGGGCGGCCAGTACATCCACGCAGCGCCGTGGTCGGTCGGCGACCAGGGCCAGCGCAACGTCTCCCACGGTTGCACCAACGTCTCGACAGCGAACGCGAAGTGGCTGTACGAGCAGACGCTCGTCGGTGACCCGGTCACCACGCGCAACACCGGGGTGCCGCTGGACCCGGGCGACGGCTGGACCGCCTGGGACCTGTCCTGGGCCGACTACAAGGCCTGACGCGTCCGCCCGGGCGAATCACAGCAGCGAACCGAAGCAGGGAGTCCGTTTCCAGAGAGGAAAGGTCCATGGAAGTCGTCCGTGCCCCGAGCCGAGGCCGGCAGGCCCCGCAACAACACTATTCCGGCGTCGTCTGGATCGACCGGGACGTCACCGGCCTGGAGCCGTCCCGCCTGCAGACGTTCCACGCGCAGTTCAGTCCCGGCACCCGGACGGCCTGGCACCGCTGCCCGTACGGCCGGATCCTGACCGTCCTGCACGGCGTGGGCCGGGTGCAGCGCCGGGGCGGCCCGATCCACGAGGTGCGCGCCGGCGACACCGTCGTCGTCGAGGCCGGCGAGTGGCACTGGCACGGCGCCGCGCCGAACACGTTCATGGCGGTCGTGTCGGCCCACGAGACCGGCCCGGCCGGCACCGGCACGGATGACACCGGCGCCGACACGGACGACACCGGCACGGAATGGGGCGAGCACGTGACCGACGCCGAGTACCGGCTGGCACCGCTCACCGCGATGATCCGCCGGCCGGACGCGGACCGGGTCCCGCAGCGCGAGGCGTGCTGGTAGCGGTCCCGGCATTGATGGCAAGCCCGGTCCCGCGGCCGTCACGGTCGCGGGGGCCGGGCCGCCGCGAAGTCCGGCGTCCAGATCCTGGACACGCTCGGCACACACGCGTAACACTGTCGACATGATTTCTGCACGAAGCGTGCTGAAAGACGTGTGACCCGTGGACACCCGGCAGATCAGGTACTTCCTCGCCGTGGTGGAGCACGGTGGGTTCGGCAGGGCGGCGACCGCGCTCAACGTCGCCCAGCCGACCATGTCGCAGTCGGTGAAGGCCCTGGAGCGCGACCTCGGCACGGCCCTGTTCCACCGGGCGTCGCACGGGGTGACGCTGTCCGCGGCCGGGCGGGCGTTCCTCGGGCCGGCCCGGGTGCTGATCCGCGACGTCGCCATGGCCGGCGAGGCCGTCGGCGGGCGGCCCGAGCACGACAGCCTGGAGCTCGTGGCGTCGGCGCCGCTCGGGGCGCACCCGGGCGCCGAGCTGGTCGGTGGCTTCCTGCGGGCGCACCCGGGCGTGTCGGTCAACCTGGACCGCGACACCGACGAGGCGCTGCTGGCCCGGGTCCGCGACGGGGTGAGCGAGCTCGGCCTGGTCCACCTGCCGGCGGCCCGGCTGGGGCTGTGCGAGGTGGCGCTCGGCGCGCACGACCTGGTCCTCGTGTTCCCGCCGCCGCACACCGCCCGCCCCGCGACCCGCGTCCCACCCTCCTCCGCCTCCGCCTCTGCCGCCGCCACCGACACCGACACGGCCACCGCCGAGGCCGTGCGGCTGGCGGATCTGGCGGGGCTGGAGCTGCTCGGCGTGCCGCGCGGCAGCGCGTCGCGGCTGCTGGTCGAGTCGGCGCTGCGGGCGGCCGGGGTCAGGACCAGGGTCGTGGTCGAGAGCGGGCAGCGGGACCTGATCACCGACCTGGTCATCGCCGGGGCCGGGGCGGCGTTCATGCCTGACGTGGCCACGCCCGCGGCGGTGGCCAGAGGGGCGGTGGCCAGGCGGGTCGTGCCGGCGTTGCGGCTGCCGTACGGCATCGTGCACCGCCCCGGCGAGCTGTCCGCGACAGCGCGGGCATTCCTCGACCATGCCCTGCGAGAGGCCGACCACGCCCCGCGAGAAGCAGGCCACGGCCGGCGGGAAGCAGACCACGCGCTGCGGGAGGGGTGACTGCGGCATGGACCTGCGCAGGCTCGCGTACTTCGTCGCCGTCGCCGAGCACGGCGGCGTCACCGCGGCGGCCGCCGCGCTGCACGTGGCACAGCCGTCGCTGTCCCAGTCGATCCGGGCGCTCGAACGGGACATGTCGGTGGAGCTGTTCGACCGGCGGCAGCGCCCGCTCGCCCTGACGGACGCCGGGAAGGCGCTGCTCGACCCGGCCAGGAAGGTGCTCGCCGACCTCGCCGACGCCCGGGCCGCCGTCGGATGCGTCGTCGGCCTCGCCGCCGGCTGGCTCGACGTCGCCGTCCTCGACCCCCTGGCCGTGGACGTGGCGCCGGCCATCGCGGCGTTCCGGCGGCGGCATCCGGGGGTGCCGGTGCGCGTGCACGGCCCGCGCGACGAGGACGACCTGGTCCGCCACGTCGTCGACGGGCGCTGCGAGCTCGGCGTCACGTACCTGCCGGTCGAGCACCCCGCCGTCCGCGTCGAGCCGCTCGGCCGGCAGGAACGGTTCCGCGTCGACGGCGCGGACGTCAGGACCCGGCACAGCGAGGCCGTCCTGCCGCTGCTGCGGGCGGGCGCGACGGCGGTCGTCGCCGGCGGCTACGCGCGGCGGGCGGAGGCGGCCGGGGCGGTGCTGCACCGGTTCGACCCGCCGGCGACGGTCGACGTCGGAGTGGTCAGCCAGCACCAGCACCAGCACCGATCACCGGCGGCGCGGCGGCTCGAGACGATGCTGCGCACCTATGGGGTCGATGGCTTTTCGTCTTTGCATTCTCGATGATCGCGCACTGTTATCAAGCGATGCCCGAGCCTGATCAGCGCCACCGCCCCCTGTACTGGCTGCTGGTGCTCCCGACCGTCGCGCCCCTGGCCGTGCCGTTCTACAACCGCCTCGAACCGACGCTGCTGGGGGTGCCGTTCTTCTACTGGTACCAGCTGGCCTGCGCCGTCCTCGCGACCGTGGTCATCTCGATCGTCTACGTCGGCGTGCGCCGGAAGACCCACCGATGAGCGACCGGGACGTCGAGATCGCCGTGTTCGTGCTGCTCATGACCGTGATGATGGGGCTCGGCCTCGCGGCGGCGCGGTGGCGGCAGCCGCAGAGCATCCACAGCCTCGAGGAGTGGGGCGTCGGCGGCCGGGCGTTCGGCAGCTGGGTCACCTGGTTCCTGCTCGGCGGCAGCATGTACACCGCCTACACGTTCGTCGCCGTGCCCGCGCTGACCTACGGGGTGGGCGCGCTCGGCTTCTTCGCGGTGCCGTTCGCGATCGCCACGACCCCGGTCGCGTTCATCCTCTCCGCCCGCGCCTGGTCGGTGTCGCACCGGCACGGGTTCGTGACGCCGGGCGAGATGGCCGGGGCGCGGTTCGGGTCGCCGGGGCTCGCGGCGCTGGTGGCGGTCACGGGCATCGTGGCGACCATGCCGTACGTGTCGGTGCAGCTGCTGTCGCTGCAGGCGGTGTTCAAGACGCTCGGCGTCGACGGCGAGTGGCCGCTGCTTGTCGCCGTCGGCCTGGTGTCGGTGAGCACGTTCCGCTCCGGGCTGCGGGCGCCGGCCCTGCTGTCGATCGCCAAGGACATCCTGCTCGTGTGGGTCGTCGTGTCCGGCGTGCTGATCGTGGCGATGTCCGGCGGCTGGGGCACCACGTTCCGGCGCGCCGCAGAGCACTTCGCGAAGACGCCGTCGCCGGCCGACGGCCTGCTGCTGTCCGGCCCGGGGCAGATCGGCTACCTGACCATGGTGGTCGGCTCGGCGCTGTCGATCTTCGCGTACCCGCACGCGGTCATCGCGATCATCGCCGCCCGGGACCGGTCGACCGTGCAGCGCAACACCGCCGCCCTGCCGGTCTACTGCCTGGCGCTGGGCCTGATGGGGCTGCTCGGCCTGTTCGCGGTCGCCAACGGCGTCGTCCCCGTCGGCCGTGACCTCAACACCATCACCCCGCAGCTGTTCCACAAGCTGCTGCCCGGCTGGTCGGCGGGCATCGCCTACGCCACGCTCGGCGTCGCCGCGCTGATCCCGGCCGCGGTCATGTCGATCGCGGCGGCGAACGCGTTCACCCGCTCGATCTACCGCCAGTACCTGCGTCCCGACGCCGGCCCCGCCGAGGAGGCCCGCGTCAGCCGCTGGGCGTCGCTGGTCGTGAAGTTCGGCGCGGTCGGGGTCATCCTCCTGCTCGACCCCGCGTACTCCGCGGAGCTCCAGCTCATCGGCGGCGCCGTCATCCTGCAGACCATCCCCGCGGTGATGTTCGGCCTGACGACGGCGTGGTTCCACCGCGCGGCGCTCATCGCCGGCCTGGTCACGGGCCTGGTCACGGCCGTGGCGATGCTCTACCGGATCCCGCAGCTCGGCCCCGGCGGCGTCGTGGTGAAGGCCCACTTCGGCGGCTCCAGCTGGTCCTTCGGTGACGGCGTCATGGTGTACGTGGGCCTCATCGCACTCCTCGCCAACCTGATCGTGTCGGTGGCCGGCACGGTGCTGCTCCGGTTCGCGAAGGTGCCCGCGGGGATCGACCGGACGCGCCCGGAGGACTACACGGCCGACGTCGGCGACCCCATGGTGAAGCGCCTCGACGACCTCCTCGACGGCCTGCCCCGCACCCCGGGCGGCGCCCACACCCGGCCATTCGCCCCGCCGCCGCACCAGCGGGGCGTCACCACCCCGCGGCGGCGCACCCGCTTCTGACCACCCTCACATCGCCGGTTTCGGCGTGTGGCGCCGGTACGCGCTGACCGTCGCGTCACCGGTGACCCAGAAGCGCCACGGGACGTCGTGCGCGCCGGTGACGCCGACGCGGGGGCCGGTCGAGACGGCGAGGGCGGGCACCGCGGCGGCCGGGGCCCGCAGCAGGGGCGGGTCGCCGAGGAGGTAGGTGCCGTAGAAGGACCTGTCGATGCCGAGCGCGGAGCACAGCCTGGCGGGGCCGCGGGCCAGCTCGGCGTCGGTGCGCGCGGCCGGCCGGCGCGACCTGGCGACCGGCAGGCCGTCGACGACCTCGCCGGCCCGTAGCAGCACCGCCGACGCGGTGCCGTCGGTGCCGGTGACGACGTTGACGCAGTAGTGCATGCCGTAGGTGAAGTAGACGTACGCGTGGCCGGCGGGGCCGAACATGATCTCGTTGCGCGGGGTGCGGCCGCGGTGGGCGTGGGAGGCCGGGTCCTCGCCGGTGCCCGAGTACGCCTCCACCTCGGTCAGGCGGACCGTCACCCCGCCGGCGGTCAACGTGCAGCCCAGCAGGGCCCGCGCGGCGGTGTCGACCGGGCCCGCGAGGTCGTCGGCGAGGGTCACTGCGAGATCCGGCAGATGCGCAGGACCACCGCGTCGACGGACTCCTCGAACGGCGGCCACGGGAAGCCCGGCACGAACTGGCGCATCATGACCGCGCCGTGCAGCGCCGTCCACACCAGCGCCGCGTCGGCGAACGGGTCGGTGCTGGTGGACCGGCCGGCGGCGACGCAGGCGGCGAGCGCGTGGACGAGCACCTCGAAGGACTGCAGGCGGGACCGCCACTTCGGGGGCACGTCCTCCAGCTTCAGCGGCATCTTCAGGTCGGGCCGGCCCTCCCGGAGGCGGCCGAACAGCACCCGGTAGCGCGCCGGCTCCCGCATCGCGAAGTCGACATAGGCGTGGCACCCGGCCAGCAGGGACGCGACGCAGTCCTCGTCGGCGAGCGCCGTGGTGGTGTCGATGACGATCTGCCGCAGCCGGTCGAACGCGATGTCGAGCACGGCCTCGATGACGGCGTCCCGGTCGGCGAAGTGCGCGTAGATGGACGGCGCCGCGATCCCGGCCTCCCGGGCCACGGACCGCAGCGTGATCGCGGCCTCGTCGCCCTCGCGCTCCAGGATGCGTTCGGCGGCGGCGACGATCTCGTCGCGCAGGAGGCCGCCCTCGCCCCTGCGGTTGCGAGTGCGGCCTCCCGATGTCGTCATCGGTCCATCATGCCGGTTGGGCGACGAGCTGCGCCTCGGCGGGCGCGGTGCGGGCGGCCGCCGGGCGGATCACGGCCACGGCGACGGCCATCAGGGCCGCGATGCCGGCCGCGACCAGGGCGCCGCGGTCCATGGCGGCGGTGAAGGCGGCGTCGGCCGCGGACAGGACCTGCTGCGCGTCGGCGGGCGGCATGGTGGCCGCGGCGGCGTGGGCGGCCGGCAGGTCCGCGCCGGGCAGGACGAGGGCGGGGTCGCTCCGGTACGCCGAGGAGACGACCGTGCCGAGCACCGCGATGCCGAGGACGCCGCCGAGCTCGCGGATGACGCTGTTGAGGGCGCCGGCCATGGAGCTGTACTCGGGCGGGACCGAGCCGCTGATCTGCAGGCTGGCCGGGGCCATCATCATGCCCATGCCGAGCCCGATCACGCCGGTCCCGAATGCGACCTTCCAGAACTCGGTGCCGACCCCGGTGGTGGACAGCGAGAGCAGCCCGGCGACGGCGAGGGACAGGCCCAGCACGAGGGTCCAGCGCACGCCGAGCCGCTTCGACAGCAGCGCCGAGGTCGCGGAGGTGGTCGCCATCGCGACGGCGAAGGGCATCGCGCCCAGGCCGGCGACGAGCGGGCTGTACCCGTGGACGAGCTGCAGGTACTGCGACAGCTCGAACAGCGTGCCGAAGAGGACGAAGAACACGACGGCGAGGGACAGCGCGGCGAGCAGGAAGGTGCGGTTGGCGAACAGGTCGAGCCGCACCAGCGGCGACGCCGCCCGCAGCTGCCACGCCACGAACAGCGCGGCCAGGACGACGGCGGCGCCGAGCTCGGCGAAGCCGAGCGGAGCGGTCCAGCCGCGGGCCGGGGCCTGGATGACGAAGTCCACCAGCAGCGCGACCGCGGCCGTGGACAGCAGGGCGCCGAGGATGTCGAGACGGCCGGTGCGCACCACCGGGACGGCCGGCACCAGCCGGACCACCGCGACCAGCGCGCCCGCGACCAGCGGGACGTTGATCCAGAAGGCGCTGCTCCACGAGTAGTGCTCCAGCAGCGCGCCGCCCGTGACCGGGCCGATGAGCACGCCGATGCCCGCCGCCGCCGACCAGGCCGCGAACGCCTTCGGCCGCTCCGCCGGGGAGAAGATGCGGGTGATGATGGCGAGGGTCGCCGGCATGACGAACGCGGCGCCGAGCCCCATGACGGCCCGCCACGCGATCAGCTGGCCGGGCGTGTCGGCGAGGGCCGCCACGGCGGAGCCGCCGCCGAAGACCACGAGGCCGCCGATCAGGGCGCGCCGCGAGCCGAGCCGGGCGCCGAGGCTGCCGGCGAGGATCAGCGCCGAGGCGAAGACGAGGGTGTACGCGTCGGTGATCCACTGCAGGTCGGACGTGGTGGCGTGCAGCCCGTGCGCCAGGGACGGCAGGGCGGTGTTCAGCACGGAGTTGTCGAGGGTGACGGCGACCAGGGTGAGGCTGAGCACCGCGAGCGCGGCCCACCGGCGCGGGTGTTCGGACATCGGAGACCCCTTACGGACGTTTGTTTACGCCCGTAAGGTTAGACACGTCAGCTAACGCTTGTAAAGTTATCGGTAGTCGATCCGCGACGTGGCGGTCGTCACCCCTCCTCGGTGAGCAGGTAGTAGCCGTCGCGGGAGAACCCGGCAATCCGCCAGCCGGCGGCGAGCCGCCCGGCCATGACGTCCCGCACCGCGAGCCGCCACGCCGCCGCGCCCGCCGGGTCGCTGGCCCGCAGGCCCTCCACGTCCGGCGGCACGGCCACGAGCACCGCCGGCGCCGGGACGGCCGGCAACCGCAGCGGCGTGCCGTCGCCGGCACGGTCGAGGAGCTTCGCGGTGCCGGCGACGTCGACACCGGCGGGAGTGCCGTGGGCGGCGGCGACGGCCTCGGGCGCGGCGAGCCGCCACACGAGCAGCAGGCGGTCGCTGAGGTCGCCGCTGTTGATGCCGTCGGCCATCGCGCCGTAGAACTCGGGCAGGTAGCGGACCGCGTGGCCGCCGAGCTTGCGCAGGTTGAAGGAGGCGTTGCGCAGCACGAGCGGGTCGTAGGTCCAGCGGACCTCGGGCACGTCGCGGGCGAGCGTCCAGGCCCGCTGGTGCTGCTTGATCGCGAACCCGACCCCAGCGCCGAGGCCGCCGGGCTCGACCCCCGCGACGAACGAGTGCAGGTGCGGCGTCCCCCGCTCGTCCCGGCCGAAGAAGCCGACCGCGGCACCGGTCAGCCGGCCGCCACGGTAGGCCCCGGCGACGTAGTTGCCGGAGTGCGCGTAGGTCCGCAGCAGGCCCGGCGCGGCGATCTCGGCCCGGTGATCGGCCCGCCACACCCGCTGCAGCAGCACCGACACGTCGTCGAACGCGGCCCGGCCGGGCACGTCGGCGGTCTCCACGATCTCGACCCCGGCCCGCTCCGCGGCCGCCGCCGCGCACTCCCACGCGTCCGCCACCGGGGAGGCGGCGTCGGCGGCGGCCAGGTTCACCGTAACCGGCCGATCGCGTCGACGAGGCCGGCGACGAGGGCGGCCCGCTCCGGCATGGTCGCCAGGTCGGACCACTCCCCTTCGGCGTGCGCGTTGCCGCCGACGACGCCGAGCCCGTCGAGGGTCGGCACGCCGATGCCGGCGGTGAGGTTGCCGTCGGAGCCGCCGCCGACCGCCTCGCCCGAAAGCGGCGGCAGGCCCAGCTCGGCGCCGACCCGGCGGGCCAGGGCGAACAGCGACGCCGACGCCGACTCGGGCATCGCGGGCCGGGACGGGCCGAGC
Source organism: Dactylosporangium maewongense (assembly GCF_039531485.1). Lineage (NCBI taxonomy): Bacteria > Bacillati > Actinomycetota > Actinomycetes > Micromonosporales > Micromonosporaceae > Dactylosporangium > Dactylosporangium maewongense. Next base: position 420,366 of record NZ_BAAAQD010000007.1, on the reverse strand, counting down.
TCGACGGTCAGCTCGGCGCCCGGCAGCACCGGCCGCAGGCCGCGCAGCGCCGTGTCGACCCGGGTCAGCTCGGCCGGGTCGAACGCGCGGACGTCGACGCTGACCCGGGCGGCGGCCGGCACCGTGTTGCTCGTGGTGCCGACGACGGCGTCGGTGGGGGTGACGGTCGTGCCCGGTGGGGCGCCGAGCGCCGCGACCCGCAGCACCTGGTGCGCCAGCTCGACCCCGGCGTTGATCCCGAGGTGCGGGGCGACCCCGGCGTGCGACGCGCGGCCGGTGACCCGCAGCGAGTAGTGCGCGATGCCCTTCCGGGCGATCTTCAGCCGGCCGTCGGCGCTGCCCTCGAGGATCAGCGCGCCCGCGGCGCCGGCGGCCGTCTCCTCGATGAGCGCCAGCGACGTCGGTGAGCCGATCTCCTCGTCGGAATTGCACACCACGGCGACGCCGTCGAGGTCCGCGACCGCCGCCAGGGCGTGGAAGAGCACGACCAGGCCGCCCTTCATGTCCACGACGCCGGGGCCGGTGCACCGGTCGCCGTCGACGGCGAACGGCCAGCGGGCCAGGGTGCCGACCGGCCACACCGTGTCGAAGTGCCCGACGAGCACCACGCGGACCGGCCCGTCACCGAAGCGCCACCGCAGGTGCGGCCGGTCGGCGACGACGACCCGCTCCGGCGCCAGCCCGGTGCACCGCCGGCCGAGCCCGGCGACGACGTCGGCGCATCTGGCCAGGGCGTCGAGGTCGGCGGACGGCGACTCGACGGCGACGAGCCCGGCAAGGTCCTCACGCATGACGGGCGCGGCAGCCCGCAGCTTCTCCAACGCGCTCATCGATCCAACCTATCCGGACCACCGCGGCGACACCCCGGGGGCAGGCGGCGAAGACCGCCGGCGCGCCGGTTCGGTTGCGTCGTCAACAGTCGGACACCCGGCGGTCAGCGCCCGGGTTCATCGATACGTTCGAGGGAGTCAACCGTTGGGGGGCGGCGGCGTTGCGGGTGAGGCTTCTCGGTCCGGTCGACGTGCTCGTCGACGGTGCCGCGCGCCCCGTGCGGGGGCAGCGGCGCAAGGCGGTCCTCGCGGTCCTCGGCCTGCACCCGGGCGAGGTCGTCAGCACCGGGCGCCTCGTCGACCTGGTGTGGGGCGACGCTCCCCCGCCGAACGCCGTCAACGCGTTGCAGAGTCACGTGTCGTACCTGCGACGCACCCTCGGCGACAAGGCCGTCATCGCGTCCCGTCCACCCGGCTACCTGCTCGACGCGGGCGGCGAGGGGACCGACGTCGCGGTCGCCGAACGGCGCATCGCCGCCGGCCTGCAGGAGGCCGACCCCGCGGCCCGCGCCCGCCACCTGCAGGCCGCGCTCGAGCTGTGGCGCGGCACGCCCCTCGCCGACACCGGCGGGCTGCCGTGGCTCGACGAGCAGGCCGAGCGGCTCGGCCAGCTGTGGCTGCGCGGCCGGCGCGCCCTGCTGGAGGCGCGGCTCGGGCTGGGGCAGCACGCGCAGCTGCTGCCGGACCTGGAGCAGCTGACCCGCGAGCACCCCTTCGACGAGCAGCTGCACGGGCTGCTGATGCTCACGCTGTACCGGCTGGGCCGCCAGGCCGACGCCCTCGCGGCGTTCCGGCGGCTGCGCGGCACGCTCGACGACGACCTCGGCATCGAGCCCGGCGCCGCGCTGCGCGACCTGGAGGCGGGGATCCTGCGCCAGGACCCGGAGCTGGACGCGCCCGCCCCGGTCGCCGCCACCGCCCCCGCGGTGCCGGCCCAGCTGCCCCTGGCGGTGGGCACGTTCGCCGGCCGGACCGGCGAGCTCGCCCGCCTCGACTCGCTCCTCACCGGAGCCACCGGCGACACCGCAGACACCGGTGCCGGTGGGGTCGCGGTCGCCGCGGTCACCGGGACCGCGGGCGTGGGCAAGTCGGCGCTGGTCGTGCACTGGGCGCACCGCGCCGCCGGGCGGTTCCCCGACGGCCAGCTGTACGTCAACCTGCGCGGCTTCGACCCCGGCGGCCGGCCGGTCGACCCCGCCGACGCGGTCCGCGGGTTCCTCGACGCGTTCGGGGTCGCCGCCGCCCGCGTCCCCGCCGGGCTCGCCGCGCAGGCCGGCCTGCTGCGCAGCCTCCTGGCCGGCCGGCGGGTCCTGATCGTGCTCGACAACGCCCGCGACGCCGAGCAGGTCCGGCCGCTGCTGCCCGGCACCCCCGGCTGCCTCGCGGTCGTCACCAGCCGCGACGCGCTCACGTCGCTGGTCGCCCTCGAAGGGGCGCTGCCCGTCGCCGTCGACCTGCTCAGCGCCGGCGAGGCCGGGGACCTGCTGGTCCGCCGGCTCGGCGCGGCCCGGGTCGCGGCCGAGCCCGCGGCGGTCGCCGAGATCGTGGCCCGCTGCGCGCGGCTGCCCCTGGCGCTCGCCGTCGCCGCCGGGCGGGCCGCGACCCGGCCGGAGCTGCCCCTGGCGGACCTGGCGGCGTCGCTGCGCGCCGCCGGCACGCCGTCCGGCACGCTGGACGCGATCGCCGGCGACGACCCGGTGTCCGACCCGCGGGCGGTGTTCTCCTGGTCCTACCGGGCGCTGCGACCGGCGGCCGCGGAGCTGCTGCGCCGGATGAGCCTCGCCCCCGGCACGGACCTCGGCGCCGGCGCGATCGCCAGCCTCGCCGGCGTCCCGGCGGACGCGGCCCGGGTCCCCCTGGCGGAGCTGGTGCGCGCCAACCTCGTCTTCCAGGACACGCCCGGCCGGCACTGCCTGCACGACCTGCTGCGGGCGTACGCCGCCGAGCAGGCCGCCGTCCACGACGCGGCGCCGGGCCACCGGCTGGCCGTACACCGGCTGCTGGACCATTACCTGCACACCGCCGACGCGGCGGCCCGCCTGCTCGACCCGGCCCGCGGCCCGCGGCGCCTCGGCGACCCGCAGCCCGGCACGACCGTGCCCCGGCCCCGGACCCGCGGCGAGGCCCTGGCCTGGTTCGACGCGGAACGCGACCCGCTGCTCGCGGCTGTGCGCCTCGCCGCCGACGCCGGCTTCGACGGGCACACGTGGCGGCTCGCGGCCGCGGTCACGACGTTCCTCGACTGGCGCGGGCGGTGGCACGACCTCGCCGCCGTCCACGAGACCGCGCTGCGGGCCCAGCTGCGGGGCCGGTCGCCGGCTGTGGACCACGCGGGCCTGGGTGACACCGCGTGCGCGCTGGGTCGCACGTACGCCCGGATCGGCCGCTACGAGGACGCCGAGCACCACCTGGGCGCCGCGATTTGGGTGCATGAGCAGGCCGGTGACACGGCGGGGCTGGCCCGGGCCGGCTACCACCTGGGCGGGCTGGCGCTGCGCCTGCGCCGGTACCCGCAGGCGCTGACCCTGACCGAGGAGGCGCTGCGCCGCTTCGACCGGCTCGGCGACCGGATCTGGCGGGCCCGCGCCCTCAACGCCACCGGCTGGATCCACGGCCACCTCGGCGAGCACCGGCAGGCCCTGCAGCGCTGCCGGGAGGCGCTCACCGAGACGATCGAGCTCGACGACCGGCACGGCGAGGCGGGCGCCTGGGACGCGGTCGGCCACGCCCACCACCGGCTCGGCGACCCCCGCCAGGCGATCGCCTGCTACGGGCACGCGCTGCGGGCGTACCTGGAGCTCGGCGACCGCTCCGGCGAGGCCGCGGTCCTGGCCCACCTCGCCGACGCCCACGACGACGCCGCCGACCCGGTGACCGCCGCCGAGCACCGCCGCCGCGGCCTGTCGATCCTCAGCACGCTGGATCCCGCGGCGGGGGCATAACGGGGCATGACGGGGGCATGACGGGGGCGTGACGCCGGCGCGCGGGTCAGGCGGTCGCCTTGCGCAGTGCGATCCAGGACAGCGCGGTCAGCAGCACGCCGGCGAGCGAGGGCCAGCCGGCGAACAGGGACAGCGCGCTCTGGTCGAGGAACCAGTCGCCGACCGCCGGCCACCTGCCCGTCCTGGTGATGAGGGCGGCGGTGAGCCCGAGGACGACCATGACGGCGGTGATCGCGCCGAAGACGCCGTTGGTGCGCCAGCGCACGTACACGGCGCCGAGCGCGATCCCGATGAGGCTCATCAGCAGCAGCGGCACGCCGTAGATGAGCAGCTGGGCCGGCACGCCGTAGGTGTCGAGGGGGCCGATGCCGAAGAACCGCATCCGCAGGCCCCACCCGCCGGTGGCGGCCTCGACCGCCTGGAGGACGACGAGGAGCACGGCGTAGATGACGGTCTGCGCGAGGGTGAACAGGCCGATCGCGGCGCCGAACTCGCGCCGGGTCACGCTCATCCCGAGCGCGAACGGGAACTGCTGCGCCATCGCGACCGCCCCGAACACGAGCGCGGTGATGTAGACGCTGGCCAGGCCGCCGGTCACGGGACGGTCGCCCATCTCGTCGCCCATCGAGCCGAACAGCACCAGGTTGACGGCGAACGCGATGCCGAGGATGACCAGGGGCCAGACGAGGCCGTCGCGGCGGCCCGCGGCCTGCATGCGGACGATGGCGAAGACGCGGTTCATGAGGCGGCCTTCCGTGCGGTGATGCGGACGACGAGCTGCTGCAGCGAGACGGGTTCCAGCTGGACGCCGGCCTCCCGGGCCGCGCCGGCCGGGACGGCGCCCCGGACGGTGGCCCGGGTGAGCGGCCCGAGCTGCTCGCGGTGCAGCTCGTCGGTGTTCACGGTGAGCCGGTCGACGGCCGGCGCCGGGCCGGTGACGGTGACGACCTGCCCGCGCAGCGCGTCGGCGGCCTCGTCCAGGACGATCCGGCCGCGCTCGATGAGCAGCACGTGCTCGATGAGGTCGCCGACCTCGTCGATGAGATGGGTGGAGAGCACGACGGTCCGCGGGTGCTCGGCGTAGTCGGCGAGCAGCCGGTCGTAGAACAGCTGGCGCGACACGGCGTCCAGGCCCAGGTACGGCTCGTCGAAGAACGTCAGCGGCGCCCTGGACGCGAGCCCGACGGTGACGCCGAGCGCGGACAGCATGCCGCGGGACAGCTTCTTCACCAGCCGGCCGACGGGCAGCTGGAAGTCGGCGACGAGCGATCGGGCGAACGCCTCGTCCCACTCGGGGAACAGCAGCCGGCCGGCGAGCAGGACGTGCCGCACCTTGAACGTGTCCGGGTAGCGCTGGCTCTCCTTGACGAAGCTGACCTGCCGCAGCACCTGGCTGTTCTCGACCGGGTCGGCGCCGAGGACGCGGATCGTGCCGCCGGTGGCGAACTGCTGGCCGGTGAGCAGCTGCATGAGGGTGGTCTTGCCGGCGCCGTTGCGGCCGAGCAGGCCGTAGATGCCGTTGCGGCGCAGGTCGAAACTGACGTCGTCGACCGCGGCGACAGAGCCGAACCGCTTCGAGACGCCCTGCACCGACACGACGGGGGTGGTGGTCATCGCTGCTCCTCGTGGCGGTCGATCATCGTCTTGAGCTCGTCGGCGTGGATGCCGAGCTTCGCCGCCTCGGCCAGCAGCGGCTGCAGGTACAACTCGCTGAACTGCTCCTTGCGGCGCTGCCGGAGCCTGGCCCGCGCGCCCGTGGAGACGAACATGCCGATGCCTCGCTTCTTGTAGAGCACGCCGTCGTCCACCAGCTGGTTGACGCCCTTGGCGGCGGTGGCGGGGTTGATCCGGTGAAACGCCGCGAGCTCGTTGGTCGACGGGACCTGCGCCTCCTCGGGCAGCGAACCGTCGACGATCGACGTCTCGATCTGCTCTGCGATCTGCAGGAAGATCGGCCGACCCTCATCCATCGGCTTGGTTCATCGGTTCATTACTCATGTAACTAACCATGCAACCTCGCCGCCGCCGCGTCAAGCCCCGCGTCGCGGGGTAGCGTCGAAGCGTGCAGAAGATGGCGTGGCTGGCCGTGCGCGACCGGGACCCGGCGGCGGCGCTCGGGCTCACCGAGCTCGGCGAGACCGGCTGGCGGGCCGGCGTCGACCTGGCGTACTTCACCGACGACCGCCTGATCGTGACGCCCCCGGTCGACGGGTGGGTCCTGGTCCTGGGCATGGCGCTCATGAAGGACCGGCCGGACGTGACGGGGCTCAGCGCGGCCCTGGAGACCGAGGTGCAGTTCTTCTCGTCACATCGAGGGCTGCAGGTGTACCGGTGGCAGCGCGCCCGGTCGGGGGATCTGCTCCGGTCGTTCGCCGCCACCGACGGCGAGATCGACGAGATCGGCGAGGCGTCGGACCTGGAGCGGTCCTTCGGTCAGCTCGTCGACGACGGCGACGTGCACCGGGTCGCGGCACAGTGGAGCGTCGACCCGGGCACGGTGAACGTCCCGGTGCGCGTGTTCAGCAACGGGTCGTCCTCCCGCGGCGACCGGTAGGCGGTTTCGGCCTCCGCGGGCTTCTTCAACTGCGGCCGCTCAGCTGCGGCTTCGGCTGCGCCAGGGGCTTCAGCTGCCGCTGCGGCGGCCGCGGCTGCGCCACGAGAACGGGCCGGGCAGGTCGTAGCGGTGCGCCCTGGTCTTCGAGTTCCACGACCACTTGCCGATCTTCAACCCCCACGAGGACAGGCCCTTCGGGGTGAAGTTCAGCACCAGCGGGCCGAAACGCATCGCCTTACGGAACAGGATCGGCACGGGTCCTCCTCGACGTGATGTGCCGTCAAGGATGACCCATGCGCGCCACCGGCCGGGTTGAGGGGTCGGTCTACGTTGGACACATGGCCCAACAGGTGAAGTACGACCGCCGTGAACAGTTCGAGCAGATCCAGTCCGGTCTGCTGCCCGGCGAGACCATCATCGCCGTCTACGACGCCGTCGGCATCGGCACCGGGTTCATCGGCCTGACCGACCGACGCGTGATCCTGCAGGACCGCTCGTTCGTCGGCAAGCGGCTCGCGCTCACGTCGATCCCCTACCAGAAGGTGACCGCCGTCTCGATCGTGAGCAACAAGTCGTGGGCGGGCAACTTCTTCAGCAGCGGCAACATCGCCGTCCACGTCGGCGCCCACACGTACGAGATCGAGGTCCGCGGGGTCGAGAAGACCCAGCACATCCACAACGTGATCCTGCACTACGCCGTGTCCCACTGACCCACGGCCGGCTTGCGGCCGACTTACGGCGTCAGGACCACCTTGCCGGTCGTGTGGCCGAGCTCGCCGTACTCGTGCGCGCGGACGACCTGGTCGAGCGGGAAGACCCGGTCGACGTGGACGGTGAGCCGGCCGTCGAGCACGAGCGCCGTGAGGTGCTCGAGGCCGGCGCGGTCGGGCTCGGCGAGCAGGAACACGCCGCCCGCCTCGATCGCGGCGGCCTCGTCGGCGCCGTTGAGGGCGACGAGCGCCCCTTCCGGCCCGAGGGTCGCCACCAGCTCCGGGATCTGCCCCGCGATCGTGGCGACGGCCACGTCGATGTCCTTCACGCCGGCCAGGTCGCCGGGCTGGTGGTCCAGGACCTCGTCGGCGCCGAGGGACCGCACGAAGTCGTGCTTGGGTGCCGACGCGGTGCCGATCACGTACGCGCCGCGGGCCTTCGCGATCTGCACGGCGAGGTGGCCGACGCCGCCGGCCGCGGCCGGGACCAGCACCCGCTGCCCTTCGAGGACACCGGCCGTCTCGACGAGGACCTGCCAGGCGGTGAGGCCGGCGAGCGCGAGCCCGCCGGCCTGCTCGTGGCTGAGGTTGAGCGGTTTCAGCGCGAACTGCCGGGCGGGCCCGGTGACGTACTCGGCGTAGGCGGCCGCCTCCCCGGGGAAGCGGGGCATGCCGAACACCTCGTCGCCGACGGCGAACCTGGTGACGCCGGTGCCGGTCGCGGCGACGACCCCGGACAGCTCCCAGCCGACGGTGAACGGCGGGGTGCCGAGGAAGCCGCCGCCGGAGCGGACCTTCCAGTCGACCGGGTTGACGCCGGCGGCGTGCATCTCGACCAGGATCTCGGTCGGGCCGGGGTGCGGGACGTCGGCCTCGGTGACGCGCAGCACCGACGCGTCGCCGAGCACGTTCTGCGTCACCCGTCGCACTGTGTCACCCGCATCATTCGGACGGTAGCACCGTCTCCGCCGCCCAGGACCGCCAACTGTCGAGCTTGCCACCGGCGACCGCGAGCTGGTCGGCGACCGGCCCGGGGCCCGTCGACCCGGGCGTGGTGCGCGCCGCCAGGGCGCCGGGGACGGAGAACACCTCGCGGACCGCGGGCGTCAGGTGCGGGCTGACGGCCTGCAGGTCCTCGTCGGAGACCTCGTCGAGGCCGATGTCGCGGGCCGCCGCGAGCACGACGAGCTTGCCCGTGATCTCGTGCGCGTCGCGGAACGCCACACCCTGCCGGACGAGCCACTCGGCGACCTCGGTGGCCAGGGTGTAGCCGACCGGCGCCTGCTCGGCGAGGCGGTCGACCCGGACCGTCATCGTGGAGACCATCCCGGCCATCGCGGGCAGGACCAGCTCCAGGGTGTCGACCGCGTCGAACACCGGCTCCTTGTCCTCCTGCAGGTCCCGGTCGTACGCCAGCGGCAGGCCCTTGAGCATCGCCAGGACGCCGGTGAGGCCGCCGATGAGCCGGCCGGACTTGCCGCGGGCGAGCTCGGCGATGTCGGGGTTCTTCTTCTGCGGCATGATCGACGACCCGGTCGCGAACGCGTCGTCGAGCTGCACCCAGCCGAACGCGGGGGTCGTCCACAGCACGACCTCCTCACCGAGCCGCGACAGGTGCACGCCGGTGAGGGCCGCGACGAACAGGAACTCCGCGACGAAGTCCCGGTCGGAGACGGCGTCGATCGAGTTGGCCGCGGCGCTGGCGAACCCGAGCTCCTTCGCCACCTGCGTCGGGTCCAGCGGCAGCGACGACCCGGCGAGGGCGCCGGCGCCGAGCGGGCTGACCGAGGCGCGCGCGTCCCAGTCGCGGAGCCGGTCGAGGTCGCGCAGCAGCGACTGCACGTGCGCGAGCAGCTGGTGGCCGAACGCGATCGGCTGCGCCGGCTGGAGGTGCGTGAACCCGGGCGCGGGCGTGTCGACGTGCCGGGCGGCCTGCTCCACGAGCGCGTCGGCGAGCTCCACGATCCGGGCGGCGACACCGCGGGCGTGGTCACGCAGGTACAGCCGCAGGTCGGTGGCGACCTGGTCGTTGCGGGACCGGCCGGCGCGCAGCTTCCCGCCGAGCGCGCCGAGGCGCTCCAGCAGACCCCGCTCGAGGGCGGTGTGCACGTCCTCGTCGTCGACCGTGGGCCGGAACTCGCCGGCGGCGCACGCCGACTCCAGGTCGTCGAGCGCGGCGAGCATCCGGCCGAGCTCGTCGGCGTCGAGCAGCCCGGCCCGGGCGAGGACCCGCGCGTGCGCCCGCGACCCGGCCAGGTCGTAGGGCGCCAGCCGCCAGTCGAACTGCACGCTCACCGACAGCCGGGCGAGGGCCTCGGCGGGCCCGCCCGCGAACCGGCCGCCCCAGAGACGGGTCGGGGACTCAGAAGACGAAGTTGCCACGCGACGATCCTTCCATGTGCAAGATCGCGTTATTTCGACGGGCCGTCGAGATGGGCCCATTCGGTGAGTTTCGCCGCGAGCAGCTCTCCGGCGGTCGGCTGCCCGAGCGGGTCGGGCCCCTGCCGGGCGACGACCATGATGGTGTCGTCGCCGGCGATGGTGCCGACGATGTCGGGCAGCCCGGTGCGGTCGATGGCGCTGGCGAGGAACTGCGCGGCGCCCGGCGGGGTGCGCAGGACGACGAGGTTGCCGGAGCTGTCGGCGCCGGTGAGCAGCTCCCGCAGCAGCCGGATCAGCCGGGTCGGGGCCTCCTCCGCCGGGCGCAGCGCCCGCTCGCCGTCCTCGGGGATGAGGTACTCGCCGCGGACCTTGACGGCCCGCAGCTCCTCGAGGTCCCGCGACAGCGTCGCCTGCGTCACCTGGATCCCGTCCGCGGCCAGCAGCTCCGCCAGCTCCGTCTGCGACCGCACCGCCGACCCGCGGATCAGCGACGCGATCCGGTCGTGCCGCGCGGCCTTCGAGACGGGAACGCTCATGACGTCGTCCCGGCCGCGCCGCGGCGGTCGCCCTCCGCGCCGCTCACGAATGGTCCAGCAGCCAGGCCAGCAGCGCCTTCTGGGCGTGCAGCCGGTTCTCGGCCTCGTCCCAGATCGCGCTCTGCGGGCCGTCCATCACCTCGGAGGTGATTTCGTCGCCACGGTGCGCGGGCAGGCAGTGCAGCACGATAGCGTTGGCATGGGCGTTCGCGAGGAGCTCCGCGTTCACCTGGTAGGGGCGGAAGGGCGTGATCCGGTCGAGCCCGTCGCCCTCCTGACCCATCGACGTCCACGTGTCCGTGACGACGACGTCCGCGTCCTTCACGGCCTCCGCAGGGTCCGGCACCCATTCGACGCCGCCCCGCCGGCGCGCGGCGTCCACAATGGACGCGTCGGGCTCGAAGCCGGCCGGGCCGCTCAGGCGCACCCGCATGCCGGCGGTGACCCCGGCGAGCGCGTAGGAGTTGGCCATGTTGTTCGCGGTGTCGCCGAGGTACGTGAGGGTCCGGCCCTCCGTCGAGCCGAGGCGCTCCCGTACCGTCAGAAGATCCGCGAGCAGCTGACACGGGTGGAAACCGTCGGTGAGCGCGTTGACGACCGGCACCGTCGCGTGCTCGGCCAGCTCCGCCACGCGCGCGTCCACATTGGACCGGATGACGATCGCCGACACGTACCGCGACAGGACCTTCGCCGCGTCGCCGATCTCCTCACCCCGGCCGAAGTGGGTGCTGACCGCGTCGATGATGAGCGGGGTGCCGCCGAGCTCGGCGATGCCGACCTCGAACGAGACCCGCGTCCGCAGCGACTGCTTCTCGAAGATGACGGCGACGGACCGCGGACCGGCGAAGGGCTTGAACCCGTGCCGGTCGGCCTTCATCGCCGCGGCCAGGTCGAGGATCTCCGCCTGCTCGGCCGTGGTCAGGTCGTCGTCCCTGAGCAGATGACGAGGCATCAGGCCCGCACCGCGTCCAGGGCCGGGCCGAGCGCGGCGAGGAACGCGTCGGCCTGCTCGTCGGTGAGGATGAGCGGCGGCGCGATGCGCAGCACGTCCGGCTGCGCCGCCTGGGCGAGGAACCCGGCGTCGCGCAGCACGGCGGCGAGCGCGCCGGCGGCCGGCCCGTTGAGGACGATGCCGAGCAGCAGCCCCGCCCCGCGGACCTCCCTGACGAGCGGGCTGTCGATGGCCTCGACGCCGCGGCGGATGCGCTCGCTGAGCTGCTTGACGTGCTCGAGGAGGTGCTCGGACTCGATGGTGTCGAGGACCGCGAGGGCGGCGGCGCAGCAGACCGGGTTGCCACCGAACGTGGAGGCGTGCTGGCCGGGGCCGAGCAGGGTGGCGGCGCCGTCGAACGCGATCATCGCGCCGAGCGGCAGCCCGCCGCCGAGGCCCTTGGCGAGGGTGACGACGTCGGGGCGCACACCCTCGGCCTGGTGGGCGAACCAGTGCCCGGTCCGGCCGATGCCGGTCTGCACCTCGTCGAGGGCGAGCAGCGCGCCGTGCCGGGCGGTGACCTCCCGCGCGGCGGTGAGGTAGCCGGCGGGCGGGACCACGACCCCGGACTCGCCCTGGATCGGCTCGAGCAGCACCATCGCCGTGTCGCCGTCGACGGCCGCCTCGAGCGCGGCGACGTCACCGTACGGGACGTGCACGACCTCGCCGGGCAGCGGGCGGAACGGCTCCTGCTTCGCGGGCTGCCCGGTGAGCGCGAGCGCGCCCATGGTGCGGCCGTGGAAGCCGGCCTGCGCGGCCACGATCTTCGTGCGGCCGGTGCGGCGGGACAGCTTGAACGCGGCCTCGTTGGCCTCGGCGCCGGAGTTGCCGAAGAACACCGCGCCCGGCCGGCCGCCGAGGTCCAGGAGCCGCTCGGCGAGGGCGACGACCGGCGGCGACGCGAACAGGTTGGACACGTGGCCGAGCGTGGCGATCTGCTGCGTCACGGCGGCGACGACCGCGGGGTGGGCGTGGCCGAGCAGGTTGACCGCGATCCCGCCGAGCAGGTCCACATAGGACCGTCCGGCCTCGTCGACGACGACGGACCCGCTGCCGCTGACGAGTCCCAGCGACGGCGGCCCGTACGTGTTCATCACCGACGCCTCGAACCGCTGCACCAGCGTCATGAGCTCACCACCATGGTCCCGAACCCTTCCGATGTGAAGACTTCCAGCAGCAGGGAGTGGGGCACCCTGCCGTCGACGACGTGCGCGGCGGGCACGCCGCCCTTGACGGCGCGCAGGCACGCCTCCATCTTCGGCACCATCCCCGACTCGAGCGTCGGCAGCAGCTCGGTGAGCTCGTCCGCGGTCAGCTGCGAGATCAGCGACTCCGGGTCCGGGTAGCGGGCGTAGAGGCCCTCCACGTCGGTGAGCACCACGAGCTTGCGGGCCTTGAGGGCGATGGCGAGCGCCCCGGCGGCGGTGTCGGCGTTGAGGTTGTGCAGCACCCCGTCGGCGTCGGGCGCGACCGTCGACACGACCGGGATCCGCCCGGCGGCGATGAGGTCGGCGACGGCGCCGACGTTGACGTGCTCGACGTCGCCGACCTGGCCGATGTCGACCGGCGAGCCGTCGACGATCGCGGGCCGGCGCACCGCGGTGAACAGGCCCGCGTCCTCGCCGGACATGCCGACGGCGTGCGGGCCGTGCTCGTTGATGAGACCCACGAGCTCCCGGCCGACCTGCCCGACGAGCACCATCCGGACCACGTCGGCGGTCTCGGGGGTGGTGACGCGCAGGCCGCCCTTGAACTCGCTGGCGATGCCGAGCCGTTTGAGCATCGCCGAGATCTGCGGGCCGCCGCCGTGCACGACGACCGGCTTGATGCCGACGTGGCGCAGGAACACCATGTCGGCGGCGAACGCGCGCTTCAGCTCGTTGTCGAGCATGGCGTTGCCGCCGTACTTGACGACGACGGTCGAGCCGGAGAACCGCTCCAGCCAGGGCAGCGCCTCGATGAGGGTGTTCGCCTTGCCCAGCGCGATGCCGAGGTTCCGCCCGTTCATGCTGCGTTCGCCTTCGCCGTCACGACGTTCGCCTTCGCCGTCACGACGTTCGCCTTCGCCGTCACGACGTTCGCCTTCGCCGTCACGACGTTCGCCTTCGCCGTCATGACGAGTACGCCGAGTTCTCGTGCACGTAGCCCATGGACAGGTCGTTGGTCAGTACCGTGGCCGCCGCCGCACCCGCGTGCAGGTCGACGGTGACCGTGACCTCGCGGGCGCTGAGGTCGACCTTGGAGCGGTCCTCGCCGGCCGCCCCGCCCTTGCAGATCCACACGCCGTTGATGGCGACGTCGACCTCGTCGGCCTCGAACGCGGCCTCCGTGGTACCGATCGCGGCCAGGATCCGGCCCCAGTTGGGGTCGTTGCCGAAGAACGCGGTCTTCACCAGGTTGTTGCGGGCGATCGACCGGCCGACCTCGACCGCGTCGTCCTCGCTCGCCGCGCCGGTGACCTCGATCGCGATCTCCTTCGTCGCGCCCTCCGCGTCGGCGACCAGCTGCTCGGCGAGGTCCTTGCAGACGGCGGTGACCGCCTCGGCCAGCTCCTCCTGGGTCGGCTGGATCCCGGCGGCGCCGCTGGCCATCAGCAGCACCGTGTCGTTGGTCGACATGCAGCCGTCGGAGTCGATCCGGTCGAACGAGACCCTGGTCGCGGCTCTGAGGGCCGCGTCGAGCACGTCCGCGTCGGCGACGGCGTCGGTGGTCAGCACCACCAGCATCGTGGCGAGCCCCGGCGCGAGCATGCCGGCGCCCTTGGCCATCCCGCCGACGGTGAACCCCTGCCCGTTGCGGGCGGCCGTCTTCGGCACGGTGTCGGTCGTCATGATGGCCTTCGCGGCGTCCGCCCCGCCGTCGCGGGCCAGCCCGCGGGCGGCCGCGTCGACACCGGACAGCAGCTTCTTCAACGGCAGCCGCTCACCGATCAGGCCGGTCGAGCAGACCGCGACGTCACCGGCCCCGACCGGGAACCGCGACGCCCGCCCCGACAGCACGGCCGCGGTGTGCTCGGCGGTCGCGTGCGTGTCCTGGAAGCCCGACGGCCCGGTGCACGCGTTGGCGCCGCCGGAGTTGAGGATGACGGCCCGCACGATGCCGGCTCGCAGGACCTGCTGGCTCCACAGCACCGGCGCCGCTTTGATCCTGTTGCCGGTGAACACGGCCGCCGCCGTCCAGTCCGGCCCGTCGTTGACGACGAGCGCCACGTCCAGCGCTCCGGCGGTGGCCTTGATGCCGGCGGCGACCCCGGCGGCCCGGAAACCCTTCGGTGCGGTGACACTCATGGCGCGATCCCATCGGCGGTGAGCCCGGCACCCTCAGGCAGCCCGAGCATCAGATTCGCATTCTGTACGGCCTGGCCCGCGGCACCCTTGACGAGGTTGTCGATCGCCGAGACCACGATGATCCTGCCGCTGTCGACGTCCACGGTCGCCTGCAGGTGCGCGGCGTTGCTCCCGAACGTCGACGCCGTGTGCGGCCACTGCCCTTCCGGCAGCACCTGGACGAACTGTTCGCCGTCGTACGCCTGCCGGAGCACCTCGGCGGGGTCCGCGGCGGTCTTCGCCTTCGCCGTCACCGTCGCCAGGATGCCCCGCGGCATCGGCGCCAGGACCGGCGTCATCGACAGCGACGTCGCCCCGGTCGCCTGCTTGATCTCCGGCACGTGCTGGTGCGCCCCCACCTTGTACGGCGACAGCGACCCCATCACCTCGGACGCCAGCAGGTGCACCTTCGCGGACCGGCCCGCCCCCGACGTCCCCGACGCCGCGACCACCACGACGTCCTCGGGGTCGGCGACACCCGCGGCGATCAGCGGCGCGAGCGCGAGGACCACCGACACCGCGTAGCAGCCGGTGTTGGCGACCCGGCTGGACGCCGCGATCCTCTCCCGCTGCCCGGGCAGCTCCGGCAGACCGTACGTCCACGTCCCGGCGTGGTCACCGGGGTAGTACTTCGTCCAGTCGGTGGCCGCCGCGAGCCGGAAGTCCGCGCCGATGTCGACCACCTTCACCGACGCCGGCAGCTGCGCCGCGAGCGCCGCGGACTCCCCGTGCGGCAGCGCCAGGAACACGAGGTCGGCGCCGGACTCGGCGAGCACCCCGGCCTCGGTCGGCGCCAAGACGACATCACGCAGCGACCGCACGTGCGGGTGCACCGCTCCAACCTTCGACCCTGCCTGCGCAAACCCGGTTGCCACCCCCAGGTCGAGATGCGGATGCCCGGCGATCAGCCGCAGCAACTCCCCACCCGCGTACCCTGAAGCCCCCGCAACAGCGACTCGTATTCCCATGCGTCCAACTGTATCTCTATGCATGCGTTGGTTTCAAGCAGATTGCGGACCCCGTCACTCCAGCCTCGGCATTCCCTTCAACTGATACACTGCGTAGCCCTCCAACTGCACCACCCAAGGTCAATTAGGTGGATGGAGTTAGGATGCTGGAGACCGGAACGCAGCGGCCATCACGGGTCCCGTAACCGCTCGCCGACCCCGGCCACCGCTTCGCCCCCAGCCCGCCAACCACCACAACCCGTCCCGCCTTCACGCGCGCGAACACAGGAAGCACCCTCGGCGGCTCGCCGAAGCTCCCCGGTGGCGCGTCGACGCTGGAGCGTGGGGCACCTGACGATTCGACACCGACCACGTCAACAACGAGCCCGCAAGCCGGCCATCTGCACCAGACCGGCTGCACCAGACCGGCACGACTGGACCGGGAGCGCCGCCTGGGGCTGCCCAGCCCGGACCCGCAACCCAGACCGGCGGCCCGGATGACACGACCCTGACGGCCGCCGTCGACGGCGATCCCAGGCGAGGCCCGGCCCACCGGTTGCTGATCCGGCCGGTGCCCGAGTCGGCCGGGATGACCAGGCCCTCGCTGGTGACCTGGCAGCCGACCCACTGTCCGAGGACCCCGTGCAGGCGCTCAGCCGCCGTCGCCGGGCCACCGTCCAGAGGGTCGAGCCGAGCGATGTTGCCGTCCGAGCGGTCCCACCCGGTTGAGCCGCCCGAGGCCGCCCGCCGGTCGAGCCGCCCGCTGGTCGAGCCGCCCGCCGGTCGAGTGGCCCGCCGGTCGAGTGGCCTGGTCGAGTGGCCTGCCAGCCGAGCAGCCCACCGGCCGAGAGGCCCGCTCGTCGAACCGCCCGGTCCAGCCGTCCCGCCGGTTGAGCCGCCCAAGGCCGCGCTGCCCGGTCGAGCGATCACGCGGGTCGAGCGGTCCACGGCTGTCGTGCCCCGGTGGCGCCGGCAGAGTCGACTGGCCACGCGCTCCACACTCCAGCACGGCCCGATCGGTGCGACGACGGCGGCCGGCCGTCGGATGCGGCGCGCACGCGCGATCCCAGCCAACGCGGCACGCGCGGCTGTGCGCCGCGCAGCGGCGCATTGGGGTGCGGGTGAGAATCCCCGCCGGGCCCCGCCGCGAAGCGGTGGGGGGAATTACAGCGGGGAGTTACAGCGGGGAGTTGCAGCGCTATTCAGGGTCTAGGACGCGGGCCAGTTGGGCGCGGTTGCGGACGTTCAGGCGGCGGTACAGGCGGGTCAGGTTCGCCTCGACGGCCTTGATCGACAGGAAGAGGGCGCGGGCGATCTCGCGGTTCGTGGCGCCGGCGCGGACGAGCTCCACGATGCGGCGTTCGGTCTCGGAGAGGCCTGCGCCGCGGCCGCCGTCGAGGCGGGCCAGGTCGGCGGCGGCGACCTCGCGCCAGGGGTGTGCCTCGGCGGCCGCGTAGCGGCGGACGGCCTCGGAGAGGGCGGCACGGGCGGCGCCGCGGCGGTGGGCCCGGCGTTCGAGGCCGCCCAGCGTGTAGTACGCCCGCGCGACCTCCAGCGGGTACGGGTGGTCCTGCCACTCCTCGATCGCCTGGTGCAGCGCCTCGGCGCCCTCGCGGGCCTCGCCGGTGGCGGCGGTGAGGACGGCACGGGCGCGGGCAAGGCCGAGGAAGACGACCGTGCGGTCCAGGTGCCGGGCGTGCTTGTACACCTCGTCGAGCACCTCGGCGGCCTCGGCCCGGGCGCCGGCGCCGACGAGGGCCTCGATGAAGTCGGCGTGCCAGGGAAGGATGCCGGGGTCGAGACGGCCGAGGCGCTGGTCGAGAGCGTACGCCTCGCGCAGCGCCTCGGCGGCCGCGAGCTGGTCGCCGCGCAGCATGTGGACGAGGCCGGAGGCGGCGTAGGCGAGCTTGATCCAGTCCTCGTCGCCGGCGGCGAGGCAGGCCGCGAGGCCGCGTTCGGCGTAGCCGGCGGCGGCCGTGGCGGTGCCGCCGCCGCTCTCGGCGAGGGCGGCCACGAGGTAGCCGGGGCCGGGAGTGGTCTCGACGTCGACGTAGAGGCGGACGCACTCGCGGCCGGCGGCGACGGCGTCGGCGCAGCGGCCGGCGCGCCAGTAGATGCCGGCGACGGACACGAGGACGGAGGCGAGGTCGCGGACGGTGCCGGCCCGTTCGACGGCGATGCGCAGGGCCTCGATGCGGCGGACGGCCTCGCCGGTCTCGCCCTTGAAGAGGCGGCTCATCGCGGCGACCTGCCGGGCGGCGACGGTCGCCGGGGTCAGGGAGAGGCCGCGGGCGAGCTTGCCGGCGCGTTCCAGGTATTCGTCGCCCTGGGTGCCGAGCAGGATGTTGCCCTTCCAGCTGAGCACCTCGACGAGCCGCTCCATGTCACCGCACAGCTCGGCGGCCTCCTCGGCGCGCTTGAGCTCGGCGAGGGCTCCTTCGCCGTCGCCGTCGTAGTAGGCCTTGACGCCTTTGTACAGACGGACGTGGGCGAGCAGGTCGGGGGCGTCGACGGCCTCGACGAAGGCGGCGTCCAGCAGCGGGCCGGAGTTGGAGTGGTCCTCGCCGGACATCTCGACGAGCAGGAGCCGGGCGCCGATGCGGGTGCGGCGGTCGGCGGCGTCGCGCAGCGCGGCGGTCGCGTGCCGGCGGGCGGCGGCGGGCGATCCGGCGGCGTACGCGTACTGCGCGGCGCTCAGCCGGCGGACCGCGCCGACGCCGGGGGTGTCGCGCGGCGTGCGGTCGGCCGCGAGGGCCGCGAGGTCGGCGGCGACGGCCGGGGCACCGCGGAGGCGCGCCGCGGACGCCGCGTCGGCGAGGCACTCCGCGAGGGCCTCGTCGGGTTCGGGGCGGGCGGCGGCGAGGTGCCGGGCCCGGTCGACCGGGTCGGAGACGGTGTCGGCGAGGCGTTCGTGGGCCTCGCGGCGGGCGGCGGCGGTCGCGTCGGCGTACACCATCTCGCGCAGCAGCGGGTGGCTGAACCGGATCGCTCCGTCGGCGTCGGCATCCAGCACCGACGACGCCAGCGCCGCGTCGAGGTGGTGCTCGGCGAGGCCGCACCGCTGCAGGAGGGCGAGGCTGGGACGGGCGGCGGCCGCGACGACCAGCAGCGCGGGCCAGTCCGGGGCGGGGAGCGCCGCGAGCCGCGCGGCCAGCAGCGAGCGGAGACGGTCGGGCACGGGCAGGGGGTCGGTGGTCGGCACCGGTGCCACGCCGAGCGCGCGGCCGAGTTCGACGGCGTACAGCGGGTTGCCGGCGCTGGCCTCGTAGATCCGGTGCAGGTGCGCGCGTCCGGCCTCGGCGCCGAACCTGGCCCGGAGCAGGTCGGCGACGTCGCTCTCGGGCAGCGGCGGCACCAGCAGCGTCGTGCCCGGCGGTGGGCACAGGTCGAGGCGGGTGGGGCGGTCGCCGTCGGTGATCCGCTCGGCGGCGAGGATGCGCACGGGTGCCTCGCCGAGCCGGCGGGCGACGAACCGGAGGACCTCGGCGCTCGGCTCGTCGATCCACTGGACGTCGTCGAGGACGAGGAGCAGGGTGCGGTCGGCGGCGAGGGCGCGCAGGAGCTCGAGCACGGCGAGGCGCACGGCGAGCTGGTCGTGCGGGGTCGCGGGCAGGGCGCTGCGCAGCAGGGCGCCGTCGAGGGCGGCGCGCAGGTGCGCGGGCAGGTGCTCGGCGGCGTCGGGCGCGCCGTCGAAAAGGTCGACGAGCGCCAGGTACGGCAGGTCCGCCTCGGCCTCCGCGGCGGCGGCGCGCAGCACGAGCGCGTCGGTCTCGGCGCCCGCGATGGCGTCGAGGATGGTGGACTTGCCGATGCCCGCGGGGCCGTAGAGCAGCACGCCACCGCCGCCCGCAAGGCGCTCGCGGGCGTGCGCCAGGAGATCGGCGCGGCCGAACGGTACAACCGGCCAGGTGCTCACCACCACTGTTCCACCACGACGCCGAGTCTCTCCCGAACGCCACGCCGCCGCAACGGCTGCCCAACGCGGGTGAGCGTTCAGGCATCGCGATGTTGAACACCGTCAACGGAGCCGGTCGCAGGGCAGGACGGCCTCCCAGCCGAGGACCGGCCACTGTGCGGTATGGACCGTCACCCTCCGCAAACGGGGCTCCGCTTGGCATTGGGCGCGGGCGTACGACACGGTGGTGTCCCAGCGCGGGAGGCCGTCGGTGTAGCCGCCCGGTCGCAGACCGGCGACGCTCACCGCCGCCACGAGTGTCGCCAACGCGACAAACGGGACGGCCCCGAACCGGCCGTCCGGACGATCGCCGGGGAGTGTCAGGGCGACGGCCGCGGCGATGTTGGGCAGCGTGATCAGCACCAGGTACCGGCCCTCGGGGGCGCCGTGCACGGCGAGCTGGAACGCGCCCGCGAACGCGGCGAACCCGGCCAGGAGCGCCGCGAGCCGCCACTGCGGCCGGGTCCGGCGCAGCAGCGCGAGCCCGGCGCAGGCGGCGGGGACCGCCAGGCCGAGCAGCACGACGGCACGGTGCGAGAGCCATGCGTCGTCGAAGGCGTCGAGGAAGCCGAGGAACGAGCGCGGCACGCCCCAGCGCAGGTAGGTGCCGGCGACGGAGACCGGGTCCAGGTCGGGGCGCTCCCCCACGTCCCGCCGCGACCCGCCCGCCAGCAGCGGCACGAGCTGCAGCGCCGCACCGGGCAGCAGGACACCGGCCCGCAGCAGCGCGTCCAGGTCGCGGCGGAGCCCGAGCCGCAGCAGCGCCACCGGCACGAGCAGCAGCCCGAGGATCGAGTTGAGCACGGCCAGCGCCGGCAGGGTCCACGCGACCACCCGCGGGAAGGTCCGCGACGGCGACCACAGCAGCATCCACAGTCCCGCGTACACGAGGGGGAACTGCAGCTGCGCGAGGGTGTTCGGCACGTACCCCACCGGCACGGCGGCGGCCCCGGCGACGACCCAGGCGCCGACCCCGGCGCCGACCCCGGCGCCTGCCCCCAGGCGGTCCCGGGCGGCGGCGAACACGGCGGTGGCCAGCAGCGCGGTGAGGGCGGCGGCGAAGGTGGCGTTGAGCGCCGCGGCCCAGGAGACGGGGAAGAGGGCGATGACGGCGAAGCACCCACGGGCCACGGTATGGAAGTAGCCGTTGAAGGGCGTCGCGAAGGGTTCGTACCAGGGCAGGCTCAACGCGTCGGTGAGGAACTCCTGCCCGTCCTCGGCCCAGACGCTGTTGAACCCGCCGCGGAGCAGGCCGGCGGCGAAGAACAGCGGCAGGGCCCAGCGGACTGCGTTCACACCGGGTCAAACGAACGGGCGCCCCGCACCGCAGTGCGAGGCGCCCGCCTCAAAAACAGCCGGCCCGCCGGAAACCTAGCGGGAGCGGAACCTACAGCTTGCCGTCGGCCACGGCCTGGGTCACCCACGGGATGACCTCGTCGAGCATCTCGTCGAGCGACGTGGTCGCCTCGTAGCCGAGGACCTCCTTGGCCTTCGACACGTCCGGGACGCGCTTCTGCACGTCGTACTCGTACGGGTCGTCGGACACGACGCTGAACGGCACGCTGTCGCCCTTGATCTTCTTCCAGATCACCTCGGCGAGCTCCAGCACCGTGGTCGACTCGGCGGTGGAGATGTTGAAGTCCTGGTTGAGGGCGTCGTCGTGCTCCATGACGGCGATGATGCCCTTGGCCAGGTCGCCGCCGTAGGTGTAGTGGCGGACCTGCTCGCCGGTGCCGAGGATGTGCAGCGGGTCCTGGCCCTTCACGATCTTCTGCACCAGGTCGGGCACGACGTGCGACATGGCGAGCTTCACGTTGCCGGACAGGACCTCGACCTCGCCGAGCGCGCGGCCCTCGCCGACGCCGACGCAGTTGAACGGCCGGACGATCGAGTAGGGCAGCTTGTACTGGTCCCAGGCGGCCTTCGCGTAGTACTCGACGGCGAGCTTCTGGAAGCCGTACGACGACAGCGGCGGCGGCACGAGACGCTCGTCGCCCTCCTTCGACGGCCAGTGCGTGGTCGACTCGAAGACCATCGACGACGACAGGTAGGTCATCTTCTTGAGGGTGCCGTCGCGGTGCGCCTTGATGGCCGCGTCGCAGGAGGAGGCCATGATCCGCTCGTTGGTGGCGAGCAGGTCGTAGGCGTAGGCGTGGAAGTAGGAGATGCCACCGATCATCGCCGCGCCGGCGATGAAGTGGTCGCAACCGTCGAGCAGCTCCGTGACGAGGTCGACGTCGCGCGCGTCGCCCTCGACGAACCGGTAGTCGGGGTGGGAGTCGTAGCTACGGGTGACCGGACCGTACTTCGAGTAGTTGTCCAGGCCGACCACCTGGTAGCCGCGGGACAGCAGCTCCTCGACGACATAACCACCGATGAAGCCGGCCGAGCCGGTGACCAGGACCTTTGGCACAGACACTCCTTAGTTCTGAACTGCTTCGTGATTGCTGGAAAAGGTGTCGCGGACCTCGGCGGGGGCCACCGTGGACGCCGCGCGGGCCGCCTGCGCGTCGTCGCGGGCCGCGGACGACGCCGGCCGCTTCGCGAGCTGTTCCATGGTGAGCCTGCGGCCGAACGCGAACCGGTACCACTTCAGGTAGCTGGGCAGGAACCGGCCGACGTCGAAGCGGGACTCGCCGAGCTGGCGGTCGAGCCAGATCGTCGGGATCTCCGCGACGGGCAGCCGCAGCCGCGCCGCCTTCGCGGTCAGCTCGATGCCGATCTCGAACCCGGTCTTGCTCTCGATGCCGACCTGCCGGACATACGCCGTCGAGTAGGCCTTGAAGCTGTTGGTCGCGTCGCGGGTGCCGACGCGGGCGAACATGTACAGGGTCCGGCCGGCGCCGCGGGACAGCGCCCGCTTGAACCTGGGGCCGCCGACCTGCTGCCCGCCGGGCATGTACCGGGACGCGGCCGCGACGACCACGCCACGCTCGACGAGCCGGGCGAGGTCCTCGATCTGGCGCGGGTCGTCGGAGCCGTCGGCCATCGTGACGACGGCGACCGGGGCGCGGGCGACGTCGATGCCGAAGCGGATCGCGTTCGCCGGGCCGCGGCCGTAGGTGTTGAGCACGGTGCGGACGCGGGGGTCGCGGGCGGCGACGCTCTGCGCGAAGGGCACGGTGGTGTCCTCCGCCATGTCGTGCACGACGAGGACCTCGGCCGGCATGAGCACGGCGCGGAGGATCCGTTCGAGGCAGGGCACGATCGCCTCGCCCTCGTTGTACACGGGAATGACCACAGAAACCTGCGGCGTAAGCGTCATACGCGCACGCCCTTGTTGGTGATGCCCCACATGTCCGCGACCGGGATGTCGGTCTGCAGGTCGCGGTACTCGGGGTGCGGCGCGGCGATGATCAGCAGGTCGGCCTTGGCGAGGACCTCGTCCTGCGACACGAACCGGTCGTCCTTGACGTACGGGTCGCTGCAGAGGGTCTCCTTCGCCTTCAGCATGACGACCTTGCGCAGCTTGTAGGCCAGGGACTCGCGGATGTCGTCGCTGCCGCCCTTGAACGCCATGCCGAGGATGCCGACCGTCATCTCCGACAGGTCGAAGCGCTCCTGCAGCTTCGACACGACGTACAGCGGCAGGCCCTCGTTGATCAGCATGGCGCTGTGGCCGAGCACGAACGTGTTGTTGGTGAACGCCGCCAGCTGCATCGTGTCCTTGAGCAGGCACGGACCCGCGGCGAAACCGGCGCCCGGCATGTCGTTGGCGCGCGGGTACTGGAAGCGGATGGCGTGCCGGATCCGCTCGAAGTCCAGGCCGAAGTCGTTGGACATCATCCAGAACTGGTTGGCGGCGGCGAACTTGATGTACCGCCACGTGTTGGTGAACAGCTTCGCGAGCTCGGCCTCCTCGGGCTCGAGCCGCACGATGTCGCTCGCCAGGTTGCGGAACAGCTTCTCGGCCCGCTCCATCGCCGCGGGGTTGCGGGCGGCGACGATCTGCGGCAGCTCGAACAGCTCGGTCATCGCCTTGCCCTCGGCGATGCGCTCGGGGCAGAAGGCCACGTCGGCCTGCACGCCGAGGCGCTTGATGAGCTTCTCGGTGAGGGCGGTGACGCCGGGGTGCACGGTGCTGCGCAGCACGATGAGCTGACCGTCGCGCAGGTACTCCGCGCAGCGCTCGATCGCCGCGGGGACCGCGCCGATGTTGGGGTTGAGGTGCTCGTCGACGGGCGTGCCGACGATCACGACGAGGTGCTCGGCCGACGCGACGGTCGACGGGTCGGTGCTGGCGGTGAGCCTGCCCTCCTTGACGGCGGTGGCGAGCGGCTCGGCCGCGCCCTCCTCGTCGAACGGCAGCCGTCCGTCGTTCACCACCGCGACCGCGGCGGCGTTGATGTCGTACAGGGTGACCTGCAGGCCTCGGGAGGCCATGGCGATGCCGAGCGGCAGTCCGACCCGGCCGCAACCTCCGATGATCACGACGTCGGTCGTGAAACCTGCCGATGCACTATCGTCTGACACGCGCTGCCCCTCCAGGAGAGCCGAGATCGAAGCCGGCGCTTGGCGCGGGCCGAGCCTTCAGGATGACCTCACGCCACGTGACAAGACGGAGGATGGCTCGGCGCCGTGACGGTACCACTTCCGCACTGCCGGCTCCCGACCCGTTCAGGGTGAAGCGTCCCGCCCCACACCTTTCCCCCGGCTTTCCCGCCAGCGGAAATATCGCTCGGTCCGATATCTGACCGTCGCCTGGCAGGGGGCTCGACCGTTGTGACCAACCGTTCGGGCGGCCGCATCTGTCCGATGCGGCCGCCCGTGTTCGGCTGTGCGGAGGGTCACCTCCGGCAGGCGCGTCGCGCGCCGCCCGGACGGTCACGCTGCGCGTCTGCGGTCACGCGCCCCTGAGGGTCGCGCCGAAGCGGTCGGCAGCCACGGCGACGGCGGCGTCGCGGGCGGCGAGGGCCTCCTCGCCGGTGAGCGTGCGGTCCGGGGCGCGGAACGTCAGCTTGTACGCCAGGGACTTGCGTCCCTCGCCGAGCTGCTCGCTCTCGTACACGTCGAACAGCCGCACCGACTCGAGCAGCGCACCCGCTCCGTCGGTGAGCGCGGCCTCCACGTCGCCGGTCGGGGTCGCGGCGTCCACGACGAGCGCCACGTCGAGCAGCGCCGTCGGGAAGCCCGACAGCCGCGGCGCGGTGGCCACGTCCGGCAGCGGCAGCGCGTCGAGGTCGAGCTCCATCGCCACGGTGCGGCGGGGCAGGTCGAGGTCGGCGCAGACCGCCGGGTGCAGCTCGCCGGCGTGCCCGACGACGGTGTCGCCGACGAGCAGCGCCGCGCAGCGGCCCGGGTGCCACGGCGCGACCGCGTCGGCTCCTCCCGGGACAGCCACAGCGGCCTTGACGGTGAGGGTGACCCCGGCCGCCTCGGCGGTGATCCGGGCGGCCTCGACGGCGTCGGCCCAGTCGGCGGGGCGGCCCGCGCCCCACCAGCCCGCCGGGTCGGCGTCGCCGGCGATGACGGCGGCGACGTGCCACGGCTGGTGCGGCAGCAGCGCCTCCGCGGCCCGCAGTTCCTCGGCCGGCGGCGGCCCGTCGACGCCCGCGGCCGGCGCGACCTGGACGGGTCCGCCGGGCAGGAAGACGGTGCCGAGCTCGAACAGCGCGACGTCCCGCAGGCCGCGGCCGAGGTTGCGGCGCAGCGCGCCCAGCAGCGGCGGCAGCAGCGTCGTGCGCATCCCCGGCTCCTCCTCGGAGAGCGGGTTGCGCAGCAGCACCATGTCGCGGCGGGGGTCGCCGGCCGGGATCCGCAGCGCGTCGAGGGTTGCCTCGCCGACGAACGGGTAGCACAGCGACTCGACGAACCCGGCGTCGGCGAGGGCGCGGCCGACGGTGCGGCGGCGGCGCTGCGTGACGGACAGGCCCGCGCCGGGCGGCGCGATCGGCAGGACGCTGGGGATCCGGTCGTACCCGTCGAGGCGCAGCACCTCCTCGACCAGGTCGGCCGGGTCGACGAGGTCGAGCCGCCAGCTCGGCGGGGTCACGACCGCGCGCCCGTCCGCGACCTCGACCGAGGCGCCGATCATCGTCAGCACCTCGACGACCCGCTCGGGCGTGTAGTCGATGCCGGCGAGCTCCGACGGCCGGGTGAGGGCCATCGTGACCGGCGCCGGCGGCGTGACCGCGTAGACGTCGGTGACCCGCTGGTCGACGGTGCCGCCGCCGTGCTCGGCGAGCAGCGCCGCGGCCCGCGCGCACGCGGCGGCGGTGATCTGCGGGTCGACGCCCCGCTCGTAGCGCTTGCCGGCCTCGCTGGGCAGCTTGTGCCGGCGGATCGTGCGGGCGACCGACAGCGGGTCCCAGTGCGCGGCCTCGAGGAGCACGTCGACGGTCGTCGCCGACACCTCGGTGGTGCTGCCGCCCATGACGGCGGCGAGCGACACGACACCGGAGTCGTCGGCGATGACGATGTCCTGCGGGTCGAGGGTCCGCTTGACGCCGTCGAGCGTCGTCAGCGTCTCCCCCGCGGCGGCGCGCCGCACGACGAGGGGGCCGGTGAGCCGCTCCAGGTCCCACGCGTGCATCGGCTGGCCGGTCTCGAGCATCAGGTAGTTGGTGATGTCGACGGGCAGCGAGATGGACCGGACGCCGGCGACGGCGAGGCGGGACTTCATCCACTGCGGGGTCGGCGCGGCCGGGTCGACCCCGCGGACCGCGACGGCGGTGAACCGGTCGCAGGCGACGCTGTCACGCACGTCGATGCGATATGCGTCGGTGCCGTCACCCTCGATCGGCACGACCGCCGCGACCGGGTCGCGGTACGCGCCGCCGAGCGAGTGCGACAGCTCCCGGGCGAGGCCGCGCACGGAGAAGCAGTAGCCGCGGTCCGGGGTGACGTTGACCTCGACGACGATGTCGTCCAGGCCCACGACCGGCCGCGCCTCGGCACCGGGTGACGCGGTCCCGGCGGGCAGCACGATGATGCCCTCGTGCTCGTCGGAGACGCCGAGCTCGCGGGCGGAGCAGATCATGCCGTTGGAGATGTGTCCGTACGTCTTGCGGGCGGCGATCGCGAACCCGCCGGGCAGGACCGCCCCGGGCAGCGCGACGACGACGAGGTCGCCCTCGGCGAAGTTGCGGGCGCCGCAGATGATGCCCTGCGGCTCGGGGTTGCCGACGTCGACGAGGCAGTACCGGATGGGCTTCTTCAGCCCTTGCAGCTCCTCGATCGACTCGACCCGGCCGACGACGAGGGGACCCTCGACGGAGGCGCCGGCGTCGGTCATCTCCTCGACCTCGAGGCCGACCTTGACGAGGGCCTTCTCCAGGCCGTCGGCGGTCAGGTCCGCCGGCAGGTCGACGTGCTCACGCAGCCATGACAGGGGTACGCGCATCTCAGGCCTCCCATCCGAACGCCCGCGCGTAGCGCACGTCGCCCTCAACCATGTCCCGCATGTCGGCGGCCGCGTTGCGGAACATCAGCGCCCGCTCGATGCCCATGCCGAACGCGAACCCGGAGTACTCGTCGGGGTCGATGCCGCAGGCGCGCAGCACCCGCGGGTTGACCATGCCGCAGCCGCCCCACTCGACCCAGCGGGCGCCGTCGCGGTGGTGCGGGAACCACATGTCGATCTCGGCGCCGGGCTCGACGAACGGGAAGTAGGACGGCCGCAGGCGGGTCTCGGTGCCCGGGCCGAACAGTCCCTTGACGAAGTGGTCGAGGGTGCCCTTCAGGTGCGCCATCGTGATGCCCTTGTCGATCACGAGGCCCTCGACCTGGTGGAACACGGGCGTGTGGGTCGCGTCGAGCTCGTCGGTGCGGTACACGCGACCCGGGCAGACGATGTAGATCGGCGGCTTGCTGGTCGTCATCGTCCGCGCCTGCACGGGTGACGTGTGCGTGCGCAGCACGATCCGCGAGTCGACGTCCTTGGCGACGTCATGGGCCAGGTCATTGGCATGGTCCGGGCCCGCGCCGCTGGCGGCGACGAAGAACGTGTCCATCATCGAGCGCGCCGGGTGGTCCGGGTGCATGTTGAGAGCGTCGAAGTTGTACCACTCCCACTCGGCCTCGGGGCCTTCGGCGACCTCGTAGCCCATGCCGACGAACAGGTCGCCGACCCGCTCCATGATCTTGGTCAGCGGGTGCTGGGCGCCGCGGGGGCGGCGGCCGGTCGGGAGGGTGACGTCGACCGTCTCCTCCACCAGGACGCGCTCCTCGCGCTCCGCGGTCAGCGCGGCGAGCCGGGCGTCGAACGCCGCCTGCACCGCGACGCGGGCCTCGTTGACGCGCTTGCCCGCGTCGGCCTTCGCCGCCGGTGGCAGCGAGCCGATCTCGCGGCGGGCGAGGGAGATCGGGGCGCGGTCGCCGAGGTGCTGCGACTTCAGCGCGGCAAGGGCGTCGAGGTCGCTCGCACCGGCGAATGCCTTGTCAGCGCTCGCCACGGCGTCGTCCAGGGCGTCCTGGGCGAGCAGCATCGCCTGCTTCGGGTCATACGGATCATTGCGGTACGTCATCGGACTCTTCCCACGGGAGGTTGGCCCCATTACAGGCCCCGGACAGTGTAGAGAAGGGCGCCCGCCGGCCGTGGGAAGGTGTCAGGAGGTGCGACGTCCTGTCCGCCCACCGTCACCGGCGGGCCAGATAAACAGGCGCGTGCTCACATCGACTCCTTTGACACGTTCAGTGCTTTCGCCGAAGCGTACAGGCACACCGCGGCGGCCGCAGCCAGGTTCAGGCTCTCGGCGCCGCCGAGGATGGGCACCCTGACGCGCGCGTCGGCGGCGTGCTTGAGCTCCTCGCGGAGCCCGTGCGCCTCGGATCCGAACAGCCACGCGGTGGGCCGATCCAGGTCGGACAGCTCGAACAGGTCCGATTCGCCGTAGCCGTCGGCGGCGAGGACCCGCAGGCCGGCGTCGCGCAGCGCGGTGATCGTGGCGGCCGCGTCACGGGCCCGGACCACGTCGACGTGAAACAGGCTACCCGCGGAGGAGCGCACCGCCTTGCCGTTGTACGGGTCGACGCTGTCGCCCGCGAACACGACCGCGGTCGCGCCGGCGGCGTCGGCGGTGCGCAGGACGGTGCCGGCGTTGCCGGGGTCGCGGATGTCGGCGCAGACGGCGACCAGCCGGGGCTTCTTGCGCAGCGCGTCCGCGAGGGGGACGTCACGCTGGGTGCAGACGGCGACCAGGCCCTGCGGCTGGACGGTCTCGGTGAGCGCGGCGAGGGCGTCGTCGTCGACGACGCTGACCCGGGCCCCGTCCAGGAGGGCGGCGTGGCGGGTGAGGGCGTCGGCGGTGCAGTACACCTCGACGACGACGCCGCAGCGGAGGGCCTCGCGGACCGCCTGGGGGCCCTCGGCGAGGAAGCGGCCGGTCTCGTCCCGGTCGCGGCGGCGCTGCAGCCGCCGGGCAGCGACAACCCGGGGGGTCCGTGTGGTGAAGACCGCCCCGGGTTGCCCAGTTCGCACTGCGTCAGGCTGCGGCAACGGCCGTCTTCGCCACCGCGACCAGGCCGCTGAACGCCTTCGCGTCGTTGACGGCCAGCTCGGCGAGGATCTTGCGGTCGACCTCGACGCCCGCCAGGCGCAGACCCTGGATCAGGCGGTTGTAGGTGAGGCCGTTCGCGCGGGCGGCGGCGTTGATACGGGTGATCCAGAGCTGGCGGAAGTCACCCTTGCGGTCGCGCCGGTCCCGGTAGGCGTACTGCATCGAGTGCAGCATCTGCTCCTTGGCCTTGCGGTACAGCCGCGAGCGCTGCCCGCGGTAGCCGCTGGCGGTCTCCAGGACGGTACGGCGCTTCTTCTGGGCATTCACTGCCCGCTTCACGCGTGCCACGGTTCGTTACTCCTCATGCGAGACCGGCCCTGAGTCATGCGGGCCGGTCGGAAAAGTCAGGAAAGGGGGGAGCTGCGGTACGCGTGACTAGAGGCCGAGCATCTTCTTGACGCGCGTGGTCTCGGTCTTGGCGAGCTCGACGGTGCCGCTGAGCCGGCGGGTCCGCTTGCTGGGCTTGACCTCGAGCAGGTGGCGCTTGCCGGCCGGCTCGGCGAGGAACTTGCCGCGACCGGTGATCTTGACGCGCTTCTTCATCCCGGAGTGCGGTTTGAACTTCGGCATGGCTGATGTTGCCCCTTCATGTGCGGCACGCCAGAGCCGGCACCCTCCCCGTCGGAACGGGAGGGTGCCGTGGCGCACCGGCGCACAGGCCGGGACGACCGCTGTGCGGGTCCCGCCCGCACGACGCGGTCGTTGTGGTGTGGTGCAGTGGTGCCGGGTGGTGCTTTATCCAGCGCTGGTCATTGGTCGGCGGTGACGACCTCGGGCAGGACGGCTGCTTCGCCCTCCGGCGCGGCGGTGTCCCCTCCGGTGTCCACTGAGGAATCCTCAGAGCGACCCTCACGGGAAGCGGTCGCCGCGGCCTTCACGTTGCGGTGAGGCGCGAGGACCATGATCATGTTGCGGCCGTCCTGCTTCGCGGACGCCTCGACGAAGCCCAGCTCCGAGATCTCCTCCGAGAGCTTGCGCAGCAGCCGGAACCCCAGCTCCGGGCGGCTCTGCTCGCGGCCTCGGAACATGATCGTTACCTTGACCTTGTCGCCCTGCTTCAGGAACCGCATGACGTGACCCTTTTTGGTCTCGTAGTCGTGCGGGTCGATCTTCGGGCGGAGCTTCATCTCCTTGATGACGGTCTGCTGCTGGTTACGCCGGGCTTCCCGGGCCTTGAGCGCGCTCTCGTACTTGAACTTGCCGAAGTCCATGAGCTTGCAGACGGGCGGGCGTGCCATGGGCGCAACTTCGACCAGGTCCAGGTCCACGTCGGCGGCCAGCTGGAGTGCGCGCTCGAGCGGGACGATGCCCACCTGCTCACCCTCCGGGCCGACCAGCCGGACCTCACGTGCCCGGATCTGCTCGTTGACGCGTGGCTCGACGCTGATGTGGCCTCCTCGATCGGTGCTGTCTGGTGTGCCGACCGAAGCGGAAAAGCCCCCGGATGCGCAGCGCGCATGCGAGGGCCCACTCGACCACACCACCTCACACCGAGGCCATGCGATCAGACCGGGACCCGGCTGCCCAGAGCTGCACGGGTGGGAGTTTTACCTCCGCTTCGAACACGCCTCGCTCCATTACAGGACGCGGCGTGCGGTCGACTCCAGTTACTCTACCACGCTGCTCGTCAGCGACGCCGCGTGCAGGGCCCGCAGCCCGCGGGCCGCCTTGACCGCGTGGTCCTTGTCCGCGATCTGCACCGCCATCACCGAGACCCGCTCGTCGTCGTGCAGATCCAGGGTGAGCCACGGGGCGCCACGGCCGAACGTGACGGCGCGCACCACGTCCCACGGCAGGTCGTAGGAGCCGATGATGTTCTGCACCCGGACCCCGGTCTCGTCGGCCTCGACCTTGGGCCTGGCCATCAGCAGGATGGCGAGCGCGGCGCAGATCCCCAGGCCGATCATGGCGGCCTGGTCACCGCGCTGGAAATAGCCGGGGCCGTCGCCGGTCTTGCCGTGCAGCCCCAGCGCGATGAGCGTGAAGACCACCACGACCACGGCGGCGAGGACGAAGGCGAGGATCCTGGCGCGCCGCGGACGGGCGAGAACGGTGCTGCTCACACCGATGAGACTACAACCGGCACGCGTGGATGCCGGTCACCAGGATGGCCCGGGCGCCCACCTCGTACAGCTCGTCCATGATCCGGTGCACCTCGTCGCGCTGGACCATCGCCTGCACGGCGACCCAGCCCTCGCGGTGCAGCGGCGACACCGTCGGCGACTCGATGCCGGGGGTCAGCGCCACGGCCGCGTCGAGCGCGTCGGCGCGCACGTCGTAGGCGAGCATCACGTACCGGCGGGCCACCAGGACGCCCTGGAGGCGGCGCAGCAGCTGCTTCGCCGCGGGGGCCAGCTCACCGGTCCCGCTGCGGCGCACCAGCACCGACGACGACTTGAGGATCGGCTCGCCGAAGGTCTCCAGCCCGGCCTGGCGCAGGGTCGCCCCGGTCTCGACGACGTCGGCGATCACGTCGGCGACGCCGAGGCGGATCGCGTTCTCCACGGCGCCGTCGAGCCGGATGACCTCGGCGGTCACGCCGTGCTCGGCGAAGTAGCGCTCCATCACGCCCGGGTAGGCGGTCGCGACCCGCAGCCCGGCCAGGTCGGCGGGCTTGTCGCCGTCGATCGAGCCGGCCACCCCGGCGAAGCGGAACGTGGCCCGCCCGAAGCCCAGGTCGAGCAGCTCCTCGGCGCCGCTGTCGGCGTCGATCAGCAGGTCGCGGCCGGTGATGCCGAGGTCCAGGTCGCCGGAGCCGACGTAGGTGGCGATGTCACGGGGGCGCAGGTAGAAGAACTCGACGTCGTTGGCCTCGTCACGGCACAGCAGGTCCTTGGGGTCGGAGCGCTGGCGGTAGCCGGCCTCCTGGAGCATCTGGGCGGCGGGACCGGACAGGGTGCCCTTGTTGGGCACGGCGATACGCAGCATCGGTGGGGCCTTTCGAAGACAGGAGGGACGGGATCGCGGCTACCGGCCTACAGATGTCGGTAGACGTCCTCCAGCGACAGCCCTGTCGCCAGCATCAGGCACTGCACCTGGTACAGCAGCTGTGAGAGCTCCTCGGCGGTGCGCTCGCGACCCTCGTGCTCCGCGGCCATCCAGCTCTCGGCGGCCTCCTCGACGACCTTCTTGCCGATGAAATGGACGCCCTTCTCCAGCGCGGCGACCGTGCCGGAGCCCGGGGTGCCCGCGGCGGCCTTGGCGGTCAGCTCGGCGAACAACTCGTCAAAGGTCTTCACGGGCACGAATTCTCGCAGGCCCGCCCGTGAAAGGGGAATCACGATCACGACAGGCGTGTCCTGCCTCACGCCGCGCGGTCGGCCGGTTCACCCCACCGTGAACTCGTGGTCGTCCACTCCCTGGACGCTGCCGTCCGCCATGGAGACGTAGTACGCCTCGATCGTGTACCGGCCGGTCGCGAGCGTCAGCGGCACCCTCGCCTCCCCGACCGCGGGCGCGCCCGCCGTCAGCTGCACGGGCTGGTCCACGACGACCTGCTCGACCCCGCCCGCCCCCCCACGGATCCGCAGGTGCACGGCGCCCTCCGGCACGATCCCCGCCAGGTGCACGGTGAACGACTTGCCGACCACCTGACCCTGCTGCGGGTCGATCACCCACACCGGTGCGTAGATCTCCGACGGCGGCAGCTGCTTCACCGGCCGGCTGGTGTCGACCGCGCCCCACAGCTTCGCCACGGCCGAGCCGTCCACCGTGATCCGCACCCCGTCGATCCGCTTCACCGACGTGTACGACGCCGCCGCGGCGACCGTCGACACCAGCTGCTGCACCGCGAGCGCGGGCGTGCCGGACCGCGGCCCCGCACCCACGTCGGACAGGTCGACGACCACGACCTTGCCGTCGAAGGCGACCCCGCGCACCGTCACCGAGTCCGGCCACAGCGACAGGTAGTCGGGGTCCGCGGCGGTGCCGGCGCGCAACGCCTCACCGACGGCCGCCGCCACCCGGTGCGCGTCGTCGTCGGCCGGGAGCGGCAGCTCGTGGAACTCCCGCACCAGCCGGTCGTTGCGGGCGTAGTACACCGGCAGCAGCACCGTCACGGGCTGCGCGGTGGGCGACGGCGGCTGCACCGGGACCGTCGGCGCGGGCAGGGCCGGCAGCCGGTCCTGCGTCCCGTCCGGCCCCGGCACCCGTTCGGGGATGAACACCACCACCGCGAGGGCGATGACGGCGGCGACCGCCGCGGCCGCGGCGAGGACCACCCAGCCGCCCCGGCGCCGCTGCTCGATCCGGCCGCGGATGCGCGGCAGCGCGTCCGGCGCCACCTCGACGGTGTCGACCTGCGCCTGCAGCGCCGCCCGCAGCCGGTCCTCCGGCGACATCTTCATGGTGCCTGCTCCAGACCGAGCCGCAGGGCGGCCATGCCCCGGGCGGCATGGCTCTTCACCGACCCCTTGCTGACCCCCATCGCGTCGGCGATCTCGGCCTCCGACAGCTCGGCGTAGTACCGCAGCACGATCGCCTCCCGCTGGCGCGCCGGCAGGCGACGGACCGCCTCCAGGACCTCCCGGTGCCGCAGCAACGCCAGCGCCCCCGTCTCCGCGCTCGCCACCGTCTGCTCGTCGACCTGCCGCCGCGCCGCCACGTACCGGTCGGCGACCCCCCGGTGCCGCAGCGCCGACCGCGCCCCGTTGACGACGCTCGTGCGCAGGTAGCCGAGCGCCTTGTCCGCGTCCCGCAGCCGCCACCAGCGCCGGTGCAGCCCCACGTACGCGTCCTGCACCACGTCCTCGGCGGCCTGCTCGTCGTGCAACAGCAGCACCGCCAGCCGCACGAGCCCGCGGTAGTGCGCCGAGAACAGCGCGGTGACCGCCTCGTCGGCGCTCCACTCGCGCGCGGCGTCCCGGGCGGGCTCTGCTAGCACCGCCCTACCGTCCCATGGCGTGGTCCCCACGTCGGCCGTCACGCACCTACGACGCGCGAGCGGGTTTCCAGGTTTACCGCGATCACCCGAAAGGCGAACTCCGCCCACCCTGGATAGGCTGTTCTGCGTGGAAACCGTGCCGAAGTACACCGACGAAGAGTGGGGGCTCCTCGTGGGCCTGCCCCAGTCCGTGCTGATCGCCGCGTCCCAGGCCGAGCAGGACGGCGCCCGCCGCACCCGCGAGGAGTGGACGGCGGGCATGACGGCCATCGCCGACGGCCGCGACTCCGCCAGCGACCTGGTCCGCACGGTCGCCGCCGACGTCGTCGCCCGCCAGGGCGACATCGACGAGGACGCCGTGGGCGGCTTCGCGGGTGGCGTCGAGCCCCCGATCATCGAGTTCCCCGACCGCGCCGCGGGCATCGCCGACGTCATCGAGCGCGCCAAGGCCGCCCACGTGCTGCTGGCCGCGAAGGCCACCGACGCCGACGCCGAGTCCTACCGCTACTGGCTCATCACGCTCGCCGACCAGGTCGTCAGCGCCGCCAAGTCCGGCGACGTCCTGGGCTTCGGCGGCGAGCTCATCACCCCCGCCGAACGCAACTTCCGCGACACCCTGGCCGCCGTCCTCGAAGTCTGAAAGCTGTTCACTGTTTCCCGCCGGTTGCTTCGCAATGGGCTCGCCTCCCCACCGCTGCCGCGGCGGGGCCCGCCGGGGGATTCTCACCCCGGACCCCCAATGCTCGCTGCGCTCGCACAGCCAGCGCTCCGCGCGGCCGGATCGCGCATCCGCGCCCATCCCGCCCACCCTCCGTCGTGGCTGGGCGGGGGGCTTCTCATGATCCGGAAGAGTTTGTGTCGCTATAGCAGCACAAAGTCTTCCGGATCACGGAAAACGGGGTCAGAGGCCGCCCGCCGCGCAAGCCGGCATCAGGCCCGCCCATGATCCCGAATCATCCCGGTAGCCAGGGCTACCGAAACCGTTCGCGATCACTCCGCCGTGGCCGTCTCTCATGATCCGGAAGAGTTTGTGTCGCTATGGCAGCACAAAGTCTTCCGGATCACGGAAAACGGGGTCAGAGGCGGCCTGCAGCGCGAGCCGGCGTCAGGACTTGGCTACCTGGCGGAGGGCGTGGGCGGCGTCCAAGGCGGCCAAGGTCGCCGAGTAGCCCTTGTCCTCCGGGGAGCCCGGCAGGCCGGCCCGGGCGCGGGCCTGGTCCAGGTTGTCGACCGTCAGCACGCCGTGGGCGACCGGGGTCGACTCGTCCAGGGCGACCCGGGTCAGCCCGTCCGTGACGGACTGGCAGACGTACTCGAAGTGGGCCGTGTCGCCGCGGACCACCACGCCCAGGGCGACCACCGCGTCGAAGCGGTGCGCCAGGGCCTGGGCCAGGACGGGCAGCTCGACGGCGCCGTCGACGCGGGCGACGGTGATGTGGTCGACGTTCGACGCCTCGCCGGCCTCGATGGCCCGGTTGAGCATGTGGTCGACCAGCTCGGCGTGCCACCGGGTGGCGACGATGCCGAGGGTCAGTCCGGTGCCGTCAACCCGCTGCAGCACCGGTGCGCCAATTCCAGCCATCACGCAAGTCCTTCCGCGACCTCGTCGAGCTCGTCCAGCAGATGCCCCATGCGGTCCCGCTTCGTGCGCAGGTACCGCACGTTCTCCGGGTGCGGCCGGGTCGGCAGGGGCGTGCGACCCAGCACGGACAGACCGTACCCTTCCAGACCCGCCCGCTTTGCCGGGTTGTTCGTCAACAGGCGCATCGTCTTGATGCCGAGGTCGACGAGGATCTGCGCGCCGGTGCCGTAGTCGCGGGCGTCGGCCGGCAGGCCGAGGTCCAGGTTGGCGTCGACGGTGTCCCGGCCGAGGTCCTGCAGCTGGTACGCCTGCAGCTTGTGGATCAGGCCGATGCCGCGCCCCTCGTGGCCGCGCATGTAGAGGACCACGCCGCGGCCCTCGGCGGCGACCAGCTTCATGGACGCGTGCAGCTGGGGTCCGCAGTCGCAGCGCACCGACGCGAACACGTCGCCGGTGAGGCACTCGGAGTGCACGCGGACGAGCACGTCCTCGCCGTCGCCGAGGTCGCCGTAGACGAGGGCGATGTGCTCGCCGTCGTCGAACTCGGTGGTGTACCCGACGGCCCGGAACACGCCGTGCTCGGTCGGCAGCCGGGTCTCGGCGACCCGCTCGATCTGCTTCTCGGTGTGCCGGCGGTACGCGATGAGGTCGGCGATGCTGACCAGCGCCAGGTCGTGCTGCTTGGCGAAGGCCTGCAGGTCGGGCAGGCGCATCATGGTGCCGTCGTCGTTGACCATCTCGCACAGCACGCCCGCGGGGCGCAGGCCGGCCATGGCGGCGAGGTCGACGGCCGCCTCGGTGTGCCCGGCGCGGCGCAGGACCCCGCCCTCCTTGGCCCGCAGCGGCACGATGTGCCCGGGGCGCGTGAGGTCGGTCGGCTTGGTGTCCTCGGACGCGAGGAGCCTGATCGTGCGGGCGCGGTCGGCGGCGGAGATGCCGGTCGTCCCGCCGAACCTGGCGTCGACGGTCACGGTGTACGCCGTGCCGCGGCGGTCCTGGTTCGTGCGGTACATCGGCGGCAGATCGAGCCGGTCGGCCTCGGCCTCCATGATCGGCACGCAGATGTAGCCCGACGTGTAACGGACCATGAACGCGACCAGCTCCGGGGTGGCGAACTCCGCGGCGAAGATCAGGTCGCCCTCGTTCTCGCGGTCCTCGTCGTCCACGACGATGACGGCCTTGCCGGCGGCGATGTCCTTGACCGCCCGCTCGATCGGGTCCAGGCCCGTGACCGGTGATCCCATCACTTGCCACCCTTCGCCAGCAGCTTCTCGACGTACTTGGCCATGATGTCGACCTCCAGGTTGACCTTCTCGCCGACGCTCTTGGCACCGAGCGTCGTGAGCTTGAGCGTGGTCGGGATGAGCCCGACGGAGAACGTGTCGTCGGTGACCGCCATGACGGTCAGCGAGATGCCGTCGACGGTGATGGAGCCTTTCTCCACGACGTACCGGCTGAGCTGCGGCGGAAGGGAGAACGTGACGGTCTCCCACTGGTCGCCGGCCTCCCGCGACAGGACCGCGCCGACGCCGTCCACGTGCCCCTGCACGATGTGACCGCCGAGGCGGGTGGCCATGGTCGCGGCGCGCTCCAGGTTGACCGGGGAGCCTGCGGTGAGCGTGCCCAGCGTGGACCGGTCCAGCGACTCGCCCATCACGTCGGCGGTGAAGACGCCGCCGTCGTTGTCGACCACGGTGAGACAGACGCCGTTGACGCTGATGGAGTCGCCGTGGGCCGCGTCGGAGGTGACGGTCGCGCCGCGGATCGACAGCCGCGCCGAGTCGCCGAGCGGGTCGATCGCGACGACCGTGCCGAGCTCTTCGATGATGCCGGTGAACACTGGGTCACGCACCTTTCACTGTTGCCGTCAGGCGCACGTCAGGCCCGATCACGGCAAGGTCGACAACGTCGAGCGTCAATGCCTCGGCGATGGTGGAGATTCCCGCGGCGCCCAGGGCGGCCGGGCCGGCGCCGAGCAGCTTCGGGGCGAGGTAGGCGACGACCCGGTCGACCAGACCGTCGGCGAGGAACGCGCCCGCCAGGGTCGGGCCGCCTTCCAGCAGCGCCGTGCGAACGCCCTGGTCGTACAGGTGCCGCAGCATGCCGTGCAGGTCGACCCTTCCGCCCTCAGGTGCGGCGGCCACGAACGTCGGCGCCGAGCCGTCCAGGATCTTCGCGGCGGGAGGTGTACGACTACCGCCTTCCACCACGACCCGCAGCGGCTGGCGGGCGGCGGGCCCCTCGGGCGTGCGCACGGTGAGCTGCGGGTCGTCGGCGAGGACGGTGCCGATGCCGGCGATGATCGCGTCGACGCCGGCCCGGATGCGGTGCACGTCGGCCCGGGCCTCCGGCGAGGTGATCCACTTGCTGGTGCCGTCGGCGGCGGCGGAGCGCCCGTCGAGCGTGGCGGCGAACTTCCAGATCACGTACGGCGTGCCCCGCCCGACCGCGGTCAGCCACCCTCGCATGGCGTCGTGGGCCTCTTCACTTTCGACGCCTTCGTCGACGTGTATTCCGGCCTGTCGCAGGGTCTGCGCGCCACCTGCGGCGACCGGGTTCGGGTCGCGGACGGCGACGACGACGCGGGCGACCCCGGCCGCGATCAGGGCCTGCGTGCAGGGGCCGGTGCGGCCGGTGTGGTCGCACGGTTCGAGGGTGACGTAAGCGGTGGCCCCCCGGGCCAGCTCGCCGGCCTCCGCAAGGGCGCTGACCTCGGCGTGCGGCCCTCCGGCGGGTGCCGTGCGGCCCTCGCCGACGACGTCGCCGCCGGGGCCGACGAGGACGCAGCCGACGTTGGGGTTGGGGCTGGTCTCGCCGAGGCTGCGCAGGGACAGCTCGACGGCACGCCGCATGTGGCTGGCATCTGCGTCTGCGTCCATTGGCCCTCTCCGCGCGGTGTGGTCACGCGTCGGGAGGCTGATGGGGACGGCTGCGGGCGGGGTGCGGGGATGCGCAGATGCGCAGGCCAGCCCCCCAGGCGCCCGTCGAAACGGACACCGGATCCCGCGCGCTGAACTCCCATCCGGACTTTGACCGTCGGCTCTGGACTCACACCAGATCCACCGGCCGATGGCTTCGACCGGGTCGCGGGCTCGCGGTCTACGACCGCTTACCGCCGGTTCGGAATTTCACCGAGCCCCGCCAGCGCGTGGTGGGTACGTAACCTGAGTCTTGCACATTTCCGCGGCGACCGACCCGGTCCTTACCCAGGGACATACATCACAGGTGCAGCGCACTGCGGCGGTCGACAGCCACGTAGTTGCCGTTGTGCTTCTTCGCCACGGACTTCATGTCGGTGGCGATCGCGATGACCTCACGCGGGTCGGTGAGCTGCCCGCCGGCGGCCGCCTGTCCGATCGCCACCCCGATCGACAGGGTGACCAGGTTGGCCTGCTGGACCTCGCCGTTGCGCTGCACGACCTCGACGAAGCCACGCTCCGCGTCGGACGGGTCGTAGAGCGCGTCCGACGCCGCCTGGAACTCCAGGATCGCCTTCGTCGTCAGCGGCTTGAGCTGGTCGGGGCTGCACACGACGAGGAAGTCGTCGCCGCCGATGTGGCCGAGGAACGCCGGCGGCAGCCCGACCTCGACCACGGCGCGGTGCAACGCCCGGGCGAGCGAGGTGATGAACTCGTCGCCGCGTGCGAACCCGTACACGTCGTTGACGGCCTTGAACCGGTCGATGTCGACGTGCGAGACGGCGAAGTCGGCGCCGGCCCGCGCCCGGTCGGTGATCTCGCGCAGGATGCGGCTGTTGCCGGGCAGCCCGGTCAGCGGCGACACCTCCCGGTTCTCCTGGTTGCGGCGCAGCGTGGAGCGCACCCGCGCGACCAGCTCCAGGGTGTCGAACGGCTTCACCAAGTAGTCGTCGGCGCCCGCCTGCAGCCCGATGACCTTGTCCGCGGTCTGCCCGCGCGCGGTCAGCAGGATCACCGGGATCGGCGCCGTCATCGGGTCGGCGCGCAGCCGCCGGGTCAGCTCCAGGCCGTCCAGCTGCGGCATCATCCAGTCGACGACCGCGAGGGCCGGCATGTGCTCCTCGACGAGCTGCAGCGCCGTGGCGCCGTCGTGGGCGAGCAGCACCCGGTAGCCCTCGAGCTTCAGGTTGACCTCGATGAACCGGGCGATGTCGACGTCGTCGTCGACGACGAGGATGGTGTCGGGCTCGCCCATGCGCTGTCCTCTTCGGTTGTCTCTCGGGCTTCCTCGTTGGTGCCGTGTTCGGTGCCGTGCTTGGTGCCGCGTTTGTTTGGTGCCGTCAGCCGTTCGCCAGGGCGCGGAGCCTGCGCACCGCGGCGGCCGGGTCCTCTGCGCCGAAGACCGCGGTGCCCGCCACGAACGTGTCGGCACCCGCCTCCGCGCAGGCCGCGATCGTATCGTCGGCCACTCCACCGTCAACTTCAATGCGCAGCTCGAGATGGCCCGCGTCGACGTGCCGGCGCGCGGTCCTGACCTTGTCCAGCAGCTCCGGGATGAACGCCTGCCCGCCGAACCCCGCCTTGATCGTCATGATCAGCAGCAGGTCGAAGTGCGGCAGCAGCTCCAGATACCCCTCGACCGGCGTGTCCCGGTCGATCGCGAGCCCGGCCCGGCTGCCGGCCTTCCTCAGGTCCTTCGCGATCGCGACCGGGTCCGTGGCCGCCTCGGCATGGAACGTGACGTTGTACGCCCCCGCCTCCGCGTACTGCGTCGCCCACCGCGCCGGGTCCGCGATCATCAGGTGGCAGTCGAACGGCAGCGTGGTCGCCTTCCGCAGGCTCTGCACCACCGGCAGCCCGATCGTCAGGTTGGGCACGAAGTGGTAGTCCATGACATCCACGTGCAGCCAGTCGGCGCTGCCCTCCACCGCCCCGGCGGACTCGGCGAGCCGCGCGAAGTCCGCGGCGAGAATGGACGGTGCGATCACGGTGTTGCTCACATCAGCACTCTAGGCGACGGTACGCCTTCCGCCGGATATGGGGGACAATCGGTGGATGGCTGATGTCGTCGATGTGATCGTCGCCGATCACGTGCGCTTCGAGACGCTGCTCCGCTCCCTGCGCGACCGCTCCCCCGCGGATCTCGAAAGCCACCGGCGGCGCACCTTGACCGAGCTCGCCGACCTTCTCGTCGCGCACGCCACCGCCGAGGAGTCCGAGGTGTACCCGAAGCTACGCGAGCTCACCGGCGGCGACGGCCACGTCGAGCACGGCGAGGACGAGCACCTCGACGGCCACCGCCGCCTCCTCGCCCTGCTGGACGTGCCCGACATGACGTCGCTCGCCTTCGACAAGGCCGTCAGCAAGCTCGCGAACTCGCTCTACCACCACCTCGACGAGGAGGAGCGCACCCTGATCAACGACGCCCGCGGCCTGGACCCGGCGACCCGCCAGGCCCTCGGCGACGCCTGGCTCGCCGAACGCGACCGGCTGATCGCCCTCTCCTGCGGCACCCGCACCGCCGTCGCCGCCCTCCTCCCCGACTGACCAGCGCCACCCACACCCCCACACCATCAACACGCTGGCCAACATCGCTGCACGGTCAAGCCAACCGCCCCCACCGAACCGCCGCACCCCACATACGTTGATCAATGCCAACTAATACGGCATTTACCCCATTACCATTGCGCGATCACCCCTCAGCGATCCCGGATCGGGGGGCGCACCACACGACGCCTTTCGCCTAAAAGCCACAAACCATGGCATTGACCAATGTCTACACAGGGCAGGGCAGAGCCATGAAGGCGAACCAGGCAGAACGGACAGAACCGAGCAGAGGCAGAGCAGAGGCAGAGCGGAGCTATCCAGGCGAACCGGGCAGAACTGGGCAGAGGCAGAGCAGAGCCATCCAGGCGAACCGGGCAGAACTGGGCAGAGGTGGAGCGAAGGCAGGAGCGGAGCCCGCTAGAGCGGAGCCCTTGCGGGATTACGGCTCGCCGGAGCGACCCAGCGGGGCCTCAACCCCCGCAACGCCGCAACCTCAGCACACCCACATACGTTGATCAATACCAGCCCGCGCAGCCTTCACCCACCAACGCCGATCGACACCGGCCCACACAGCCCTCCACC
Organism: Dactylosporangium maewongense; assembly: GCF_039531485.1. Classification (NCBI taxonomy): domain Bacteria; kingdom Bacillati; phylum Actinomycetota; class Actinomycetes; order Micromonosporales; family Micromonosporaceae; genus Dactylosporangium; species Dactylosporangium maewongense. The sequence goes on along the minus strand of NZ_BAAAQD010000007.1, from coordinate 379,185 downwards.
CCCACTCCGATCAGCACCGGCCCACGCAGCCCTCCACCCCCATTCCGGTCGGCACCAGTCGACGCAGCCTCCACCCAATGCCGAGCAGTACAAAGGCCGGCACGCCAGGAAGGCCGGACCACACCAGGCCGACCCGTCGCGAAGGTTGCAGCCCGCCGGAGCTGCGTGACGTAGGTCCAACCCGCACGGCGCCCGGCTCCCAGCCCACTCCAAACCGACGCTGATCAATACCCGCTTTTGCGGCTTTTGTTCTATCGAAGTTGCGCGATCCACCTACAAGATGATCTTCAAATTGGGGGTGGATCGCGCAATGTCTATCAATAGAAAGCCGTAAACCTGGGCATTGATCAACGTCTGTGCGGGGGGCCGACAGGGCAGAGTCGAGCACCGGGTGGCAGGACCGGGCTGGGCAGGGCCGAGCCAGGCAAAGGCCGAGCCAGGCAGAAGCCGAGCCAGGCAGAAGCAGCGCAGTGCAGAAGCCGGGCCAGGCAAAAGACCGGGTCAGGCAGAAGCCGAGCCAGGCAAACACCGCGCAGGGCAGGGCGCAGGGTGGTGGGTGAGGGCGGGACGGGGGGTCGGCGGGGGTTACTTGTCGGCGCGGCGGAGCAGGGCCAGGAACATGGCGTCGGTGCCGTGGCGGTGGGGCCAGAGCTGGACTGTCGGGCCGGTGCCCAGGTCGGGCAGCGAGGACGGCAGGAAGGGGCGGGCGTCGATGAGGTCCATGTCGATCTGCGAGCGGCGGGCTGCCTCCGTGACCGAGACCTCGGTCTCGGCCTGGTGCGGGGAGCAGGTGACGTAGGCGACGACCCCGCCCGGCCGGACCGCCCGGAACGCGGACTGCAGCAGCTCGCGCTGCAGGCGGGTCAGCGGGGGCAGGTCCGACGGCTGGCGGCGCCAGCGGGCCTCGGGGCGGCGGCGCAGCGCGCCGAGGCCGGTGCACGGGGCGTCGACGAGGACCCGGTCGAAGCCGCCCTCGGGCAGGTCCGCGTCCTTGCCCACGTCGCGGCCGTCGGCGTGGATCGTGTAGACGGGCAGGCCCTCGGTGGCCTTGGCGACCAGCGCCGCCCGGTGGTGGGCGACCTCGACGGCGGTCACGTGCGCGTCGCGGGTGCGGGCGAGCGCGCCGAGCAGGCCCGCCTTGCCGCCGGGGCCGGCGCACAGGTCGAGCCACCGCTCGTCGCGACCCTCGATGTCCGACAGGGCCAGGGCGGCGGCGACGAGCTGGCTGCCCTCGTCCTGCACGTGGGCGCGGCCGTCGCGGACGGCGGCGATGCCGGCCGGGTCGCCGCCGCCGGTCAGCACGACCGCGTAGGGCGAGTACCGCCCGACGGAGGCGCCCCGCAGCGACGCGGCGAACGAGGCGGGATCGAGCAGGCCGGGCCGGGCGCACAGGTGCACGGGCGGGGCGAGGTTGTCGGCGTCGAGGGCGAGCTCCGCCTCGTCGAGCGAGCCGAGCGCGTCGGCGAAGGCGCGCACGATCCACTGCGGGTGCGCGTGGTTGAGCGCGGCCGCCTCGAACGGGTCGGCGGGGGCCAGCCGGGTCAGCCACGCGGCGCGGTCGGACTCGGCGACGCGGCGCAGGACCGCGTTGGCGAAGCCGGCGGCGCCCGGGACCAGGGAGCGGACCAGGTCGACGGTGGTCGCGACCGCGGCGTGCGCGCCGACGCGCATGTTGAGCAGCTGGTAGGCGCCGATCCGCAGCGCGTCGCGGACGGGCGGGTCGATGCGGTCCACGGCACGGTCCGCGGCGGCGGCGACGATCGCGTCCAGGGTGCCGGTCTGGCGCAGCGTGCCGTAGGTCAGCTCGGTCGCGAACGCGGCGTCGCGGCCGGTGACCCCGGTCTCGCGGAGCAGCTTCGGCAGCACGAGGTTGGCGTACGCGTCGTCGCGGTGCACGGCGGCGACGGCCTCATAGGCGGCCTCACGGGCAGGGTCGATCGCCGGGCGGCCACCGCGCGGCGGCCGGACGAGCCGGTCGTCGCGGGCACCCGCCGGGCGCGGCCCCGGCCCCCGCCGGGGCGACCTCAAGACGAGGCTCCGGAAGCCGGGGCGCCGAGCACCACGCCGGACTCGATGCGGGCGCCACGCGCCCAGGCGTCCGCGGGCATGGCCTTCTTCCCGGGTGCGGTGACCGTGCCCAGCGCGACCGGCACCGTGCCGGTGCCGACCAGGACCCGGTTGCGTTCGACGGCGACCACGCCCGGGCCGAGCGTCGCGCCGCCGCCGATGACGGAGGCGGCGGTGACCGGCGTGACCGGGCCGAGCTTCAACCGGTCGCCGCGCAGGGTCGTCCAGGCGCCGGGGGCGGGCGTGCAGGACCTGACCCGCCGGTCGACGGCGAAGGCCGGGTCGCCCCAGCGGATGAGGGCGTCGTCCACGGTGAGCTTCGGCGCGAGGGAGATGCCCTCGTGCGCCTGCGGCACGGCGGCGAGCGAGCCGGCGGCGATGCCGTCCAGGACGGAGACCAGCAGCGAGGCGCCGGAGTCGGCGAGCCGCGACAGCAGGTCGCCGGAGGTGTCGCGGGCGCCGACGGGCTCGGTGAGCGTGCCGTAGACGGGGCCGGTGTCCAGGCCCTCCTCCAGGAGGAACACGCTGGCGCCGGTCATGTCGTCGCCGTGCAGGACGGCGTGCTGGACCGGGGCCGCGCCGCGCCACGCGGGCAGCAGCGAGAAGTGCAGGTTGATCCACCCGAACCGGGGGATGTCGAGCGCGACCCGCGGCACCAGCGCGCCGTACGCGACGACCGGGCAGCAGTCTGGCTCCAGCTCACGGAGCCGGTCCAAGAACGAAGGCTCACGCGGCCGCTCGGGAGCCAGAACGAGAATGCCCCGCTCCTGCGCCCAGGCGCTGACCGGCGACGGCACCAGCTGCCGGCCGCGGCCGGAGGGCGCGTCGGGGCGGGTCACCACGGCGACCAGTTCGTGCGAGGAGGCCGCGATCGCGTCGAGGGCGGGCAGCGCCACGGCGGGCGTCCCCGCGAAGACGAGCCTCACCGGCCGAACAGACCGTGCGGGCTGGTCTTCACGACCGGCGGGGCGTCGGGGTTGTACCACTCCGCCGCCCGGATCTCCTTCATCGCCTGCTTGCGCCGGTCGGCGTCGAGCCGGTCGACGAACAGGACCCCGTCGAGGTGGTCGGTCTCGTGCTGGGCGCAGCGCGCCATCAGCCCGGTGCCGACGATCTGGATCGGGTCGCCGTGCTCGTTGAAGCCCTTGGCGATCACGTTCTGCCGGCGCTTGGTGTCCACGTAGACGCCCGGGATCGACAGGCAGCCCTCGGGACCGTCCTGCTCCTCCTCGTCGGGGAACTCGAGCACCGGGTTGACCAGGTGCCCGATGACGTCGTCGACATCGAAGGTGAACACGCGCAGCCCGACGCCGATCTGCGGGGCGGCTAGGCCGGTCCCGTTCTGCTGGCCCATGGTGTCGAGCAGGTCCTTGACCAGCTTGCGCAGCTCACGGTCGAAGTCCACGACGCTGTCGGCGGGCGTGCGCAGCACCGGGTCGCCGAAGAGGCGGACGGACTGGACGGTCAAACGAGGCACCCCATATCTGGTTCGAGTCAAACAAGTCTAGTGTGGCCCGATGACGAGCCTCCACCTGCGTGGCACCGTCCTGCCGGACGGTGACGTCCGCGACATCTGGGTGCTCGGCGACCGGCTCACCTTCCAACGCCCGTCCGGCGACGTGACCACGGTCCACGAGGGCGGGTTCATCCTGCCGGGTCTCGTCGACTCCCACGCGCACCTGGGCCACCACGCGGACACGATGGCGTTCGACCCGGAGCTGTTCGCGGCGGCCGCCCGGCAGTACACAGGCGACGGCACCCTCCTGTTGCGCGTGCCGGGGCATCGGGAGCCGATCCCGGCAAGCCTCCGCGAGGACGCCGCCGCGCCGCGGCTCGTCACCGCCGGCCCGTGGCTGGCCTGGGACGGCTTGGAGGACCTGGACGACCTGCAGACAAGAACCAGCGACCTGACCGCAGCAGGCGTCGCGCAGGCCCTCGCCAACGACGGCTGGTGCAAGACCTACGGCGACTGGGAGTTCGACCGGGTCAAGACCCCGGAGTCGGTACTGCGGGAGCTCTGCGACGCCGTGCACGCGGTGAACGGGCGGGTGGCCGCCCACTGCCAGACCGCCGAGGGCACCCGCGCCGCGGTCCTGGCCGGTGTCGACTCGATCGAGCACGCCTGGTTCCTGACGCCCGACCTGCTCGACGTGCTCGCCGCGCGGGGCGGCGCGGTGACCCCGACCTGGACGGGCTTCATCGGCCACGTCGACAACGTGCGCACGAAGCCGGAGGGGCCGCGCAAGGACTGGTTCCTCGGCGGGGTCGAGAGCCTGCGCACCGCGACCGTCGACGCGTGGGAGGCCGGCGTGACCGTCCTCGCCGGCACCGACTCCCTCGGCCACGGCGACGTCGTCGCGGAGATCGGGCACCTGGCCGCGGCGGGGCTGCCGCCGGCCGCCGCGGTCGGCGCCGCGTGCTGGGACGCCCGCCGCTACCTCGGGTTCCAGGGCATCGAGGAGGGCGCGCCCGCCGACCTCGTCGCGGTCACCGCCGACCCGAGGGTGACGCCCGAGGCGCTCCGGCACCCGTCACTGGTGCTCCTCAGGGGACGCCCAGCGAAGTAGCGACTCAGGGGACGCCCGGCGAAGTAGCGACTCAGGGACGCCCGGCAAGCCACGGACTCAGGGGACACTCAGCAGAACAGGGCTAGCCTCGGCCAGGTGGCCACCAAGAAGGATGCCGTCTCGCTGCGTTCCCTCCTGCCGTACCTGCGTGACCACCGCCGGACGCTCGTCGTCGTCGGCGTGCTGTCGCTGCTCGGATCCGTCACGACCCTCGCCCAGCCGCTGCTGACCCGCGACGTCCTCGACGGCCTGCAGGCCTCGGAGGCGGTCGGGCGGACCGTCGCGCTGCTGGTCGCGGTCCTCGCCGCCGTCGCGGTGCTCAACGCGCTGCGCGACTACCTGCTGCAGCGCACCGCCGAGGGGCTCGTGCTGACCGCCCGCCGGCGGCTGACCCGGCACCTGCTGCGGCTGCCGATCGCCGAGTACGACCAGCGCCGCACCGGCGACCTGCTGTCCCGCGTCGGCGCCGACACGACGCTCCTGCGGGCCGTCGTGACGTCCGGCCTGTTCGAGACCGTCACCGGCGCCGTCATGGTCGTCGGCGCCGGCGTCGCGATGCTGCTGCTCGACCCGGTCCTGTTCCTCACGGCCGGCGGCGGTCTCGCGCTGGGCCTGTCGATCGCGGTGATCTTCTCCCGCCGGGTCCGGCCCGCCTCGGAGGAGGCGCAGGCCCGCATCGGCGACATGACCAGCGCCGTCGAGCGGGCGCTGACCGCGGCCCGCACGATCCGGGCGAGCAACGCCGAGGACCGCGAGGTCGCCACCGTCGAGTCCGGCGCCGAGGAGGCGTACCGGGCGGGCGTGCGGATCGCGAAGCTGCAGGCGCTCGTCGGGCCGGCCAGCGTCGCCGCGATCCAGGGCGCGTTCCTGCTGCTGCTCGGCGTCGGCGGCGCCCGCGTCGCGAACGGCACCATCTCCGTCGGTGACCTGGTCGCGTTCGTGCTCTACCTGTTCTTCCTGGTCATGCCCCTCGGCCAGGCGCTGCACGCGTACACGCAGCTGCAGACCGGGCTGGGCGCGTTGCAGCGGATGCAGGACATCCTGGTCGTGCCCCTGGAGGAGGACGCGGGCACCGCCGCGGTGGCGGACTCCCCCGTCGCCGTCACGTTCGAGGGGGTCACGTTCGGCTACGCGGCCTCGCTGGAGCCGGTCGTGCGCGATGTGTCGTTCACGGTGGCGTACGGCACCCGCACCGCCCTCGTCGGCCCCTCCGGGGCGGGCAAGTCGACGCTGCTGCAGCTCGTCGAGCGGTTCTACGACGCGACCGCCGGCACCGTCCGGGTCGCCGGCGTGGACGTGCGGGACCTGCCGCGGCAGACGCTGCGCGCCCAGCTCGGCTACGTGGAGCAGGAGGCGCCGGTCCTCGCCGGGACGCTGCGGGAGAACCTGCGGCTCACCACGCCCGGCGCCACCGACGCGCAGATGCTGGAGGTCCTCGACGCGGTCAACCTCGCCGACGTCGTCGAGCGGACCCCGCTCGGCCTGGACGCGCAGGTCGGCGAGGGTGGGGTGCTGCTGTCCGGCGGGGAGCGGCAGCGGCTCGCGATCGCCCGGACGCTGCTGGCCGCGCCGCCGATCCTGCTGCTGGACGAGCCGACGTCCAACCTCGACGCGCGCAACGAGGTGGCATTGCGTCAGGCGATCGACACTGTGGCGCACAATCGGACGATGATCGTCGTCGCGCACCGCCTGTCGACCGTCGTCGACGCGGACCAGATCGTGGTCATGGAGGGCGGCCGGGTCGTCGCCACCGGCCGGCACGCCGACCTGCTCGACTCCAGCGAGCTGTACCGCGAGCTGGCCACCAACCAGTTGCTGGTGGCATGACCGGGCGTGGCCCGGCCGACGTCTGGGTGGTGGCCGGGCCGCCCGGGGCGGGCAAGTCGACGGTCGCGGACCTGCTGATCGGGCTGCTCGACCCGGTGCCGGCGCTGCTGGACAAGGACACGCTCTACGGCGGGTTCGTCGCCGCCACCCTCGCCGCCGCCGGCCGGTCCCCGGGTGAGCGCGAGGGTGTCTGGTACGACGCCAACATCAAGCTGCACGAGTACGCGGGGCTCGCCGCCACCGCCCGCGAGATCCGCGCCCGCGGCTGCCCGGTGGTGCTGTCCGCGCCGTTCACCGGCCAGATCTCCGACGCGGGCCGGTGGGCCGGGTTCGTGTCCTCGCTCGGCGGCGACGCCGTCCACCTGGTGTGGGTCCGCTCCGACCCGGCGACGCTGCGGGCCCGGCTCCTGGCCCGCGGCTCGCACCGCGACGGCCAGAAGCTGGACCGGTGGGACGACTTCCTCGCGGCGATCCCGCCGGACCGGCCACCGGCGGTCCCGCACCGAGAGGTGGACAACCGTGAGGGCGCCCCGCCCCTGGAGGCGGCCCTCAGGGCCCTGCTAGCGGGCTGACAGGACCAGGTTGGTCTGCGTGGTGGCGACGACCCGGACGTCGGTGAACCCGGCCTCGGCGAGCAGCCCGGTCAGCCGCGCCGCGCCCGCCTGCGCGCCCAGCGCGGCGCCGCCCTCGGAGATGGCGTGCGGCACGCACAGGTACGTCGACGCGCCGTAGAAGAGCCGCCCGAGCGGGTGCAGGTTGTCCTCGACCCGGTCCCCGGCCAGGGGCTCGACGATCAGCCAGGTGCCGTCGTCGCTCAGGGTCTCCCGGACCCGCCGGGCGGCCCCGAGGGGGTCGCCGAGGTCGTGCAGCGCGTCGAAGATCGTCACCAGGTCGTAGCCGCCATCCGGGGGCGCGGGGAACCCGGCGGCGGTCGCGACCTCGAACTCGGCCCGGACGCCGGCCTTCGCCGCGGCGGCCGTCGCGGCGGCGACCGACCCGGGGTGCGCGTCGAAGCCGGTGACCGTCGCGGCCGGGAACGCCTCGGCGATGAGGACGGTCGCGGCGCCGTGCCCGCAGCCGATGTCGGCGACGCTGCCGCCGGCGCGCAGCCGGTCGGTGACGCCGTCGAGGGCCGGCAGCCACCCGCTGATGAGGTGCTGGGCGTAGCCGGGCCGGTAGAACGCGGCGACGCCCGCGTGCAGCGTCTCGTCGTGCTCGCCCCAGCCGATGCCCTCGCCGGTGCGGAAGGCGCGTTCGAGCCGGTCGGTGTCGCGCAGGATCGCGAGGCAGAGTTCGGCCGCCGCCGGCAGGTTCACCGGCCCGTCGGGGTCGAGCAGGACGTGCTGCTCGGGGCTCAGCGTGTACGTGCCGCCGTCGTGCGTCAGGTAGCCGCCCGCGGTGAGCGCGCCGGCCCACTCACGGACGTAGCGCTCCGCGGTCCCGGACCGCCGCGCCAGCTCGGCGGTCGTCGCGGGGCCCTGCCGCAGCGCGGCGAACAGGCCCGTCCGCTCCCCCACCGCGATCAGCCCGGCCGACGGGCAGGCGCCGAGGTCGGCGACGGCACGCTCCAGGAGGTCGTTGAACCGTTCGGTATCCATGCCTTCCATGCAACCGCCCGGCCGGGGTGACTCCGGAGCGAGAAACGGGGCGAATCACAAGTTCAGAGCAGAGCAGGTCAGAGCAGGTCAGAGCAGATCCAAGGGGTCGACCTGGACGCGGACGGGGTCGGTGGCCTTGCGGGCGGAGCGCAGGCCGGCGGCGGAGCGCAGGGCGAGGGTGAGGGCACGGCCGCCGGACCGGCCGGTGCGGACCAGCATCCGCTCCTGGCCGTCGGCGGCGGGGACGGGGCCGAGGACCTCCGCGCCCTGCGGCAGCTTCGCCGCCGCCAGGAGATCGGCGACGGCGGCCGGCGCGCCCGTCAGCGACGCCATCCGCACGACCGGCGGGAAGCCGAGCTCGCGCCGGTCGGCGAGCTCGCGGGCGGCGAGCCAGCCCGGGTCGAACCGCACGAGCGCCTGCACGACCGCGAGCGACGCGTCGGCGACCACGACGACCGTGCCGGTGTGCCGGCACAGGGACGCGGCGGTCAGCCAGCGGCGCAGCGCCTCCTCGGTGCCGCGCAGGTCGGCGCGGGTGAGCAGGGCCCAGGTGTCGAGGAGGAGGACGGCGCCGTACCCGCCGTGGGCCACGGGCTCCGCGCCCGGGGTCGACACGACGATCGACGCCTCGCCGGGGACCGTCGCGAGGACGCCGTCGCGGCCCGAGGTCCGCACCGGGGTGTCCGGGAACGCCCGGGCGAGCTCCTCGGCGGTCCGGCGCGCGCCGACGACGGAGGCGCGCAGGCGTCTGCTGCGGCATTCCGGGCAGGCGTACGCGGCGGCGACCCGTCCGCACCACCGGCACGACGGCGGCGCGGTCGCCGACGGCAGCGCGAGGGGTCCGGAGCAGTTCGGGCAGCGGGCCGGGGTGTGGCACTCGGCGCAGGCGACCGACGGGATGTACCCGCGCCGCGGCACCTGGATGAGCACCGGCGTGTTTCGCAGCAGGGCATCGCGGGCGGCCCGCCAGCCGGCGGTGGGCAGCCGGGCCGAGACCGCTCCCGGGTCGCGGGCCATCTGGTCGTCCTCGCCGACGGTCACCACCTGCGGCATGTGCCGCCGCACGACGTCCCTGCCGGCGGCGACCTCGATGGCCCAGCCGGCCTCGACGAGCTGCTGGGCTTCGGCGGTACGCGCGAACCCCCCGACGATGATCCCGCACCCCGCCTGTTCGGCCCGGGCGAGGAGGACCTGCCGGGCGTGCGGGTACGGCGCCCTGGGCTCGGCGTGCAGGTCGTCGCCGTCGTCCCAGACGGCGACGAGGCCCAGGTCGGCGACGGGCGCTAAGCAGGCGGCCCTGGTGCCGATGACGACCTTCACGTGCCCGCGTGCCGCGGCGAGGAAGCGCCGGTACCGTTCGGCGGGCCCGAGCGCCGCGGACAGCGCCACGTGCGCCCCCGTGCCGCCGAGCGCACCGGTCATCGCCGCGTCGAGCCGGTCGAGGTCCCGGGCGTCCGCGACGACGATCAGCGCGCCGCGCCCGCCGGCGAGGGTGCTCGCCGCGGCCTCGGCGAGCCGCGCCGGCCAGTCCTCCCCGGGCAGCGCGGTCCACACGGCGTGCGGCCGACGCCCGTCGCCGAGGGCCCGCAGCAGCGCCACCCCCGCCGGGTACCGCCGCCACCCGGCCTCGGAGACCGCCGGCACCGCGATGGGCGGGATCCCGGCGGACCGGGCGGCCGCCGAAGACGGCACGTCCGAAGAAGCCTCGCCCTGAGACCCCTCGCCCTGAGACCCCTCGTCCGGAGACCCCTCGTCGGCGGCCGGCACGGAGGGTGAAGTTGCGGGGGAACGTTTCTCGGTGGCCGCGTGACGGGGCGGGACGGCGAGGCGGAGGACGTCGGACAGGGTCCCCGCGTAGCGGTCCGCGACCTCGCGGGCCAGGGCGGCGACCTCCGGCCGCAGCACCGGCTCCGGCGACACCACCTTGTCCAGGAACTGCAGGCGGCCCCCGTGCTCCGACTCCGCGACCCGCTCCAGCAGGAACCCGTCGGCGAGCTGGCCGGCGAAGCGGACCTTCACCCGTACACCTGGAACGGCGACCGCGTCGAGGGTGGTGGGCACCAGGTAGTCGAACGGCCGGTCCAGGTGCGGCAGCGGCACGTCGACGCAGATCCGGGCGACCGGCAGCACGGCGGCGGCCTCACGGGGCTTCGCGGTGCGCGACTTTCCCGCGACGCGCTCGGCGGCGGCTTTTCCGGTGGCCTTCGCGGCGGCCTTCCCGACCGGCTCCAGTGACGGGAAGAGACCGTCCTGTGATAGGCCGGAAATAGACGTTGACCGATCAATCCCGGTATCAGATTGATCGGCCAACGTCGAAGTGTGGATCAGGCGCCGGCGGCGGACTTCAGCTCGGCCGTGCGGCTCGCCTGCTCCCACGTGAAGCCGGGCAGCTCGCGGCCGAAGTGACCGTAGGCCGCGGTCTGCTGGTAGACCGGCTTGAGCAGGTCGAGGTCGCGGATGATCGCGGCCGGGCGCAGGTCGAAGACCTCGTTGATGGCCTTCTCGATCCGCTCGACCGGCACGACCTCGGTGCCGAAGGTCTCCACGAACAGCGAGACGGGGTGCGCCTTGCCGATCGCGTAGGCGACCTGGACCTCGCAGCGCTCGGCCAGGCCGGCGGCCACGACGTTCTTCGCGACCCAGCGGGTGGCGTACGCCGCGGAGCGGTCGACCTTCGACGGGTCCTTGCCGGAGAACGCGCCGCCACCGTGGCGGGCGTAGCCGCCGTAGGTGTCGACGATGATCTTGCGGCCGGTGAGGCCGGCGTCGCCCATCGGACCGCCGATCTCGAAGCGGCCGGTCGGGTTGACCAGCAGCCGGTAGCCGTCGGTCTCCAGGCCCAGGCCCTCGAGCTCGGGGGCGATGACGTGCTCGCGCACGTCGGGGGTCAGCAGCGACTCGAGCGAGATGTCGGGCGCGTGCTGGCTGGAGACGACGACCGTGTGCAGCCGGACCGGACGCAGACCGTCGTATTCGATCGTGACCTGCGTCTTGCCGTCGGGCCGCAGGTAGGGGATCGTGCCGTCCTTGCGGACCGCGGAGAGGCGGCGCGCGAGCCGGTGCGCGAGCGCGATCGGCAGCGGCATGAGCTCGGGCGTCTCGCTGCACGCGAAGCCGAACATCATGCCCTGGTCGCCGGCGCCCTGCAGGTCGAGGTTGTCGCTGCCGGAGCCCTCGCGGACCTCGATCGCGGAGTCGACGCCCTGGGCGATGTCGGGCGACTGGGCGCCGATCGACACGCTGACGCCGCAGGAGGCGCCGTCGAAGCCCTTCTTCGAAGAGTCGTAGCCGATGCCGAGGATCGTCTCGCGGACGATCTTCGCGATGTCGGCGTAGGCGCTGGTGGTCACCTCACCGGCGACGTGGACCTGGCCGGTGGTGATGAGCGTCTCGACGGCGACCCGGCTGCGGGCGTCCTGCGTGAGGAGCGCGTCGAGGATGCCGTCACTGATCTGATCGGCAATCTTGTCGGGGTGACCTTCGGTGACCGACTCTGACGTGAACAGGCGGCGGGCCAATGGTGCTCCTCAGGGGTTACGGCGTCGGTTTGGTTGGCTTCGCAGCAGTGTACGACTTGGCCCTCGAGAACCGACAAAGGCATGGTGGACTCCGGGCCGTCACATCGTCGTGGGACCGGGATGATCAGGGCAAACGGTCGAGTACGAGATCTAAAATCCTATCGGCAAGGTCGTCTTTGGACAGTTCGGGCAGGGCCGAACGGGTCCCGTCGGCGCCGAGGATGACCGCCTGGTTGTGCTCCGCGCCGAAGGTCTTGCCGACCCCGACCTCATTCACGACGATCAGGTCCGCGCGCTTGCGGAGCAGCTTTTCGTGACCGTTCGCGACGGCCTGCTCGATCGCGGCGGTCTCGGCGGCGAACGCGACGAGCACCTGCCCCTCCGGCTTCGCCGCGCCGAGCTCCGCGGCGATGTCGGGGTTGGTCACGAGCTCCAGGGTGGGCGCGGTCCCGTCCACCTTCTTGATCTTGCCGGGGGCGAAGACCGCTGGCCGGAAGTCGGCCGGCGCGGCCGCCATGACCACGGCGTCGGCCTTCGCGGCCGCGTCCAGGGTGGCGACCCGCAGCTGCTCGGTCGTCTCGACCCGGACCAGGTCGGCGCCGGCCGGGTCGGTCAGCGCCACGTTGGCCGAGATGAGGGTGACCCGCGCGCCCCGGGCGACGGCGGCCCGCGCGATCGCGTAGCCCTGCTTGCCGGAGGAGCGGTTGCCGATGAAGCGGACCGGGTCGATGGGCTCGCGGGTGCCGCCGGCGGTGACGACCACGTGCCGTCCGGCCAGGTCGGCGGCGAGGCCGCCGCGGCGCAGGAGCCGCTGGGCGGTGGCGAAGATCGCGGCCGGGGCGGGCAGCCGGCCCTTGCCGGTGTCGGCTCCCGTGAGCCGACCCACGTCGGGCTCCAGGACCACGACGCCGCGGGAGCGGAGCGTGGCGACATTGGCCCGGGTGGCGGGGTGCTCCCACATCTCGGTGTGCATCGCCGGCGCGAAGAGCACCGGGCACCGGGCGGTGAGCAGCGTGTTGGTGAGCAGGTCGTCGGCGAGCCCGTGCGCGGCCTTCGCGAGAAGGTCGGCGGTGGCGGGTGCGACGACGACGAGGTCGGCCTCGCGGCCGAGCCGGACGTGCGGGACCTCGTGGGCGCCGGTCCACACGTCGGTGCTGACCGGCCGGCCGGACAGGGCGGCCCAGGTGGCCTCGCCGACGAACGTGAGCGCCGCCGCCGTCGGCACGACCCGGACGTCGTGCCCCGACTCGGTCAGCAGCCGCAGCAGCTCGCAGGCCTTGTAGGCGGCGATCCCACCGGCGACGCCGAGAACGACCCTCGGCCGGTCACCGGCTCCGTCGTCCTCGGCGTGCATGTCGGACTAGACCTCTTCGATGCGCTCGGCGGTCAGCAGGCCGCTGTTGATCTCGCGCAGCGCGATGGAGAGCGGCTTCTCCTGCGGCGTGGTCTCCACCAGGGGACCCACGTATTCGAGAAGACCCTCACCCAGCTGGCTGTAGTAGGCGTTGACCTGACGGGCCCGCTTCGCCGCGAAGATCACCAGGGCGTACTTCGAGGTGGTCTTCTCCAGCAGCTCGTCGATCGGCGGGTTGGTGATGCCCTGGGGGTCTGCCACGGTTCCGGCCACGAAACAACCTCACGACTTTCCAATTGACAGCTCGCGAACCCGTAAACCTTACCAGGGTCGCGCGAACGCAACACACCAGGCCTGCGCAAACACAACGCGCCCGGACCCAAGGGGTCCGGGCGCGCCGAGGTCTCAACACTGGTCCGGGGGGACCGGCCACGCGGCAGTCACTTGCCGCCGGCGAACTCCCCGAGCAGTGCCTTGCGCTGCTGGTCGCCCAGGCCGCGGAGGCGGCGGCTGTCGGCGATCTTCAGCTTCTCCATGATCTGCGTCGCGCGGATCTTGCCGATGCCGGGCATTGCCTGCAGCACGGCCGAAACCCGAAGCTTGCCGACGACGTCGTCGGACTCCGCACGATCGAGCACGGCAGCGAGGGTGGTCTTCCCCTGCTTCAGTTGCTCCTTCAGCTCAGCGCGAGCCTTACGAATCTCAGCCGCTTTTTCCAAAGCGGCCGCGCGCTGTTCCGGGCTCAGTGACGGGAGCGGCACCAGGTCTCCTCAGGTCCCTTGAAAAGAATGTTGATGGTCTAGCGCCGGGAAAACTAGCGGTCACGAGCCATTTCGGCAACGTGGGTATCGCATGATCGACGGCCGGTGGCGGCTTGATGATCAGGCGGTGACCGCCAGAGCGGCCGCGCATTCGTCACGCGCCCGCTCCGCGGCAGCACGCAGCGTGGCCACGTCCGGGCCCGCGCCGAGGATCTCCCGGGAGTACGACGGCAGCACGTCAGGGGCTTGATCACCGAACGCGGCCCGCAGTCCGTCGGCCTTGCCGCCCTGTGCACCGAGGCCCGGAGCCAGGATCGGTCCATTGAGGTTCGTCAGGTCGTGGCCGTGCTCACCGAGCGTCGCGCCGATCACGACGCCGACGTCGCCGAGAGGCGTCACACCCGCGTTGAGCTGCGCAATCTCGTCGACGACGGTCTGCGCGACGGTCCTTCCGCCGGCCCCGACGGCGCGCTGGACCGACGCGCCCTCGGGATTCGACGTCAGCGCGAGGACGAACGCGCCGAGGCCGTTCGCGGCCGCCTTGTCGAAGATCGGGCGCAGCGAACCGACCCCGAGGAACGGGCTGACGGTGATCGCGTCGGCCCGCAGCGGGGACGCCGGGTCGAGGTACGCGTCCGCGTACGCGGCGGCCGTCGAGCCGATGTCACCCCGCTTGACGTCGAGAACTACAAGAGTCCGGGTCGAGTCAAACTGTCGGATAGTCGACTCCAGCACCGCTATGCCCCTGGAGCCGAAACGCTCATAAAAGGCGGACTGGGGCTTGATCACCGCGACCCGGTCAGCCAGGGCCTCCCCCACCGTCCGACTGAACGCTTCCAGGCCCTTGACATCGTCGGAGAGGCCCCAGGCGGTCAGGAGGGAGGGGTGGGGGTCGATCCCGACGCACAGCGGCCCCAGCGCGTCCATGGCGGCCCTCAGCCGGGCTCCGAACCGTTCGCTCACGCGTGCTCCCTGGTGGCGTGGACGGCCTGCTTCACGAGGCGCGGGCCGTGGTAGATGAATCCGGTGTAGAGCTGCACGAGCGACGCCCCGGCCTCGAGCATGCGGGTCACGTCGTCGGCGGAGGTGATCCCGCCCACACCGATGACCGGCAGCCCGCTCTCCTTGGCGACGAAGCGCACGACCTCCAGGGCCCGCGGTGCGAGCGGGCGGCCGCTCAGCCCGCCGGTCTCGGTCGTCGTCACGCCCGGCCGGGCGACGGTCGTGTTGGTGGCGATCAGCCCGGCGACGCCCTGGGCCAGGCACACGTCGAGCAGCTCGCCGAGCGCCGCGTCGGTCAGGTCGGGGGCGACCTTCACCAGCACGGGCCTGCCCGCCCGGTTCTCCGCGTGCAGCGCGCCGAGCAGCGCCGTCAGGTGCGCCTTGTCCTGCAGCTCCCGCAGCCCGGGGGTGTTCGGTGAGCTGACGTTCACCGCGAAGTACGCGCCCTGGTCGTACAGCTGCCGGAAACTGCTGACGTAGTCCTCGACGGCGCCGGTCAGGGGCGTCACCTTCGACTTGCCGAGGCTGATCCCCAGCGGCACGGGCAGGGGCCCGAGGGCCTTCAGCCGGGCCGAGAGGGCCCGCGCGCCGCCGTTGTTGAAGCCCATCCGGTTGACGATCGCCTCCTGCGGAGGGAACCGGAACAGGCGGGGGCGGTCGTTGCCGGGCTGCGGGTGCCAGGTGACGGTGCCGACCTCGACGAAGCCGAAGCCGAGGCGCGGCCAGGCCCGCAGCGCCCGGCCGTCCTTGTCCATGCCGGCGGCGAGCCCGACCGCGTTCGGGAAGTCGATCCCGAACACGGTCCGGCGCGCACCGGGCGGGCTGAAGGCCCGCTTCGTCGACGGCACCCGCGACAGCCAGTGCAGGGTCCGCTCGTGCACCGTCTC
Source organism: Dactylosporangium maewongense (assembly GCF_039531485.1). Classification (NCBI taxonomy): domain Bacteria; kingdom Bacillati; phylum Actinomycetota; class Actinomycetes; order Micromonosporales; family Micromonosporaceae; genus Dactylosporangium; species Dactylosporangium maewongense. The sequence continues at coordinate 363,604 of NZ_BAAAQD010000007.1, read as the reverse complement.
GGCGTCACCGCCGCCGAGACGGAACAGAACCGGGCGGACCATCCGCTCGTACCCCCCAGGTGAGGAGGTCACTGCTGCCCGCGCAGGGCGGCGTGCAGCTCCTGCAGCGGCCGGACCGTCATCTCGCCGCGCAGCAGCGCCTCGACGCCCATGACCGCGGCCGCCGCGCCCGGCAGCGTGGTGATGCACGGGATGTCGGCGACGACCGCCGCGCTGCGGATCTCGTAGCCGTCCTGCCGGCCGCTGGAGCCCTGCGGGGTGTTGATCACCAGGGCGACCTCGCCGCCGGCGATCATCGACACGGCGTTGCGGCCGCCGCCCTCCTCGAAGTGCTTCGGCACGATCTCGCAGGCGACCCCGTACCGGCGCAGCACCTGCCCGGTGCCGGCGGTGGCGACGATCGAGAAGCCGAGGTCGGCGAGGCGCTTGACCGGGAACACGATGCCGCGCTTGTCCCGGTTGGCGACCGTGACCAGCACCGTGCCAGTGGTGGGCAGCGACCCGTACGCGGCGGCCTGCGACTTCGCGAAGGCGTGGCCGAAGGACGTGTCGATGCCCATGACCTCGCCGGTCGACTTCATCTCCGGGCCGAGCAGGTTGTCCACGCCCTTGCCCTCGATCGTGCGGAAGCGCTTGAACGGCAGCACCGCCTCCTTGACCGCGATCGGCGCGTGATCCGGCGGGGTCCCGCCGTCACCGGTCGCGGGCAGCAGGCCCTCGGCGCGCAGCTCGGCGATCGTGGCGCCGAGCGCGATGCGGGCCGCGGCCTTCGCCAGCGGCACCGCCGTCGCCTTCGACACGAACGGCACGGTGCGCGACGCGCGCGGGTTGGCCTCCAGGACGTACAGGACGTCGTCCTTCAGCGCGTACTGGACGTTGAGCAGCCCCTGGACGCCGATGCCACGGGCGAGGGCGACCGTGTAGCGCCGCACCTCGTCCAGGTGCACCCCGGCGAGGGTGATCGGCGGCAGGACGCAGGAGGAGTCGCCGGAGTGGATGCCGGCCTCCTCGATGTGCTCCATGACCCCGCCGACGTAGACCTCGCCGTCCTTGTCGCACAGCGCGTCGACGTCGATCTCGATGGCGTCGTCGAGGAACCGGTCGACCAGCACCGGGTGCGCCGGGGAGATCTCGGTGGCGCGGGCGATGTAGCCACGCAGGGTCTGCTCGTCGTAGACGATCTCCATGCCGCGGCCGCCCAGCACGTACGAGGGCCGCACCAGCACCGGGTAGCCGATCTCGTCGGCGATGAGCTTGGCCTCGCCGAAGCTGGTCGCGGTGCCGTGCGCCGGCGCGGTCAGGCCGGCCCCGGTGAGGAGCTTGCCGAACGCGCCGCGGTCCTCGGCCAGGTCGATCGCCTCGGGCGAGGTGCCGACGATCGGCACGCCCGCGTCGGCGAGCTGCTGGGCGAGGCCGAGCGGGGTCTGCCCGCCGAGCTGCACGACGACGCCGACGACGCCGGGGCCGCCGGCGGCCTTGCCGGACTCGTCCTCGGCGTGCACGACCTCCAGCACGTCCTCGAACGTGAGCGGCTCGAAGTACAGCCGGTCCGCGGTGTCGTAGTCGGTGGACACCGTCTCCGGGTTGCAGTTGACCATGACGGTCTCGAAGCCCTTGGCGCGCAGCGCCATGACCGCGTGCACGCACGAGTAGTCGAACTCGATGCCCTGCCCGATCCGGTTCGGCCCGGAGCCCAGGATGATGACCTTGGGCCGGTCCGACGGGGCGACCTCGGTCTCCTCCTCGTAGGTGCTGTAGTGGTACGGGGTGCCGGCCGCGAACTCGGCGGCGCAGGTGTCGACGGTCTTGTAGACGGGCCGCAGGCCGAGCCGCTGGCGGAGGCTGCGCACGCCGTCCTCGCCGGCGAACTCGGGCCGCAGCGCGGCGATCTGCCGGTCGGACAGGCCGGCCCGCTTCGCCGTGCGCAGCAGCGGCTCGTCGAGCACGGCGGCGCTGAGGATCTCGGCGCGCAGGTCGACGAGCGCGGCGATCTGGTCGACGAACCACGGGTCGAAGCCGCTCGCCTCGGACACGGCCGCGACGCTGTGCCCCTCCCGCAGCGCGCGTTCGGCGGTGTACAGGCGGCCGTCGTGCGGCACCTTCAGCGCTTCGATCGGGTCGACGCCCGCCTTGTCGGGGTAGGTCCAGAAGCCGGCGGCCTTGGTCTCCATCGACCGCATCGCCTTGCCCAGGGCCTCCTGGAAGGTGCGGCCCATCGACATGGCCTCGCCGACCGACTTCATGGTCGTGGTCAGCTCCGCGTCCGCGCCGGGGAACTTCTCGAACGCGAACCGCGGGATCTTCACCACGACGTAGTCGAGCGAGGGCTCGAACGCCGCAGGCGTCTTGAGGGTGATGTCGTTGGGGATCTCGTCCAGGGTGTAGCCGATGGCGAGCTTCGCGGCGATCTTCGCGATCGGGAAGCCGGTCGCCTTGCTGGCCAGGGCGCTGGAGCGGGAGACGCGCGGGTTCATCTCGATGACGACCAGCCGGCCGGTCTGCGGGTGCACCGCGAACTGGATGTTGCAGCCGCCGGTGTCGACGCCGACCTCGCGCAGCACGGCGATGCCGAGGTCGCGCAGCCGCTGGTACTCGACGTCGGTGAGCGTCATGGCCGGCGCGACGGTCACGGAGTCGCCGGTGTGCACGCCCATCGCGTCGACGTTCTCGATGGAGCAGACGACGACCACGTTGTCGTGCTTGTCGCGCATCAGCTCCAGCTCGTACTCCTTCCAGCCGAGCACGCTCTCCTCGATGAGGACCTCGTGCACCGGGGAGGCGACGAGCCCGCCGCCGGCGAGCCGCTCGAGGTCGGCGTCGGTGTGCGCCATGCCGGAGCCGAGGCCGCCCATGGTGAACGACGGCCGGATGACGACCGGCAGGCCGAGCTCGGCGACGGTCGCGCGGACCTCGTCCATCGAGTGGCACACCCGGCTGCGCGGGGTCTCGCCGCCGGCCTTGGCGACGATGTCCTTGAACAGCTGCCGGTCCTCGCCGCGCCGGATGGCGTCGATGTTGGCGCCGATGAGCTCGACGCCGTACTTGTCGAGCACGCCCGCCTCGTGCAGCGCGACGGCGGTGTTGAGCGCGGTCTGCCCGCCGAGCGTGGCGAGCAGCGCGTCGGGGCGCTCCTTGGCGATGACCTGCTCGACGAACTCGGGGGTGATCGGCTCGACGTACGTGGCGTCGGCGAACTCCGGGTCGGTCATGATGGTGGCCGGGTTGGAGTTGACGAGGCTGACCCGCAGCCCCTCGGCGCGCAGGACGCGGCACGCCTGGGTGCCGGAGTAGTCGAACTCGCACGCCTGGCCGATGACGATCGGGCCGGAGCCGATGACGAGGACGTGCCGGAGATCGGTCCGCTTAGGCATTGGTTTTCATCAACTCCGCGAATCTGTCGAACAGGTAGTCCGCGTCGTGCGGCCCCGCTGCCGCCTCCGGGTGGTACTGGACGGTGAAGGCCGGCACGTCGAGGCAGCGCAGGCCCTCGACGACCCCGTCGTTGAGGCAGACGTGGCTGACCTCGACCTCGCCGAACTCGGTGCTGGTGCGCCCTTCGCGGGGCGCGTCGACGGCGAAGCCGTGGTTGTGGCTGGTCACCTCGACCTTGCCGGTGGTCCGGTCCAGGACGGGCTGGTTGATCCCGCGGTGGCCGTAGCCCAGCTTGTACGTGCCGAACCCGAGCGCGCGGCCCAGGATCTGGCTGCCGAAGCAGATCCCGAAGAGCGGGATCCTCGCGGACATGACCTCCCTGGCCAGGCTGACCGGGGCGTCGGCGGTGGCCGGGTCGCCCGGGCCGGGCGAGAAGAACACCGCGTCGGCGTTCAGCGCGCGGATGTCCTCCAGGGTGGTGCTGGCGGGCAGCACGTGGGTGGTCACGCCGCGGGCGGCCAGCCGGCGCGGGACGTTGCGCTTGATGCCCAGGTCGATCGCGGCCACCGTGAAGCGGTGCTCGCCCTCGGCCTCCACGGTGTACCGCTCGGGCGTGCTCACCTCGGCGGACAGGTCCGCGCCGAGCATCTCGGGCTGCTGGCGGACGCGCTCGAGGACGCCGTCGCGGTCGTCGTCGACGCTGGAGACGCCGACGCGCATCGCGCCGCGCTCGCGCAGGTGGCGGGTGAGGGCGCGGGTGTCGACGCCGCTGATCCCGACGATCCCCTCGACCGCCAGCCGGTCCTGGAGGCTGCCGGAGGCGCGCCAGTTGGAGTAGGACCGGGCGGGGTCGCGCACCACGTAACCGGCGACCCAGACGCGGCCCGACTCGTCGTCCTCGTCGTTGATCCCGGTGTTGCCGATCTGCGGCGCGGTCTGCACGACGACCTGCCGGTGGTAGGACGGGTCGGTCAGCGTCTCCTGGTAGCCGGTCATGCCGGTGTTGAACACCGCCTCGCCGAAGGTCTCCCCGATGCTGCCGAAGGCCTCGCCGCGGAAGGTGCGGCCGTCCTCCAGTACCAACAATGCTGCTCTGCGCTTCACCGAGTCGCCTTTCCGTTCAACACCGTCGGCTCGCCGCGCAGGTAGGTCGCCTCGACGCGACCGCGCAGCTCCATCCCGGCGTATGGGGTGTTGCGTGACCGGCTGGCCAGGGCGGTCGGGTCGACCGTCCACCGGACCTCCGGATCGAAGACCGCGATGTTCGCGACCTGACCGACCTGCAGGGCGTGGCCGTGCCCGGCGAGACCGGCGATCTTCGCCGGCGCGACGGACATCCAGTCCGTGATCCTGTCCCACTGCGGCCCCATCGTCTGTACGACGATCGCCAGGGCGGTCTCCAGGCCGAGCATCCCCGGCCTGGCGTACGCCCACTCGCACTCCTTGTCCTCGACGCTGTGCGGGGCGTGGTCGGTCGCGACGCAGTCGATCGTGCCGTCCTGCAGGCCCTTGCGCAGCGCGAGCACGTCGGCCTGGGTCCGCAGCGGGGGGTTCACCTTGTACACCGGGTCGTAGTCGACGGCGAGGTCCTCAGTGAGCAGCAGGTGGTGCGGCGTCACCTCGGCGGTCACCCGCCAGCCCTTGGACTTCGCCCAGCGGATCAGCTCGACGCTGCCGGCGGTCGACACGTGGCAGATGTGCAGGCGGGCGCCGACGTGCCCGGCGAGGAGCACGTCCCGGGCGATGATCGCCTCCTCGGCGACGGCCGGCCAGCCGGTCATGCCCAGGCGGGCGGCGACCTCGCCCTCGTTCATCTGCGCGCCGGTGGTCAGCCGCGGCTCCTCGGCGTGCTGGGCGACGACCCCGTCGAACGCCTTGACGTATTCGAGGGCCCGGCGCATCAGGCGCGGGTCGTGCACGCAGTGGCCGTCGTCGGAGAACACGCGGACCTTCGCCGCGGAGTCGGCCATCGCGCCGAGCTCGGCGAGCTGCTCGCCGCCCAGCCCGACGGTGACGGCGCCGATCGGCTGCACGTCGACCAGGCCCGCCTCGCGGCCCAGGCGCCACACCTGCTCGACGACGCCGGCCGTGTCGGCGACCGGTGACGTGTTGGCCATCGCGCACACGGCCGTGTACCCGCCGAGCGCGGCGGCCCTGGACCCGGACTCGACCGTCTCGGCGTCCTCCCGCCCGGGCTCCCGCAGATGGGTGTGCAGGTCCACGAGCCCGGGAAGCGCGATCTTGCCACCCTTTTTGTCCGGATTTATACGGACAATGACCCCGTCTTCGATGGTGATCTCGCCCAGCTGGGTGTCCGAGATGATCACGCTTTGCCTCCGAGCAGCAGGTAGAGGACGGCCATCCGCACGGACACCCCGTTGGCGACCTGTTCGACGATGGTGGAGCGCGGCGAGTCCGCGACCTCGGGCGCGATCTCCATGCCCCGGTTCATCGGCCCGGGGTGCATGACGATCGCGTGCTCGGGCAGCCGGCTCATGCGCGGCACGTCGAAGCCGTAGCGCCGCGCGTACTCCCGCTCCGAGGGGAAGTACGCCTGGTTCATTCTTTCCCGCTGGACCCGCAGCATCATGACGACGTCGGAGTCCGGGACCACCGCGTCGAGGTCGTAGGACGTGCTGGCCGGCCACGCCCCGACGCCGACCGGCAGCAGCGTGGGCGGTGCGACGAGCGTCACCTTCGCGCCGAGGGTGTGCAGCAGCTGCACGTTCGACCTGGCCACCCTGGAGTGCAGCACGTCGCCGACGATGGCCACGTTGAGCCCGGCGAGCCTGCCGAGGCGGTTGCGCATGGTGTATGCGTCGAGCAGGGCCTGCGTCGGGTGCTCGTGCGTGCCGTCGCCGGCGTTCACGACGCTGCCCTCGACCCAGTTGGCGAGCCGGTGCGGCGCGCCGCTGGCCGGGTGGCGGATCACGACCGCGTCGGCGCCCATCGCCTGCAGCGTCAGGGCGGTGTCCTTGAGACTTTCGCCCTTCGAGACGCTGGAGCCCTTCGCCGAGAAGTTGATGACGTCGGCCGACAGCCGCTTCGCCGCCGCCTCGAACGAGATCCGCGTCCTGGTCGAGTCCTCGTAGAACAGGTTCACCACGGTGCGCCCCCGCAGCGCGGGCAGCTTCTTCACCTCGCGCCCCGCGATGCTCGCCATCTCCGCCGCGGTGTCGAGCACCAGCGTGGCGGCGGCGGCGTCCAGGTCGGCGGCGCTGAGCAGATGCTTCATGCCTGCCTCTCCTTGCTCACGATCACCACGGCGTCGTCGCCGTCCTGCTCGGCGACGGACACCCGGACGCTCTCGTCGATCGAGGTCGGGATGTTCTTGCCGACGTAGTCGGCGCGGATCGGCAGCTCGCGATGGCCCCGGTCGACGAGGACCGCCAGCTGGACCATCCGCGGCCGGCCGAGATCCTTGAGCGCGTCGAGGGCCGCGCGGACCGTGCGGCCGGAGAAGAGGACGTCGTCGACGAGGATCACGCGGCGCCCGTCGAGGCCACCGGGCGGGATCTCCGTGTGACCCAGCGCACGGGTCGCCTGGAGGCGAAGATCGTCCCGATAGAGCGTGATGTCCAACACACCCACCGGGATCTCAGCACCCTCGAAAGTGGCGATCCTGGCGGCGAGTCTGCGAGCGAGCGGTACGCCTCGGGTAGGTATGCCGAGCAGCACCGTTTCGGTGGCTCCGGACGTCTTTTCCAGAATCTGATGGGCAATCCGGTCCACCACACGGGCGACATCTGCCGCCGTTAGGATGGTTTTGCCCAGCTCAGCGCCTGTTGTCGGGGTCGACAAACCAGACCTCCTTCCCCGCCTCACCGGACGGGTCGTTAAAGGACGTCGAACGGCAACCACCCTAACAACCGCCCTGACCTGGGCAACGGATGGGTCTCGACCACTTGACCCCGCGACTTCTGCCAGTTACGGTCACGCTCCGTAGCGATCGCTGGGGAAACCCCTCAGGCCAGTGACTGGGAGTGTCCGTATGCCGTCTGAGTACGCCAAGTCTCTTGGTGCTCGCCTGCGCTCGATCCGACAGCAGCAGGGGCTGTCTCTGCAGGGTGTCGAGGAGAAGTCGGCAGGGCGCTGGAAGGCCGTCGTCGTCGGTTCGTATGAGCGGGGCGACCGGGCCGTCACCGTGTCCCGCCTCGCCGAGCTCGCCGAGTTCTACCGCGTCCCCGTCGCCGAGCTGCTGCCCGAGGGCAGCGGTGTCAGGCACGAGCCCACCAACAAGATCGTCCTGGACCTGGAGCGGCTGTACGACGCCGGCGCCGAGGACCTTGCCTACGTGGCCCGCTACGCGCGCGCCATCCAGCAGCAGCGCGGCGACTACAACGGTCGCGTGCTGTCCATCCGGGCCGACGACCTGCGCGCCCTGGCGATCGTTTACGACGCCTCGCCGTCGGGGCTGGTCGAGCGGCTCAACGAGCACGGTGTGCTGGTCACCGACCCGCGCAGCCTGTTTCAGTCCTGACCTTCCGTAGCAAGGAGGGGGTCGCTCCGGCGGCCCCCTCCTTGCGTTGATACCCGCCCGCGGTGGGGCGGACATCACCCTCCGCGGAGGGCGTGATGATGATCTCGCCGCGTCGCTGGTCCCTTGGAAAACGCACAAAACCGGGCGGATCCCCCGTCGTCCGACGGCGGATCACACCCGGTCAACTGGCTTGCCAGCGGCGTCTTACGTGGCGTAGTCGGCGATCCGGCCCAGGATGCCGTTGAGGAAGCGGGGCGAGTCGTCGGTCGACAGCGTCTCCGCGAGCTCGACCGCCTCCGTGATCGCCACGGGGTTGTCGATCTCGTCGTTGTAGAGCAGCTCGTACACCGCGATGCGGGCCAGATTCCGGTCGACCACCGGCATCCGCTCCAGGGTCCACCCCTCGGCGTAGCTGGACAGCAGCTCGTCGATCCGGACGGCGTGGCTCTCCACACCCTCCACCAGCTGGACGGTGTACGGCAGGTAGCCCGGCTTCGGCTCCTCGAGATTCGCCACGTAGGACGTCAGGACCGACCCGCGCGGCTCACCGCGCAGGTCGGCCTGGTAGAGCACGTCGAGGGCACGCTTGCGGGCCTTCCGCCGCGCGGTCATCTGCGCGGTGACGTCGCCCCCGAGAAAGGAGCCCCCACTGAAGGACACGGTCAGGACCGGCCGAGGTAACGGCTGTCGCGGGTGTCGACCTTGATCTTCTCGCCGATGTTGATGAACAGCGGCACGTTGACCGTGGCGCCCGTCTCGACCGTCGCCGGCTTGGTGCCACCCGTGGAGCGGTCGCCCTGCAGGCCCGGCTCGGTGTAGGTGACCTCGAGGATCACCGAGGTCGGCAGCTCGACGTACAGCGGCACACCCTCGTGGGTCGCCACCGTCACCTCGGCCTCGGGGAGCAGGAACTTGGTCCCCTCGCCGACCGTGCCGGCGGGGACGGAGATCTGCTCGTACGACTGCAGATCCATGAACACGTAGTCTTCGCCGTCGATGTACAGGTACTGCATCGTCCGCTTGTCGACGGTGGCGGTCTCGACCTTCGTCCCGGCGTTGAACGTGCGGTCGACCACCTTGCCGGAGAGCACGTTCTTCAGGGTGGTCCGCACGAACGCGCCGCCCTTGCCCGGCTTCACATGCTGGAACTCAACAACGGCCCACAGATCGCCGTCGAGGTTGAGCACCAGGCCGTTCTTCAGGTCGTTCGTGGTTGCCATGTGGATAGACGTCACTTTCGTCAGTTGGTCCGTGCGGCATCGTGCCGGCGGAAAGGCCCGAAGCAGTGTACCGGTCGAGGTGGCCGGAGTTCATGTCGCATTGGCCACCAGGACATGAAACTCAGCCAGTGTGCCGTAGTGGGCAGACCGGACATCGTCAACCGTACCCTGGGTTTCGCGGGTTCCGTCGCGATCGCGCTGGGTGGCGCCGCCGCCGGCGCACTTCCTCGCCGCGACCCGTTCGAGGACTGGCCGCTGATCCGCGAGCTGCGCGCCTTCCCCCTCGCGGGCGTCGCCGTCACCTACTTCGGGCTGGTGCTGCTGTGCGGCGCGTGGCTGCGCATGCGGTCCACGCTCGACGGCCAGCGCCCCGCCGACCTGATCAAGACCCTGCTGTGGTGGGCGGCCCCGCTCGCCGTCACGGCCCCCATGTTCAGCCGCGACGTGTACAGCTACCTCGCCCAGGGCGCGATGGTGCGGCAGGGGCTCGACGCGTACCGCTGGGGCCCCTCCATGCTCGGCGGCCCCCTCGCCCTGGACGTCCCGCCCATCTGGCAGGACACGCCCGCCCCCTACGGCCCCGTCTTCCTGCGCTGCGCGTCGATGATCGTCGCCGTCACCGGCGAGCACACCGTCGCGGGCGTCTGGGCGATGCGGCTCGTCGCCCTGGCCGGGGTCGCCCTGGCCGTCGCCTGCCTGCCGGGCCTCGCCGCCCGCTTCGGCGTCCCACCACAGCGCGCCCTGTGGTTCGGCGCGCTCAACCCGCTGCTCCTGCTCCACCTCGTCGCCGGCGTCCACAACGACGCCCTCATGGTCGGCCTCGTCGCCGCCGGCCTGCTCGCCGCCGTCCGCGACCGCCCCCTGCTCGGCGCCGCCCTCATCGTCGCGGCAGCCCTGGTCAAGGCGCCCGCGATCCTCGCCCTCATCACGGTCGTCGCCCTGACCCGCGGCCGCCGGGGCGCCCTCATCCGCACGGCGGCCGGGGCGGGTCTCGCCTTCATCGTGCTCCAGGCCGCGTCCGGCCTGGGCCTGGGCTGGATCGCCGCCCTGCACACCCCCACCACCGTCCGCAACGGCCTCTCCCTCAGCACCGACGTCGGCATGCTCCTCGCCTCCGCCGGCCACCCCTCCGCGATGGCCGTCATCCGCCTCGTCGCGGCGGCCGCGGGCTGTGCGCTCGCCGGCTGGGCCCTGCTGCGCGCCCCGAACCCCGTCGCGGGCCTCGGCCTGGCCCTCGCCGCGATCGTCCTGTGCGGCCCGGTCGTGCACCCCTGGTACCTGCTGTGGCCGATCGTCCCGCTCGCGGCCGGCCTGCACCACCCGCCCCCCGCCGCGATCCGCCTCTCGGTCGGCATCGCGATGTTCCTGCTCCCCTTCGGCGCCCCCACCTACCCGCAGGCCGTCGTGGCCGCCATGTTCGGCACCGTCGGCGGCATCCTGTACCTGCGCCTCCGCCCACCCCTGCCCACTCTGCTCCCCACCCCAGCTCCTGCCACCCCAGCCCCCGCCACCCCCTGACCGCCAGGCACCAGCTGCCCCATGATCCGGAAGACTTCATGTCGTCATAGCAGCACAAACTCTTCCGGATCACGGAAAAGCGCCCTGGTACCAGCCGGTCCAGCGATCGACAGCCCTGGTTCTTCGACCAGCGGCGGCGTGGAGCAGCAAACGACGCCCTCGACGACGCCAGACCACACGGGGACAGCGGCGCGGAACAGCACCGCGACCTCAGCCCTCACCAGACCCATGATCCGGAAGACTTCATGTCGTCATAGCAGCACAAAGTCTTCCGGATCACGGAAAAGCGCCTGGCACCAGCCGGTCCGGCGGGCTTGCCAGAAAGTGTGGTTGGGGTCAGGCGGCCACGGCGGCGTAGGCGGCGAAGAGCAGGTCGTCGGGTGGGCCGGCGAGGGTGCCCGGGGTGGCGAGGCCGTCCAGCACCACGAAGCGCAGCGTCGCGCCGCGGGCCTTCTTGTCGACGCGCATCGCGGCGTGGAGGTCGGTCCAGGCGGCGGCGTCGTACGTGACGGGGAGGTCCAGCAGCTTCAGCACCGCGGCGTGGCGGGCGGCGACGTCGGCGGGGAGGCGGCCGGTGAGCCGGCCCAGCTCGGCCGCGTAGACGAGGCCGACGGAGACCGCGTGGCCGTGCTTCCAGCGGTACTGCTCGCGGCGCTCGATCGCGTGGCCCAGCGTGTGACCGTAGTTGAGGATCTCGCGCAGGCCGGACTCGCGCAGGTCGGCGGAGACCACCCGGGCCTTGACCGCGACGGCCTTCTCGACCAGCGAGGGCAGCACCGCGCCGTGCGGGTCGAGGGCGAGCGCCGGGTCGGCCTCGACGAGGTCGAGGATGGTGGGGTCGGCGATGAACCCGCACTTGACCACCTCGGCCATGCCGGCGCGCAGGTCGTCGGCGGGCAGCGTGTCCAGGGTCGACAGGTCGCACACGACGCCGACCGGCGGGTAGAAGGCGCCGACGAGGTTCTTGCCGGCGGCGGTGTTGATGCCGGTCTTCCCGCCCACCGCGGCGTCGACCATGCCGAGCAGGCTGGTCGGGACCTGGACGAGCCGGACCCCCCGCAGCCAGCTCGCGGCGACGAACCCGGCGACGTCGGTGACGGCCCCGCCGCCCACGCCCACGACGGCGTCGCTGCGGGTGAACGCGGCCTCCCCAAGCGCGTCCCAGCAGCCGGCGGCGACGGCGATGTCCTTGCCCGCCTCGGCGTCGGGGACCTCGAGGGGCAGCACCCCGTGGCCGGCGGCCCGCAGCGCCGCCATGACCTGCTCGGCGTGCCCGCGGACGGGCCCGGCGAACAGCACGGCGACCTGCGCCGCGCCGCTGACCAGCGAAGGCACCCGGTCGAAGAGCCCCCGCCCGATCAGGACGGAGTAGCCCGAGACGTCGACCACGGAAACGGCGGTCACAGCAGACCCTCCAACCAAGCGACAACAGCAGCGGAAGCGGTCACAGCTTGCCGGCCAGTTCCGCGGCGATGTCCTCGGGAGTGCGGCCGTCGGTGCCGACGGTGATGGTGGCGACCTGCTCATACAGCGGCCGCCGCTGGTCCAGCAGGTACTTCAGCGTGGCCCGCGGGTTGAGCGCGAGCAGCGGCCGGCCGCTGCCGAGCCCGACCCGGGACACCGCGTCGGAAAGCTCGACCGTCAGGTAGACCACGGTGTGCCCGGCGAGCAGCTCGCGGGTCTCGGCGGCCAGGATCGCGCCGCCGCCGAGGGCCAGCACCCCGTCGAACGTGGACAGCGCCGAGGCGACCGCGGCCCGCTCCAGCGCGCGGAAGTGGTCCTCGCCATCATCGATGAAGATCTCCGGGATCGGCTTGCCCGCGACGGCCTCGATGTCGACGTCCACGTCGCGGAACTGGACGTCCAACGCGGCGGCGAGCAGCGTGCCGACGGTCGTCTTGCCCGCTCCGGGCGGGCCGACGAGGACGGCGCGAGGCTTCACCGGATGACCAGGTTCGACATGTAGCCGGCGACGTTGCGCTGGATCTCGGGGACCGAGTCGCCGCCGAACTTCTCCAGGGCAGCCTCGGCGAGGACGAGCGCGACCATCGCCTCGGCGACGACGGCCGCGGCGGGGACCGCGCAGACGTCGGAGCGCTGGTTGATGGCGGTGGCGGGCTCGCCGGTGGTGACGTCGATGGTCTGCAGTGCCCGGTTGAGCGACGAGATGGGCTTCATCGCGGCGCGGACCCGCAGCGGCTCGCCGGTGGTGATGCCGCCCTCGAGACCGCCGGCGCGGTCGGTGACCCGGCGGACGCCGTCGGCGGTGGGGATGATCTCGTCGTGCGCCTGCGAGCCGCGGGAACGGGCCTGCGTGAACGCGTCACCGATCTCGACGCCCTTGATCGCCTGGATGGACATGAGGGCGGTGGCGAGGCGGGCGTCGAGCTTGCGGTCCCACTGCACGTGGCTGCCGAGGCCCGGCGGGACGCCATAGGCGAGGACCTCGACGATGCCGCCGAGGGTGTCGGCGTCCTTCTTCGCGGCGTCGACCTCCTCGACCATGCGGGCGCTCGCGTCGGGGTCGAGGCAGCGCAGCGGGTCGGCGTCGATGCGGTCGAAGTCCTCGGGCCGGGGCAGCAGGCCGGGCTTGGCGGCGACGGACCCGAGCTCGATGACGTGGGAGACGATGTCGATGCCGAGCGCCTGGCGCAGCAGGGCCTTGGCGACGGTGCCGACGGCGACCCGGGCGGCGGTCTCCCGCGCGCTGGCCCGCTCCAGGATCGGCCTGGCGTCGGTGTGCCCGTACTTCTGCATGCCGGCGAGGTCGGCGTGGCCGGGGCGGGGCCGGGTCAGCGGCGCGTTGCGCGCCTGGGCGGCGAGCACGTCGGGGTCGACGGGATCGGCCGCCATGACGGTCTCCCACTTCGGCCACTCGCTGTTGCCGACGCGGATCGCGACGGGGCTGCCGAGGGTGCGCCCGTGCCGGAGGCCGCCGACGAACTCGACCACGTCCTGCTCGAACGCCATCCGCGCGCCGCGGCCATAGCCGAGACGTCGACGGGCCAACTCTGCCGCCACGGACGCGCTCGTCAGCTCGATACCTGCGGGAACACCCTCCAGGATCGCGACGAGTGCCGGGCCATGCGACTCACCTGCGGTCAACCAGCGCAACACCCGGCAAGCATGTCACGCGGGTATGACACTTCCCGCAATGAGGTCACCAAAGCCCATCAGACGGAACGCACGGCCGCCTCGCCGGCGAACAGCGATCCAAAAGACAGCACGCAGTCAGGCGGAACGCAGCGCCGCACGCATCGCCGCGACCGGCGCCGCCTTGCCGGTGAACAGCTCGAACTGGTCGACCGCCTGCCACAGCAGCAGATCGAGCCCGGACACGATCGCGCACCCGGCGGCGGATGCCGCGGCGGCCAGTGGCGTCGGCCACGGCTCATAGATCGCGTCGAACACGACCGGCCGCCCGGACCAGTCCGCGACCGCGAGCGGGTCCGCCGCCCCCTTCGGCACCGTGGAGATCACCACGGGGAACGAGGTGCACGAGTCGAGCGACGACCAGGGCGCGTGCACGAGGTCCACGGAGAGCGCCGAGGCCACCGGCAGCAGCTCTTCAAAAGCTTCGAGCCGCCGCGTGTACAGCGTGACGTCCGCCGACAGGGAAGCGGCCGCGGCCAGGGCGGCCCGGGCGGTGCCGCCGCCACCGAGCACGGCGAGCCGCGGCGTGCGCGAGACACCCGCCTCCAGCAGCGCCCGGACCATGCCCGGGGCGTCGGTGTTGTACGCGTGCCATCCGTACGCCCGCCGGACCAGCGTGTTCGCCGCGCCGATCGCCGCCGCGAAGGGGTCGACCATCGCGGCGACCGTCAGCGCGACCTCTTTGAGCGGCATGGTGAGCGACAGCCCGGCCCAGTCGGGCGAGAGCCCGGCGACGAACCCGGGCAGGTCCGCGGTGCCGCACTCGATCGCCGTGTAGGTCCAGTCGCGCAGCCCGGCGGCCGCGTAGCCGGCGTTGTGGATCGCCGGTGAGCGCGAGTGGCTCACCGGCTGGCCGAGGACCGCGGCACGCACCTACTTGACGCCGTTCTTCTGCGCCTGGGCCCACAGCTTCTCGAACTCGGGGTACGTCTTGGCGTATCCGGTGTTGCCGGCCGTGTCGATGGCGCAGAAGTAGTAGTAGTCGTGCTTCGGCGGGTTGATCGCCGCCTTCAGCGCGCTGGTGCCGGGGTTGCTGATCGGGCCGATCGGCATGCCCGGGACGTCGTGGGCGTTGTACGGGTTCTTCTTGTTGTGCAGCTCCGAGTTGAGCAGCTCGGTGGACGGCTTGGCGCCCTTGCCGGTGATCCGCAGGTAGTAGTTGACGGTGCTGTCGACCTGGAGGCAGCTGCACGGGAACTTGCCGGAGTAGACCCGGTTGTAGAGCACCCGCACGATGCCCTCCTGGTCCTTGTCGAGGCCCTCGACCTGGGCGATCGACGCGCCGATCAGCGCCTCGTAGGGCGAGATGTGCAGCGAGTTCTGCACGCCGTCGATGAACCCGAGGGACTCGATCTCCTGGTTGAACCGGTTGATGATGATCTTCAGGATGGCGGTCGCGTCGACGTTCGGCGGGAAGTCGTAGGTCGCCGGGAAGAGGAAGCCCTCGATGCTCTTGGCGACGCCCTTGCCGTCCTGGCGCTGGAACCACACGTCGGACAGGCCGAGCGCCTTGGTGTCCTGCGAGGCCTTCTCGAACTCCTCGTAGGGGATCTTCGTGACCTCGGACAGCTTCTTGAACGTCTCCTGGAACGTGAGGCCCTCGGGCAGCGTCACCTTGTTGACCAGGCGGCTCTTCGGGTCGAGCATCATCGACAGGGCCTGGGCGGCGGCCATCTGCTTGCGCAGCTTGTAGAAGCCCGGCTGCAGCTTCTTGCTGCGCTCGTCCTTCTTCGCCGCCTCGACGAACGCCTTCGCGCTCTTCACGACGCCCTTTTCCGCCAACGTGTTGGCGATGTCGGCGGCATACTGGTTGGGCAGGACCTCGACCGTCACTTCGCCGGTGCCGCCGCCGTTGTAGTCGGCAGCGGTGAACATGTCCTTGACCCGGTCGACGCCGACATAGACGCCCAACGCGAGACCACCGAAGACCAGCAGACTGATGAAGAGCGCGAGGAAGGTCCTCCCGCCACGGCCCTTCCGTCTGCCGCGGGCCGGAGCGGACGCGGCGCGGCGCCGATGTCTGCTGGGCCGCTCCTCGTCGTCCCAGCCCAGGTCAAGCTCGCCCATCTGTCCTTCGCCTCCTGGCATTCAGCCGCGAACGGCCCGTCGCGCGTCGAGCCATCGTTGCAGGATCTCCACGGCGGCCACCTGATCGATGACCGCGCGTTGCCGCCTGCCACGGACGCCGCGCTCCGACAGCCTACGTGTTGCCGCCGCGGTGGACATCCTCTCGTCCGTCAGCAAGACCGGCACGGGGTCCGCCAGCTCCGCCAGACGGTCGGCATATTGCCTGATCAGAACCGCTGCGGGCCCTTCCTTGCCGGCCAGGTTAATCGGCAGGCCGACAACGATCTCCACCACTTCGTGTTCCGCGACCAGCCGCAGGATTTCCGACATGTCGGAAGAAACCTTGTCACTCTCGGTGACCTGATCGCGCGGCAGGGTGGCGACGGGGCTCGCGAGGATCCCGTCCGGATCGCACATCGCGACGCCGACGCGGACACTGCCGACGTCGACGCCGATCCGCCGGCCACGGGTCCACGGCTGCGTCGTCACGGGTAGCACCCTATGCGCACCGCGCACCCCGCGAACGCCCGCGGGTAGGTGAATCGACGAATTCACCTACCCGCATGCCAGCCGATCTACAGCGCTCGCTCGACCGCGGCGAGCAACGCGGGGGCCTCCGCCGCCGGCACGCCGCCGCCCTGCGCGAGGTCGGCGTTGCCGCCGCCACGGCCGGACAGGGCGCCCTTGACCAGGTCACCGGCGGACAGGCCGCGGCCCTTCGCGGCCGCGTTGATGCCGACGACGAGCGACGCCTTGCCGCCCGCGCGGGCGGCGACGGCAACGACCGCGGGCCGCTCCGCCGGGATCCGGCCGCGGATCTCCTGCACCAGCGTCCGGACCTCGTTCGCGGAGGTGCCCTCGGGCGCCTCGGTGCCGACGTACGCGACGCCGTGCACGTCCTTCGCCGCGTCGGCGAGCCCGCCGGCGTTGGCGAGGACCAGCTGGGTGCGCAGCTTCTCCAGCTCCCGCTCGGCGTCGCGCAGCTGCGCAACGGTCTGCTCGACCCGGTCTGCGACCTGGTCGCCCGGGACCCGGAAGAGCTCGGCCAGGCGCGACACGAGGACGTGCTCCCGCGCCAGGTGCCCGAACGCGTCCAGACCGACGAGCGCCTCGACCCGTCGTACACCCGAACCGATCGACGACTCGGAGAGGATCTTCACCAGGCCCAGCTGGCTGGAGCGCTCGACGTGCGTGCCGCCGCAGAGCTCGCGGGCGTAGTCGCCGACCTCGACGACGCGGACCTCGTCGCCGTACTTCTCGCCGAACAGCGCCATGGCGCCGAGCTTGCGCGCCTCCTCCTGCGACGTGACGAACGCGTGCACCAGCAGGTCCCGCAGCAGCACCTCGTTCACCTGCTGCTCGACGTCGTGCAGCACGCTCTGCGGCACGGCGCCGGGGGTGTTGAAGTCGAAGCGGAGCCGGCCGGGCGCGTTGAGCGAGCCCGCCTGGGTCGCCGACTCGCCGAGGAAGTTGCGCATCGTCTGGTGGATGAGGTGGGTCGCGGTGTGCGCCCGCGACACGGCCCGCCGGCGCGCGGTGTCGATCTCCGCGAACGCCGACTCGCCGGGCCGGATCTCGCCCTCGAGGATCTTCACCCGGTGCACGATCAGCCCGGGCAGCGGGCTCTGCACGTCGAGGACCTCGGCCTTGCCGCTGCCGGTGGTGATGACGCCCAGGTCGGGCATCTGGCCGCCGCCCTCCGCGTAGAACGGGGTGGCGTCCAGCACCAGCGAGATCTCCTCGCCCTGGCCCCCCGCGGCGGCACCGAGCAGCGACCGCACGACCGACTCCCGGGCCACCTCGCGGTAGCCGGTGAACTCGACCGGCCCGCCCTGCTCCAGGGCGGCGCGGAACTGCGACAGGTCGGCGTGGCCGGTCTTGCGGGCCTTCGCGTCGGCCTTGGCGCGGGTGCGCTGCTCGGCCATGAGGCGGCGGAAGCCCTCCTCGTCGACCGTCAGGCCCTGCTCGGCCGCGATCTCCAGGGTCAGGTCGATCGGGAAGCCGTACGTGTCGTGCAGCTGGAACGCCTTGTCCCCGGACAGCACGGTCTTCGACGCGGCGCGCGTCTCCGTGACGGCGGTGTCGAGGATCGTGGTGCCCGCCTTCAGCGTCTGCAGGAAGGCCTCTTCCTCGCCGTACGCGTACGTCGAGATGCGGTCGAAGTCCGCCGCGACCTCCGGGTAGGACGGCGACATGCAGTCCCGCGCGATCGGCAGCAGGATCGGCAGCGCCGGACCCTCGTGCCAGCCGAGCAGCCGGATCGAGCGGATCGCCCGGCGCAGGATGCGGCGCAGCACGTAGCCGCGGCCCTCGTTCGACGGCGTGACCCCGTCGGAGATCACCATGAGCGCGGTGCGGACGTGGTCGGCGATGACGCGCAGCCGCACGTCGTCGGGGTGCGACTCGCCGGCCACCTTCGACACGGTCTGCCCGTAGCGCTTGCCGGTCATCTCCGCGGCCTTGCTCAGGATCGGGTTGACCTCGTCGATCTCGTACAGGTTGTCGACGCCCTGCAGCATCGAGGCGATGCGCTCCAGGCCCATGCCCGTGTCGATGTTCTTCGCCGGCAGCTCACCGACGATGTCGAAGTCCTCCTTCGACCGCACGTTGGTGATCTCGTACTGCATGAAGACGAGGTTCCAGAACTCCAGGTAACGGTCCTCGTCGACCTCCGGGCCGCCCTCCTTGCCGTAGGCGGGGCCGCGGTCGTAGTACAGCTCGGAGCACGGCCCGGCCGGCCCGGGGATGCCCATCGACCAGAAGTTGTCCTTCTTGCCGCGCCGCACGATCCGCTCGGCGGGCAGGCCGGTCTTCTTCCAGATCTCGATCGCCTCGTCGTCGTCGAGGTAGACCGTCGCCCAGATCCGCTCCGGGTCCAGGCCGAAGCCGCCCTTGTCGACCGGGTTGGTCGACAGGTCCCAGGCGAGCTTGATCGCGCCGTCCTTGAAGTAGTCGCCGAAGCTGAAGTTGCCGTTCATCTGGAAGAACGTGCCGTGCCGGCTGGTCTTGCCGACCTCGTCGATGTCCGGCGTCCGGATGCACTTCTGCACGCTCGCGGCCCGCGGGTAGGGCGGCGTGCGCTGGCCGAGGAAGAACGGCACGAACTGCACCATGCCCGCGTTGATGAACAGCAGGTTCGGGTCGGCGATCGCCGGCAACGGCGCGCTCGGCACGACCGTGTGTCCCGCCCCCTCGAAGTGGGCGAGGAAACGACGCTTGATCTCCGCGGTCTTCATCGGTGCTGCCGGCCTTCCGGGTAAAGGTCTTCGTCGAGGGTCGCGCCTTCCGCGAACGCGGCGTGGATCTCGGCCTCACGCTCCGCCATGCCGTCACGCACGTCGTCGACGAACCCGCGGACGGTGCCGGCGAGACCGACGGCCGAGTCGCGCGCCGAGGCGGCGATGCCCTGCGGGGTGAAGGCCTGCGCTTTCTTGGTGACCGCGCGGACGACCAAAGCGCCTATGGCGAGTCCGATCCCGAGCCACAGCATGCGCCGCATGGCTCAACCTTTCTTGTCTCGTTTGTCAGGTGTACGGGCAGCGTCCGCGCGACTAGGCGCGCTTGCGCCGCGACTGCTTGATCTGTTCGCGCACCTCGGCCTCGTCGGCGGCGGCGCGGCGGTTGGCGGCGGCCTTGCGCACGCCGTAGCCGAACGCGGCGACCTTCACGAGCGGGTTCGCCGCGGCCGCACTGACCACTGTGGACAGGTTCGCCACGTTGGCGCTCACGTGCGACACGTTCTCGGTGATCGTGTCGATGCGCGCCAGCTGCATGTTTACCCCGTCAAGCGTGGTGTGCACCTGGCTGAGGGCCACGTTGACATTGTCGATCGTGCTGTTGATCCGCTCCAGCATGGGGGTCGTCTGGTCCGCGGCGTCGCGCAGCGCGCCGGTCGCCGCGTCGATCGTGTGCCGGACCCGGAGGATCGGCACCGCGAGCACCAGCACGAGCACGAAAAAACCACCCGACGCCACCAGCGCCGCGATACCGCCCAGGGACACGGTCACGCCCGTTTCCTCCTTCACCCGCGTGGATGCGCTCATCCAACGGAGGAACCCTACCCTCCGTGATGAGGCGGCGCTTCTCGACCGGCCGGTGTCGCCGTCAACCGCCGCCCTGCTCGCCACCTGGGCCGTAGCTGATCCGGTTGAAGACTTTGATGGTCGCCACCGCGAGGGGGCAGATCGCGGTGGGCGCGGGGCCCGGCTCGCCCTCCCCCGACGGCTGCGGCGCCGGGTCCTGCGACGCGGGCTGGCTGGCCGGTGCCTTCGGCGTCGGCTTGCCCGACTGGGACGGGTTCACCTGCGACGGGTTCACCGTCGGGCGGGCGCCCTTCACCTCGCAGACGGCCGCGCGCACCCACAGGTCCAGGACGTATTCGTCGCGCTGCCAGCACGTCTCGATCCCGTCGACGCCCTCGGCCTGGCAGTCGGGGATGTCCCACTCGACCCAGCCGGCGTCCTTGAGCTTGCCGACGAACGCCCGGTTGGTCTCCTCCGGCCCGCGCGCCGACTCCCAGGTCCGCTGCCGGGACCGGCACTCCCGGATGCACCAGCGGCTGCCGAGCGCCCCGTCGGTCGGGTTGCGGGCCGCCCACTCCGGCAGGTTGAGGTTGTCGAGCTCCACGAACACCGGGTCCCTGGTGAACTCCCGGATCACGAAGAACGCCGCGGGCGCGCTCACCACCGCGAGCACCACGAAGATGATCGTCGCGAGCCGCAGCTGCCGCACCCGCTTGGCCTGCGCGAGCTGCAGCAGCCCGAACGGCGCGATCTGCGTCGTGGACTCCCAGTCGAACGCACCCGGTGTGGTGGCGATGCCGCGGTACGTGGTCGCGGGGTTGGGGTCGAACCGCGCCAGGTCCACGAACGGCTTCGGCGGCGCCTCCCCCGGCTGTCGCGGCACACCGTAGGGCGAGGGCCGCCCGCCCGGTGCGTTGACCGGTGGCCGCCCGCCGGGCGCGCCGTGCGGGCCGCGCTGCTGCGGTCCCCGCTGCTGCGGACCGCCGCCGGGGTGCGCCGGACCCTGCGCGCCGCCGGGACCACCGCCGGGCGGGCCGCCCTGGGGGCCGTGCTGGTTGCCGGCCGGGGCGCCCGTTTGAGGGCCACCGCGCCCGAACGACTCGCCCTGGGCACGGCCGTGCGGGTCGCTCTGGGGGCCGGTGCCGGTCCGCGGGCCGCTCTGGCCGCGCGCGCCGAACGGTCCGGGCTCCTGCGGTCCCGTGCCCGCGCCGCGCGGTCCGGTGTGTTGCGGGCCGGTCTTGTCCGGTCCGGGTTGCTGCGAGCCGGCGCCTCTGGAGCCGGCGGAGCCGTGGCCGGCGCGGCCGGCGCGGCCCTGGGCGGCGGCGGGACCCGCCTCGCCGCCGAAGCGGCCGGCCGGCTCGGCGCCGCCGCCGCGGCGCTGCGCCTGCGGGACGGAGCCGGCAGCCGCCTCGAACGACCTCCGGCCACCGCTGGACTCCAGGTCCGGCTCACCACGGCGCTGCGGCGGGATCGGACCGGCGGCCGCCTCGAACGACCTACGACTGCCGCTCGACTCCAGGTCCGGCTCACCACGACGCTGCGGCGGGATGGCACCGGCGGCCGCCTCGAACGACCTACGACCGCCGCTGGACTCCAGGTCGGGTTCGCCACGACGCTGCGGCGGTGGAACGGCGCCGGCAGCCGCCTCGAACGACCTACGACCGCCGCTCGACTCCAGGTCCGGTTCGCCACGACGCTGCGGCGGTGGAACGGCGCCGGCAGCCGCCTCGAACGACCTACGACCGCCGCTCGACTCCAGGTCCGGCTCACCACGGCGGGGTTCGGGCGCGGCCCGCCGCCCGCGCGACGGCGACTCCTCGTCGGCGGCCCGGTGCCCGCCCGGTGCCGCCTCACGGGCTGGGGCGTCCCACGCGGACGGCGCGCCGCCGCGACCCGCCGCCGGTCCGGCCCCGGGCACTGCCGGGCGACCCGCCGACGGTCCGGTGCCGGGCACCGGCGTGCGACCCGCCGCCGGCCCGGCCTCGGGCACGGACGTGCGCCCCGTGACGGGCCCGGGCACCGACGTGCGGCCCGTGGCCGGGGTGGCGGGGGTGGCGTCGGGCACGGGCGTGCGGCCCGTGGCAGGCCCGGGAACGGCGGTGCGACCGGTGGCCGGCGGCACCTCGGGAACGCCGGGGCGACCGGTGACGGGTCCGGGCACCGAGGTGCGACCGGTCGCGGACGCACGGCCGGCGGCGGGCGGAGGGCCTGCCGGCGGGGCGACCGGCGCACCCGGCACGGATCCGGTCGCCGGCTCGCGGCGCGCCACCGGGTCGGCCTGGGGCTGCCAAGGGCCGGCCTCGGGGGCGGCCCGGCGACCCGCCGGCTGCGACGTGTCAGGCGCGGTGCGGCGACCCCCCGGCTGGGACGTGTCGGGCGCGGCGCGACGGCTGGACTGGGAGGTCTCGGGCTGCCACGCCGCCGTCGGCTCAGGGGCGGCACGACGACCAGCCGCCGGCACGCCACCCGACGGCGACTCACGATCGACCGAACCGCGACCAGCGGCCCGACGACCGGACTGGGAAGTCTCTGGCTGCCACGCCGCCGTCGACTCAGGGGCAGCACGACGACCAGCCGCCGGCACACCACCCGACGGCGACTCACGATCGACCGAACCGCGACCAGCGGCCCGACGACCGGACTGGGAAGTCTCTGGCTGCCACGCCGCCGTCGACTCAGGGGCAGCACGACGACCAGCCGCCGGCACACCACCCGACGGCGACTCACGATCGGCCTCGCCGCGACCGGCGGCGCGGGGGGCCTGCCAGGCCTGGGTGGGCTCGGCGCGGCGGGGGGCCGGCTGGTCCAGCACGTCGTGGCCGCCGTCGCGCGGGGCCGCGGGCGGCTGTTGAAGGACGTCCTCGTCGCCTCGGGCGCTGCGGAGTTCGGCGAGCCAGCCGAGGTCCTCGTCGCTCGGGCCTTCTTCGGCCTTGCCGCGGCCGCGCCGCTTCTTGGCCTCATCTCGACCCGATGTCACCGGTGCCGCTCCTCCACCATGCTGGTCGCGCCGTCGGTTGCGGGGTCTGCTGCCGACACTGTGGTCCCCCGCACGATACGCCGCAGTTTCGGCAATCGTTCCGCCACAGCGCGCTCTGCGCCATGGCCCGTAGGGCGGTAGTACTCCCGGTCGTCGAGCCCTTCCGGGGCGTACCGTTGCTGCACAACGCCTCGGGAGTCGTCGTGGGGGTATTTGTACCCTTTGCCGTGGCCGAGCTTGGATGCGCCGCTGTAGTGCGAATCGCGTAAATGCGCGGGAACTGCACCGCCGTGCCCGGCGCGGACGTCGGCCATGGCGGCGCCGATCGCGGCAACGACCGCGTTGGACTTCGGGGCGACCGACAGGTGGATCACCGCCTGCGCCAGGACGATCTGCGCCTCGGGCAGGCCGACGAACTGCACGGCGTGCGCGGCGGCGGTCGCGGTCTGCAGGGCGGTCGGGTCGGCCATGCCGACGTCCTCGCTGGCGTGCACGATCAGGCGCCGGGCGATGAACCGGGCGTCCTCCCCCGCCTCCAGCATCCTCGCCAGGTAGTGCAGGGCCGCGTCGACGTCGGAGCCGCGGATGCTCTTGATGAACGCGCTCACCACGTCGTAGTGCTCGTCGCCGTCCCGGTCGTACCGCAGCGCCGCCACGTCGATGGCCTGCTCGGCGGTGGCCAGGTCGATGACCTCGGCGCCCTGTGCCGTCGTCGCGGCCGCGGCCGCCTCGAGCGCGGTGAGGGCCTTCCGCACGTCGCCGCCCGCCAGGCGTACCAGATGCGCCTCCGCATCAGGAGCGAGCGTCACCTTGCCGTCGAGCCCCCGCGGGTCGGTCACGGCACGGCGCAGCAGCTCGCGCACGTCGTCCTCGGTCAGCGGATGCAGCTTCAGCGGCACGCAGCGCGACATGAGCGGCGTGATGACGGAGAAGAACGGGTTCTCGGTGGTGGCGGCGAGCAGCGTGACGGTGCGGTCCTCGACGGCCGCGAGGAGCGAGTCCTGCTGCGTCTTGCTGAAGCGGTGCACCTCGTCGATGAAGAGCACGGTCGGAGGCCCGCCCCGGCGGCGCTCCCGGCGTGCGACATCGATGACCGACCGCACGTCCTTGACGCCCGCGTTGAGCGCGGACAGCGCCACGAACTTGCGGTCGGTGGCCCGGGCGACCAGGTGCGCGACCGTGGTCTTGCCGCAGCCGGGCGGACCGAACAGGATCACCGACATCGGCGCGTCGCCGCTGACCAGCTGCCGCAGGGGCGCGCCCGGCGCGAGCAGGTGCTGCTGGCCGACGAGCTCGTCCAGGGTCCGCGGGCGCATCCGCACGGCGAGGGGCGCGTCGGCGGCGACGTCGTCGAATCCGCCGGGGGGCGCGGGATCGCCGCCGCCCGGTGGTTGCATCTCGAACAAGCCGTCCACGGCCCCAGACCCTACAGCTTCTAGCTCCCCGACCCTTGCGGGCCGCGGTTTTGTGGGGGGCTGCGCCTCCCCACACCCCCCGTGCGAACGCTCCGCGTCCGCACTCAAACTTTGTGTGCGCTGCGAAAGACCTTGGTCAGACAGGCCGTGGAGTGAGACCGAGCAGCGCCCGGGCCGCCGAGGAGTCCAGCACGACCCTGGCCGGACGGGTCATTCCGCTCGCCGCGAGCGTCGACGCCGGCACCTTCGCGGGGTCCACGCCGTGCCGTTCCGCGACGCGGACGCCGATCTCGTGCCGGGACAGCGCCTCGGGGCCGGCCACGTTGAGCACGCCGGCGTGGTCGGTCGCGGCGACGGCCACCAGGGCCGCGGCCAGGTCGTCGACGGCGATCGGGCAGCGGATCTCGTCGGTGAACAGCGCCCCGGACGCGGCTCCGGTCGCCAGGTCGAGGCAGGTCTGCTCGTGCCGGGACAGCTTCCCGCGGCCGCCGGAGACGATCAGCGACGTGCGGACGATCGCCGCACCCGGGTCGACGGCGGCGACGGCCTCCTCGGCGGCGGCCTTCGCGGCGCCGTAGTCGAAGACCGGCGACGGCGCGTCCGCCTCCGTGTACGGCGCGTCACGCCCCGCGAACACGGCGTCGGAGGAGACGTGCACGAGCCGGGCGCCGATCGAGCGGGCGGCGACCGCGACGTTGGCGGCGCCCGCCGAGACGACCGGCCAGAGGTCGTCGGCCGAGCCGCCTTTGTTGCCGAGGACCGTGGCGGTGTGGATGACCGTCGCCGGTCGTACCACGGCGAACATGGCCGACAGGGCGCCCAGGTCCCTGATGTCGATCCGCGGCGCGGGGACGGCCCCGGCCAGGGCGGCGACGGCGCCTCCGAGATACCCGGAGGCGCCGGTCACGAGCACCGTCAAGCCTTGACCTCTGTCTTCGCCTCAGTCTTCGCCTCTGTGGCTCCGGCGGCCTTGGGCTTGGCGTCCACGCCGGCCTCCAACCGCTGCTGGGCGGTGATCGGGGTCGGCGCGCTGGTCAGCGGGTCGAAGCCGCCGCCGGTCTTCGGGAACGCGATCACCTCACGGATCGAGTCGACGCCGGACAGCAGCATGCAGATGCGGTCCCAGCCGAAGGCGATGCCGGCGTGCGGCGGCGGGCCGTACTTGAACGCCTCGAGCAGGAAGCCGAACTTGTCCGCGGCGTCCTCGGCGCTGATGCCCAGCATGTCGAAGACCCGGCGCTGCACGTCGCCCCGGTGGATACGGACCGACCCACCGCCGATCTCGTTGCCGTTGCAGACGATGTCGTACGCGTAGGCGAGGGCCTCGCCCGGCGACTCCTCGAAGCGGTCGATCCACTCGCGGTTGGGCGAGGTGAACGGGTGGTGCACGGCCGTCCAGCCCTTCGCGCCGCCGCCGGTGCCGCCGGCCTCCGGGTCGGTCGGCTCGAACATGGGCGCGTCGACGATCCAGCAGAACGACCACGCCGACTCGTCGACGAGCTTCGCCCGCTTCGCGATCTCGACGCGGGCCGCGCCGAGCAGCTCCTGTGCCTGGCGCCGCTCGGCGGAGGCGGCGAAGAACACCGCGTCGCCGGGCTTGGCGCCGACGGCGTCGGCGAGGCCGGCCAGGTGCTCCGCGGACAGGTTCTTCGCGACGGGACCCTTCGGCTCGCCGGTCTCGGCGTCGAGGACGACGTAGGCGAGGCCGCGGGCGCCGCGCGCCTTCGCCCAGTCCTGCCAGGCGTCGAGCTCCTTGCGGGTCTGCGCGGCGCCGCCGGGCATGACGACCCCGCCGACGTAGCCGCCGCCGTCGATGGCGCCGGCGAAGACGCGGAACTCGGTGCCGCGCAGGTAGTCCGTCAGCTCGGTCAGCTCGACGGAGTAGCGCAGGTCGGGCTTGTCGGAGCCGTACCGCGCGAGGGCGTCGTGCCAGGTCAGCTTCGGGATCTCGCCGGTGATCTCGTGGCCGGCCAGGTCGGACCACAGCGCCCGGACGATCGACTCGCCGAGCTCGATGATGTCGTCCTGGGTCACGAACGACATCTCGATGTCCAGCTGGGTGAACTCCGGCTGCCGGTCGGCGCGGAAGCCTTCGTCGCGGTAGCAGCGGGCGATCTGGTAGTACCGCTCCAGGCCGCCGACCATGAGCAGCTGCTTGAACAGCTGCGGCGACTGGGGCAGTGCATACCAGGTGCCGGGCTGCAGGCGGACCGGGACCAGGAAGTCGCGGGCGCCCTCGGGCGTGGAGCGGGTCAGCGTCGGCGTCTCGACCTCGACGAAGTCACGGTCGGCGAGCAGGTTGCGGGCGATCTGGTTGGCGCGGGAGCGCAGCTTCATCGCCTTGTGCGGGCCGGAGCGGCGCAGGTCGAGGTAGCGGTACCGGTAGCGCACGTCGTCGCTGGCGGCGTCGCCGTCGTCGACGGGCAGCGGCAGCGGCGCGGCCTCCGACAGCACCTCGAGGGCCGTCGCGACGACCTCGACGTCGCCCGTGGGCAGGTCGGCGTTCTCGTTGCCGGCGGGCCGGGCGCGCACCTCGCCGGTGACGAGCACGCAGTACTCGTTGCGCAGCGCGTGCGCGACCTCCATGTCCTCGCGGAACACGACCTGGACGACACCGGAGGCGTCCCGGAGATCCACGAAGATCACGCCGCCGTGGTCGCGCCGGCGGGCCACCCAGCCGGCGAGCGTCACGGTCGTGCCGGCGTCGCCGGCCCGCAGGGCGCCGGACTGATGGGATCGGATCACGGGATGTCTCTCTCCTTCGCGCATGGGCAGGTGGTAGTCATTCTGTCACCGCAGCGTCGGTGCCATGTCCGCGGCCGGGGGCGCCCAGGTTTGGGCTTCGGCCGCGGCCTGCTCGCCGGACCGGATGTCCTTGACCTGGTCCGGGTTCTCCCCGTTGGCGGGGAACCAGACGAAGGGGATGCCGCGCCGTTCGGCGTAGCGGATCTGCTTGCCGAGTTTCGCCGGTACGGGTGCCACCTCCGTCGCGATCCCGCGGGCGCGCAGCGAGGCGGCGATCCGGTTGCTGGCGGCGCGCTCCTCCTCGCTCCACAGCGCGACGAGGACCGCTGTCGGCACGGGGCGCGTGACGCCGAGCGCGTCGGCCTTGAAGAGCAGGCCGAGCAGGCGCGAGACGCCGATGGAGATGCCGACGCCGGGGAAGACGTCGCGGCCGGCGCTGGCGAGGTTGTCGTACCGCCCGCCGGAGCAGATCGAGCCGAACCGTTCGAACCCGGCGAGCTCCGTCTCGTACACGGTGCCGGTGTAGTAGTCGAGGCCGCGGGCGATCTTCAGCGTCGCCTCGACCAGGCCGGGGCTGTGCTCGCGGGCGGTCTCCACGACCGCGGTGAGCTCGGCGATGCCCTCGTCGAGCAGCGGGTGCTCGACGCCGAGCTTGCGCACGTCGTCGGCGAAGGACGCGTCCTGCGCGCTGATCCCGGCGAGGGCGAGGCACGCCTCGGCCTGCGCCTCGGTGGCCTTCTGCTGGATTTCGGCTTTCACCGCGTTTGGACCGATTTTGTCCAGTTTGTCGACTATTCTGAGAATTTCTTCGGGATCCTCGAGTCCGAGCCCCCGGTAGAACCCCTCACACAGCTTGCGGTTGTTCACCATGATCTTGACTGGCGGAATCGGCAGCGACCGCAGCGCGTCGCCGATGACCAGCGGGATCTCGGCCTCGTAGTGGGAGGGCAGGGTGTCACGGTCGACGATGTCGATGTCCGCCTGCAGGAACTCGCGATAGCGGCCCTCCTGCGGCCGCTCCCCCCGCCACACCTTCTGGATCTGGTACCGACGGAACGGGAACTGCAGCTTGCCCGCATTCTCAAGGACATACCGGGCAAACGGGACGGTCAGGTCGAAGTGCAGCCCGAGGCTCTGCTCGTCCTCGCCTTCGGCCGCCTGGAGGCGGCGCAGGGTGTAGACCTCCTTCGAGGTCTCGCCCTTGCGCAGCAGCTGGTCGAGGGGCTCGACGGCGCGCGTCTCCAGGGGCGAGAAGCCGTACAGCTCGAAGGTGCGCCGCAGCCGGTCCAGGACCTGCTGCTCGACGAGGCGCTGCTCGGGGAGCCACTCCGGAAACCCGGACAGCGGCGTGGGACGGGTCATCTGTCTCTACCAGCCTCGGTTGGGGTTCTGTGTCGTCGCCTCGCGCAGGTACGGGTTGCCCTTGCGCTCCCGGCCGATCGTGGTGCCGGGCCCGTGCCCGGGCAGGACAACGAGGTCGTCGGAGAGCGTGAGCACCTTGTCGCGCAGGCTCGCCATCATCTGCGTCATGCTGCCGCCGGGCAGGTCGGTGCGGCCGATGGAGCCCTTGAACAGCACGTCGCCGGTGAAGATCTCCTCGGCGCTGCGGAACATCACCGACCCGCGCGTGTGGCCCGGCGCGTGGTCGACGATCAGCTCCAGCCCGGCTATCTTGAGGACCAGGCCGTCCTCCAGGGGTGCGACGTCCTCGGGCTCCGTCCAGGTCAGCCGGCCGCCGAACAGCGCCGTCAGGTCGGTGCTGAGCCCCTTCGCCGGGTCGGCGAGCATCTCGCCGTCGTCCGGGTGGATGTAGGCCGTGATCCCGCGTGCGCCGCAGACCGGCGTGACGGAGAACGTGTGGTCCAGGTGGCCGTGGGTCAGCAGGACCGCGGCCGGCTGCAGCCGGTGCTCGGTGAGCACGGCGTCGAGCCGGTCGATGACCCCGATCCCGGGGTCGATGACCACGCACTGCTCACCTGGCGCCGGGGCGACCACGTAGCAGTTGGTCCCGAACGCTTCGGCGGGAAAGCCGGCGACGAGCACGGCGCTCCTCCCTGTCGATTTCCGCGCGACAACCCCTCAGACCCTATCCGGAGGTCAGGCACAGCGAACCGTGACCGGGCGGCGACCACCATTCCGGTTTCTACCCGTACACTCTGGCGGGCGTGTGACGTGGGACCCAAACGTATTTTCCTGGAGGGGAGCACAGGTGGCTTCCAGTAAGAGCCGGCAACGCGCCTTGGCGCGGGCGAAGACCGAGCGGCAGATCGCCCGTCGGGCGGCAGCGGCACGGCGTCGTCGGCAATGGCAGGCCGGCATCGGCGGGGCGGTGGCACTGACCCTGCTGGTCCTTGCCGTGATCTGGAAGACCGGAGGCTTCGACCCCGAACCGATCCGCGCTTCCGAGTGCGCCTGGACCCCGATCGACGCCGGCAACGGCGTGACCGACGTGGGCAAGCCGCGGACCAACGACATCGTCAAGAACGGCGTCAAGACGATGACGATCGCGCTCGGCCAGGGCACCGTGACCACCAAGCTCGACCCGAGCAAGGCGCCCTGCACCGTGGAGAGTTTCACGTACCTCGCGGGCAAGAAGTTCTTCGACAACACCACCTGCCACCGGATGGTCAACGACTCGCTGCTGCAGTGCGGCGACCCGTCGGCGACCGGCAGCGGCGGACCCGCGTACCGGTTCCCGGACGAGAACAACCCGCCGCCGGCCCCCGCGCCGTCTGCTTCCGCGGCGGACCCGTCGGCCCCGGCGGACACCAACGTCCTGTACCCGGCCGGCACGGTCGCCATGGCCAACTCGGGCGTCGACACCAACGGCAGCCAGTTCTTCCTGGTGTTCA
Source organism: Dactylosporangium maewongense (assembly GCF_039531485.1). NCBI lineage: Bacteria > Bacillati > Actinomycetota > Actinomycetes > Micromonosporales > Micromonosporaceae > Dactylosporangium > Dactylosporangium maewongense. The sequence goes on along the minus strand of NZ_BAAAQD010000007.1, from coordinate 333,783 downwards.
AGGACGTCAAGCTGCCGCCGAACTACACCGTCTTCGGCACGATCGTCGGCGGCATGGACGTCCTCACCAAGATCGGTGAAGGCGGCTCCGAGCCGGCCAACGACGGCAAGCCGAAGACCGAGGCCAAGATCAGCTCGCTGACGGTCACCGACGTCGCGCCGCAGGAGGACCCGACGCCCGCCACGTCGGTCCCGGCCTCGACGCCCGCGTCGTCCGCGCCCGCGACGCCGTTGGCCAGCGCTTCCAGCAAGTCGTAACTCCATCCCAATCCCTGCTGAGCAAGGAGTACCAACCGTGACCTCCAACCGGGACCGCCAGCGCGCCGCAGCGCGTGCGCGGCTGGAGCGGGAGATGGCAGACCGCGCAGAGCGCTCAGCCGGCCGACGGCGCAGGAACACGACGATCGCCGCTGCGGCCGGCGGGTTGGTGGTCCTGCTCGGTGTGGCGTGGCTGGTGGTCGTGCTGACCAAGGGCGACGACAAGGCGAGCCCCGAGGCGGCCGCCTCGGGGTCCGCCTCGGCGGCCCCGACCAACTGCACCTGGCTGCCCCTGGTCGACCCGTCGGCGTCGCCCGCGCCTGAGATCCCCAAGGAGGTCAAGGACGTGGGCACCCCGCCCACCTCCGGCGAGCCGCGCACCGGTTCGCAGACCATGACCATGGACACCAGCGTCGGCACGATCAAGATCAAGGTCGACACCGCCAACGCTCCGTGCGCGGCCGCCAGCTTCACGTACCTGGCCAGCAAGAAGTTCTTCGACGACACCAAGTGCCACCGCCTGGTGACGCAGAGCATCTACGTCCTGCAGTGCGGCGACCCGTCCGGCACCAGCCTCGGCGGCCCGACGTACCGCTACGCCGAGGAGAACCTGCCGACCGGCCGCCGCCCCGCGTACACCGAGGGCATGGTCGCCATCGCGAAGACCCAGAACCCGGCTTCGAGCGGCAGCCAGTTCTTCATCGTCTACAAGGACATCGAGCAGCTCTCCGCCGACTACACGGTCCTGGGCCGCGTGACCGAGGGCCTCGACCTGGTCAAGAAGGTCGCCGAGGCCGGCACCCTGCCCGACCCCGCCGCCTCCGGCGACCCCGCCGCAGCCGCCTCCGGCGACGGCGCCCCGAAGACCGAGGTGAAGATCAAGACCCTGACGATGAGCCCAGCTTCCTGACGCTCGTCAATTTCTCCCACCGAACGGCCGCGGGCTCCCACCCGCGGCCGTTCGCTTTCCACGACCCCTCCCCCGAGGCGCACCATGCCCGCGGCCCGACACCACTCCCCGCACAGACGTTGACCAATACCCAAATCCGCCCGTTCCAGATAGAGCACCGTTACACAAAAGCCGCAAATCCACCCATTGACCGAGGCTCACCGCAGACGAGGCCGGCAGCCCGGAAGCCCACTCGCGCCGACACGCACCGGCATAGGGAACCCACGACAGCGCCGTGAATCCACCCGGCAACGGCAAGGGCGCAGTCCAGCACGAGCAGCACGAGCAAAGTCCGGCACGGGCAGAGTCCGACACGAGCGCAGTCCGGCACGGCGGCACGAGCGGCACGGGCGGAGTCCAGCACGGGCCGGAATGGTCGGAGTCCGGCACGGGCGGCACAGGCGGCCCTACTGGTGAAGCGATGGCGCCCGGCAAGGTCTCGGTCGCGCCTGCACACGGCCGCCCCGGCCGGGGATCTCGGTCGGGCTTGGCCGCGGTGCCCGACCACGGGAGTCATGGTCCGTCACGAGTTGCGAGTGCCCTGCCGGGGATCTCGGTCCGTTCTGAGGCGCGTTCGCAGATCCAGGGGGAATTGCCCACACGGGGAGAGACGGTCGGTGCGTTCGGCCGCATGGCGAACGAGCCCTGTGTCAGGTGACGTGGTTGCCCGTCAGTGCCGTGGGGGGCGATGATGCTCCCCCGACGCCGTCCTTGCAGGGTCCAGCGCCGTCCAAGGCGTCGTTCGAGGCGCCACGCCGTCGTTGGTCGCCGGGAACAGCGCCAGGGCCCTCTCGCCGGTGGTGGTGCGCCTGAGGAGGCCGCGGCAATAGCGCTGGGCGGGCGCGGTGGGTGTGGTCGCTGCGCCGTAGATGGACAGGCGGGACCCGCGCGCGGGTGGTGGCCGGGCGCGGAAAGCGGGAGCGGAAAAGGCTAGGCGCCCGATGTGACCCGGTAGGCGTCGTAGACACCGTCGATGCGGCGGACGGCGGCCAGCAGGTGGTTGAGGTGCTTCGGGTCGGCCATCTCGAAGCTGAACCTGCTGATCGCCACCCTGTCGCGGGTGGTGGTGACGGTGGCGGAGAGGATGTTGACGCGCTCCTCGGAGAGGACGCGGGTGACGTCGGCGAGGAGCTTGTGGCGGTCCAAAGCCTCGACCTGGATGGCGACCAGGAAGGTGGAGGCGCTGGTCGGCTTCCAGTTGACCTCGAGGACGCGCTCGGGCTGCTCCTTGAGGTCGGCCGCGTTGGCGCAGTCGTCGCGGTGGACGCTGACGCCGCCGGAGCGGGTGACGAAGCCGAAGACGGCGTCGCCGGGGACCGGGGTGCAGCAGCGGGCGAGCTTGATCCAGACGTCGTCGACGCCCAGGACCTCGACGCCTGGGTCGGAGGCGGCGGTGCGGGTGCGGGCGGGGCGGGTCGGGGTGGCGGTCTCCGCGATGTCCTCGACGGCGCCCTCCTCGCCACCGTAGCCGGCGACGAGGCGCTGGACGATCGACTGGGCCGAGGCCTGGCCGTCGCCGACGGCGGCGTAGAGGGCGGCGACGTCGGCGAGGTGCAGCTCGCGGGCGATCGTCATGAGCGACTCGGAGGTCAGGAGGCGCTGCAGGGGCAGCCCCTGCTTGCGCATGGCCTTGACGATCGCCTCCTTGCCGGCCTCGATCGCCTCCTCGCGGCGCTCCTTGTTGAAGTACTGCCGGATCTTGGTGCGGGCCCGGGGGCTCTTGACGAAGCCGAGCCAGTCCTGGGTGGGGCCGGCGGTCTCGGACTTCGACGTGAAGATCTCGATGACGTCGCCGTTGGAGAGGGTGCTCTCCAGCGGGACGAGCTTGCCGTTGACCCGGGCGCCGATGCACTTGTGGCCGACCTCGGTGTGCACGGCGTAGGCGAAGTCGACCGGGGTGGAGCCGGCGGTCAGCGCGATCACGTCGCCCTTGGGCGTGAAGACGTAGACCTCCTGGCTGGAGAGGTCGAAGCGCAGCGCGTCGAGGAACTCCGACGGGTCGCTCGCCTCCCGCTGCCAGTCCAGCAGCTGCCGCAGCCACGTCATCTCGTCGATGTGGGCGGGCGGGCCGGCGATCGTCGCGCTCTTGGACTCCTTGTAGCGCCAGTGCGCGGCGATGCCGTACTCGGCGGTGCGGTGCATCGCGTAGCTGCGGATCTGCAGCTCGACCGGCTTGCCGGTGGGGCCGATCACGGTCGTGTGCAGCGACTGGTACATGTTGAACTTCGGCATCGCGATGTAGTCCTTGAACCGACCCGGGACGGGCTGCCAGTTCGCGTGGATGACACCGAGCGCCGCATAGCAGTCCCGGACCGTGTCGACGAGGATGCGCACGCCGACGAGGTCGTAGATGTCGCCGAAGTCGCGGCCGCGGACGATCATCTTCTGGTAGACGGAGTACAGGTGCTTCGGCCGGCCGGTGACCTCGGACTTGATCTTCGCCTGCTTGAGGTCGGCGGCGACCTTCTGCGTGACCGTGCGCAGCAGCGAGTCGCGCTGCGGGGTGTGCTCGGCGATGAGCCGGCTGATCTCGTCGAACCGCTTCGGGAAGAGCGTGCGGAACGCGAGGTCCTCCAGCTCCCACTTGATCGTGTTCATACCGAGGCGGTGCGCCAGCGGCGCCAGGATCTCCAGCGTCTCCTTGGCCTTCTGCTCCTGCTTGGGGCGGGGCAGGAAGGTCAGGGTCCGCATGTTGTGCAGCCGGTCGGCGAGCTTGATGACCAGCACCCGCGGGTCCTTGGCCATGGCGACGACCATCTTGCGGATCGTCTCGGCCTTGGCCGCGTCGCCGAGCTTGACCTTGTCGAGCTTGGTGACGCCGTCGACGAGCAGCGTGACCTCGCCGCCGAAGTCGTGCTGGATTCGCTCGATCGTGTACTCGGTGTCCTCGATCGTGTCGTGCAGCAGCGCCGCGACCAGGGTCGTGGTGTCCATGCCCAGGTCGGCGAGGATCGTGGCCACGGCGAGCGGGTGGGTGATGTAGGGGTCGCCGGACTTGCGGTACTGCCCCTTGTGGAAGTGCTCGGCCATGTCATACGCGCGCTGCAGCAGCCGCACGTCGGCCTTCGGGTGGCTGGCCTTGTGCTGGGCGATCAGCGGCTCGAGCACCTCGCTGACCGACGGGCTCTGCCACGGCGCGTTGAACCGGGCGAGCCGCGCACGGACCCGCCGCCCGGTCGGCGCGGCGCCGACCAGGCCCAGGGCGGCGCCCGTCATCGAGCCGGCCGCCTCGGTCAGGTCCTCGGTGTCCTCGCCCGGCGGGTCGTCCGCCACCCGGCGCGCCGGCGGCCCGCCGGCGGGCGCCGGGGGCTGCGGACCGGTGTAGCCCGGGTCGGTCGAGCGCCGGTTGTGCACGACGGCGCCGTCGGGGGTCGGGAACTGCAGCACCACACCGCCGGCCTCGGCCGTCTCGGGCTCGGTGCCCTGCGGTGCGTGTTGCTGATCGTCTGGCACGTGGACCGCCTCCGGTGTCGACGCAGCGCCCATCCGCTTGACCGTACCCCCCTTCGGGGATGCGATGTCGCCGGTCACCGGCCACTCCTCATCGCCGTCAACGTATGGACCGCAAGCGTACCCGCCCCCACCGACATTCCCAGGCCAGAAACAGGGTCAGGACACGGTCAGCAGGGCATGAACCGGACGCGGCGCGATCCGGGACCGCCCGTCGAGGAACCCGAGCTCCAGCAGCACGCTGAAGCCGCTGACGGTCCCGCCGGCGCGTTCGACGAGGCTGAGGGTGGCGGCGGCCGTACCGCCGGTCGCCAGCACGTCGTCGACCACCAGGACGCGCTCACCGGCGACGAAGGCGTCCTCGTGGACCTCGAGGGTCGCCTCGCCGTACTCGAGGGCGTAGCTGGCCGACACGGTGGCGCGGGGCAGCTTGCCGGCCTTGCGCACCGGCACGACGCCCTTGCCCGTGGCGTACGCGATGGCGGCGGCGATCACGAAGCCCCGCGCCTCGATCCCGGCCACCACGTCGAAGCTGTCCGGGCCGTGCTCGGCGATGATCGCGTCGATGACGGCGGCGAACGCCGGGCCGTCGGAGAAGAGCGGCATCAGGTCCTTGAACAGGATGCCGGGCTTGGGAAAGTCGGGCACGTCGACGACCTTGCTCGCGACCAGCTCCGAGATCTCCAACTTGGGGTACACCTCCGGTGACAGCGGAACGGGCGCCGCTGAGAAGCGACGCCCGTGCCAGTGATCGAATGAGGGTCAGCGACGCCCGGAGGCGCCGGGCCGTCCGCCGGCCCGAGGCCGCCTGGCCTGCGGCCGGCTGCCCGGGCGGGGTGCCGCACCGGCGAGCTCGGACCGCTCCCCGGTCTTGGTCAGCGGCACGCCGTCGCTGTCGACGACGGGCGCCTGGGTGGCCTGCTTGGCGAGCGCCGCCCGGCGGTTCGCCACGCGGGACTCGTGCGCCTGCAGCCGCGGCTCGCGGGTCTTCAGCTCCGCCAGGACCGGCGTGGCGAAGAAGATCGACGAGTAGACGGCGACGCCCATACCGATGAACAGCACCAGGCCGAGGTCCTTCAGGGTGCCCGCGCCGAGGAGGCCGGCACCGATGAAGAGCAGGCCGCCGACGGGCAGCAGCGCGACCAGACCGGTGTTGATGGAGCGCATCAGCGTCTGGTTCACCGCCAGGTTGGCGGCCTCGCTGTAGGTGCTGTTGTTGTTGCCCGTGATGCCACGGGTGTTCTCCTGCACCTTGTCGAACACGACGACGACGTCGTACAGCGCGAAACCGAGGATGGTGAGGAAGCCGATGACCGTCGACGGGGTGACCTCGAAGCCGACGAGCGAGTAGACGCCGGCGGTGAGGACCAGGTCGAGCAGCAGCGAGGCGAGCGCCGCCACGGCCATCCGCCACTCGAAGCGGAAGACCAGGTAGGCCGTCACCAGCGCCAGGAAGATCACGAGGCTCACCAGGGCCTTTTCGGTGACCTGGTCGCCCCACGAGGTGCTGACGGCGCTGTCGCTGATCTGGGTGGCGTCGATGTTGAAGTGGTCGGCGACCTTTTCCTTGATCTCGGTCTGCCGGGCCGCGTCGTTGATCAGCTCGGTCTTGATGACGTACTGCGAGTCACCGACCGTCTGGCCCGTCTTGACCTCGACGCCGGCGTCGCCGAACGCCTTCTCGACCTCGTCGAGCGTGCCGACGCTGACCGGGACGTTGTACTGGTTGCCACCCTCGAACTCGATGCCGAGCGTGAAGCCCCGGAACACCATGCTGGCGATCGCGATCAGCAGGGCGATGCCGGCGACGGTGAACCAGAGGCGCCGGCGACCGACGACGTTGACGTTGGCTTCACCACGGTAGAGCCGGGCTGCGATGCCACCTTTGCCGCTCATCGTCAGACCTCCTTCGGGCGGTTACGACGGGGGGCGGAGGACGCCACACCAGTGCTCGGACGCTGCTCGACGATCCGGCCGAGGCCGGAGACCCGCGGCGACAAGAACGCCTTGCTGCGCGCGAACATCGTCATGATCGGATGGCGGAACAGGAACACGACGACGAGGTCGAGGATGGTCGCGACGCCCAGGGCGAACGCGAAGCCTCGGACCGAGCCGATCGAGAAGAAGTACAGCACCGCGGCGGCGAGCAGGGTGATCGCGTTGGCCGAGATGATCGTGCGGCGGGCCCGGGTCCAGGCGCGCGGGACGGCGCTGCGTGGGCTGCGACCCTCCCGGATCTCGTCCTTCAACCGTTCGAAGTAGATGACGAACGAGTCGGCGGCGACACCCAGTGACACGATGAAGCCGGCGAACCCGGCGAGCGTCAGGGTGAAGCCCATCGTGCGGCCCAGGATGATCAGCGCCATGTAGACCATCGCGCCGGACAGCACGAGGCTGAGCGTGATGACCAGGCCGAGCAGCCGGTAGTAGAAGAACGAGTAGAGCACGACCAGGCCGAGGCCGATGCCGGCGGCGAGGACGCCCGCCTCCAGGTGCGAGCTGCCCAGGGTGGCGGAGATGCTCTGCGCGTCCTGCGGGGTGAAGGACAGCGGGAGCGCGCCGTACTGCAGCTGGTTGGCCAGCAGTTCGGTGTCACGCTTGGTGAACTGGCCGGTGATCCGCGCGTCGCCGGGGATGACGCTCTCGATGACCGGCGCCGAGACGACCTGGTTGTCGAGCACGACCGCGACCTGCTTGCTGTCGGTGCCGTTGTTGTACGCCTCGCGGGTCAGCTCGGTCCACCGGTTCTGGCCGCCGCCGGTGAAGGAGATCGTGACGATCCACTTGCCGTTGGTCGAGTCGATGGAGGAGTCGGCGTTGTCCACGTCGGTGCCGAGCACCTTGGCGACGTCGAGGTTGTACTTGACGCCGGGCTGGCAGGCGACCGCGGGCTGCTTCTCGTCGCGGATCGAGCCGACCGGGCGCTTGTCGAGCTGGGCGCAGGTGACGGTCGGGATGTTGTACTGCATCGCCGGCGGCAGGACCGCGACCTCTTCGGGGGTCAGGGTCTTGAACGGCGCGTAGAGCTGGGCCTTCGCCGGGTCGGCGGACAGGTCGACCGGCGCGGTCTCGGCCATGGCGGCGGCCCAGACGGACTCGCCGAGCTTCTTCTGCACCGCCGCGCGCTGCTGGGCGACGTCCGCCGCCACCGGGGGCGCGGACGAGGCCGGCGCGGAGGCGGGGTCCGACGCGGGGGCGGAGGTCGCCGGTGCGGAGGCCGGCGCGGACGCCGAGCCCGACGGCTTGGCGCTGGCCGACCCGGACGCCGACGGGGTCCCCGAAGGAGCCGCCGACGTGGAGGGCGAGGTGGAGGGCGACGCCGAGGCGGACGCCGACGGGTCTGCGGCGCCGATGTCCTGCGTCGAGCCGAGCACCTTGCGGAAGCGTAGCTCGGCGGTCTGGCCGATCTGCTTCAACCGGTCGTCGCTCTTGCCCGGCAGGGAGACGACGATGTTGGTGTCGCCCTCGACGACAACCTCGGCCTCGGAGACACCGAGGCCGTTGACGCGGCTGTCGATGATGTCCTTGGCCGTCGCCATCTGCTGCTTCGTCGGCGGCTTGCCGTTGTCGGTCTTCGCCTGCAGCGTGACCGTGGTCCCGCCGATGAGGTCGAGGCCGAGGTTAGGCTCAAGCCGGTTGCGCCAGCCGCCGTCACCGCCGAACCACACCCAGATGGCGAGCAGAACGAAGATGGTGCCGAGCACACCGAGCTGACGGCCCGGGTGCATCGGTGCCTGAGGTTGTGCCACGGCTGTCGGGTCTCCCTGCACTAACGCCGGCGGGGTGCGCGGCGTGCTTGTTCGTCGTGGTGGTGGCGGTCGCTCAGTCGATCGACTTCGGCGTCGAGCCCGGTGCCGGCTCGTCGGCCTCCTCGGTCTCGGCCTCGGTCACGTCCTCGTCGACGGCGGCGGCCTTCTGGGTCACCTTGCCGATCGCGGCCTTGGCGTATCTGGCGGTGACGCCGGGCGCGATCTCCAGCAGGACGGTCTCGTCGTCGATCTCACGAATCGTGCCATACAGGCCACCAACCGTGACGATCTCGTCGCCGACCCCCATCGAGGACTGCATGTTCTGCACTTCCCGGCGGCGACGCTGCTGCGGGCGGATCATCATGAAGTAGAGCAGGACGAAGGCCCCGACGATCAGCAGCAAACTCGGGAAGCCGCTGCCCCCTGAACCCTGCGCCTCGGCGAACAGCACGATCATGCCTTCCGGTCGGCTCGGAACCCAGTTGCCTGGGCGCACCGAGCGAAGTATGAAGTCCGCGCGGCGGACCGCGGCGAGTCTAGTCGGTGTGTCGCAAGACACGCAGACCGGCGTCTATCACGGTCCGATCACGACAGCTAGGGACGCTACGGCTCCAAGCTGAAAAGATCGGGCAATTGTGGCGATGTTCCCCCTGCGTGGCTCCCGCCACCGACGGTACCAGCGGGAACCGGGAGCCCGAGATGGCGCCATGCGCTCGGCGTCGCCACCCGCCCACGTGGAGTGCGCGCGAGCAGTCCCGTCCGTAGCAGGAAAGGTTCACAGACCTCTTCGACCGTGTCGGGTTGCTCACCAACGGCCACGGCGAGAGTGGACAGCCCGACCGGTCCCCCGCCCTGCCGGATCAGCGCGTGCAGCACCGCGCGGTCCAGGCGGTCCAGGCCGAGCTCGTCGACGTCATACACGGCCAGGGCCGCCTTGGCCGCGGCGAGGTCGACCACGCCGGTCCCCCGCACCTCCGCGTAGTCGCGGACGCGGCGCAGCAGCCGGTTGGCGATGCGGGGCGTGCCGCGCGACCGCCGGCCGATCTCGACCGAGCCCTCGTCGGTGATCGGCACGTCCAGGATCCGCGCCGACCGGGCGATGATGAGCTCCAGCTCGTCCGGGTCGTAGAACTCCAGCTGGCCGACGAAGCCGAAGCGGTCCCGCATCGGGCCGGTGAGCAGGCCGCTGCGGGTCGTCGCGCCGACCAGCGTGAAGGGCTCGACGTCGAGCGGGATCGCGGTCGCGCCGGGGCCCTTGCCGACCACGACGTCGACGCGGAAGTCCTCCATCGCGCTGTACAGCAGCTCCTCGGCGGGCTTCGCGATCCGGTGGATCTCGTCGATGAACAGCACGTCGCCCTCGGACAGGCTGGTCAGCACCGCGGCGAGGTCGCCGGCGCGCTCGATCGCCGGGCCGCTGGTCAACCGCAGGCCGGCCGACAGCTCCGCGGCGACGATCATGGCGAGGGTGGTCTTGCCCAGGCCGGGCGGGCCGGACAGCAGGATGTGGTCCGGCGGGCTGCCGCGCCGCAGCGCGCTCTGCAGCAGCAGGTCCAGCTGCTCGCGGACCCGGTGCTGGCCGATCAGCTCCGCGAGCCGCTTCGGGCGCACGCTCTGCTCGGCGGCCCGGTCCTCCGGCGAGGAGTACGCGCTGACGAGGGGATCGGTCACCGGATGGTGCCCAGCATGCGGATCGCCTGCTTCAGCAGCACCGGCACCGGCGGGACGGTGCCGCCGTCGAGCTGCTCGGCCACGGCGGCGACGGCCTGGTCGGCCTGGCCGGCGGTCCAGCCGAGCCCGACGAGCGCCTGGCGGACCTGCTCGGCCCACGCCGCGCCGGCGCCGACCCCGACCAGCGCCGCACCGTCGCCGGGCAGCGCGCCGATCTTGTCGCGCAGCTCCAGCACGAGCCGCTCCGCGCCCTTCTTGCCGATGCCCGGGACCCGGGTCAGCGTCGACGTGTCGTTGCCGGCGATGGCCCGGCGCACCACCTCGGGGGTGTGCACCGCGAGGACCGCCTGCGCCAGCCGCGGCCCCACCCCGGACGCGGTCTGCAGCAGCTCGAACAGCTGCTTGGCGTCGTCGTCGGCGAAGCCGTACAGCGTCAGGGAGTCCTCCCGCACGACCAGCGACGTCGCCAGCCGGGCCTCGTCACCGACGCGGAGGTCCGCGATGGTGTGCGGCGAGCACAGCACGGCCAGGCCCACCCCGCCGACCTCGATCACGGCCCCGTCCGGCGACACGGCGGCGACCCGCCCCCGCACACTCGCGATCATCGTGCTCTCCTCAGCGCCGCCTGGATGCGGTCCTTGGTGCCGCCCCTCCAGACATGACAGATTGCCAGAGCCAGGGCGTCGGCGGCGTCGGCGGGCCGGGGCGCGACCGTCAGCCGCAGCAACCGGGTCACCATCGCGGTGACCTGTGCCTTGTCCGCCGACCCGTTGCCGCTCACCGCGGCCTTGACCTCGCTCGGCGTGTAGGTCTGCACCGGCAGCCCGGCCCGCGCGGCGACGAGGATCGCGACCGCGCCCGCCTGCGCCGTGCCCATGACGGTGCGCACGTTGTGCTGGCTGAACACCCGCTCCACGGCGACGGACTCGGGCCGGTGCTCGGCGACCAGCGCGGTCAGCCGCTCGTCGAGGTTCAGCAGCCGGTGCGCCAGGTCGGTGTCCGGGTCGCTGGTGACCACCTCGTAGTGCACCAGCTTGCACGGCCGCCCCGGCACGCCCTCGACCACGCCGACCCCGCAGCGGGTCAGCCCCGGGTCGACCCCCAGCACCCGCACCGGCACCCCCTCAAACGTGTGTTCGACACACTAGCCCACCCGCCGCTCGTACCGGCGACAGGACACACACACCGAGTACCGCGAAGGTATGTGGGCGGACCCCATGGGACGCACGCGCGAAGGCTCGTACGTTTCCCGCCATGACGACGCCACATCCCGTTTCGCCGCACCAGGTGGTCGCCCTGGACCTGCGCGGCCGGACCGCACTGGTGACCGGCGCGGGCAGCGGCATCGGCCGGGGCGTCGCCGTGCGCCTCGCCGCAGCCGGCGCGAAGGTGGTCGCCGTCGACCGCGACGCGGACGGCATCAAGCCGCTCGCCGACCTCGGTCTCACGCCGGTGACCGCGGACCTGTCCGACCTCGACGAGGCCGAGTCGCTCCTGGCGGAGCACTGGGACGTCGACGTGCTGGTCAACAACGCCGGCCTGCAGCACGTGGCGCCGCTGGAGGACTTCCCGCCGGAGCGGTTCGCCTACATCCAGGCCGTCATGGTCGAGGCGCCGTTCCGCCTCACCCGCCGGGTCCTGCCCCACATGTACCGCACCGGCTGGGGGCGGGTCGTCAACATCTCCTCGGTCCACGGGCTGCGCTCCTCGCCGTTCAAGGCCGCGTACGTGACGGCGAAGCACGCCCTCGAGGGCCTGTCCAAGACGGTCGCGCTCGAAGGCGCCCCGCACGGCGTCACGAGCAACTGCATCAACCCGTCCTACGTGCGCACCCCGCTCGTCGAGGGCCAGATCGCCGCCCAGGCCGCCACGCACGGCATCGACGAGACCGAGGTCGTCGAGAAGATCATGCTCACCAGCGCGGCGATCAAGCGGCTCATCGAGCCCTCGGAGGTCGCCGAGCTCGTCGCGTACCTCTGCTCCGACGCCGCGGGGTTCATCACCGGCACGTCCGTCGCCATCGACGGCGGCTGGACCGCCCACTAGCACAATGGGGGTGTGACGATGCTGGAGTACCTGGAGCTGCTCGCGCGGGAGGCCGCAGCGGTCGAGTTCGAGGGCCCGCTCGTCGCCGCCCGCAACGCGGGCCTCCCACCCGACCGCCTCGCCGAGCTGGAGCAGGCCAAGGTCGTCGCGCTGCGCGTCCGGGCCCTCCTGGAGCGCCGGCGGCGCCGCGAGGAGGAGCTCTCCGGCCTCTTCGACACCGCCAGCGACCTCGCCGGGCTCCGTGACGTCGACGCCGTCCTCGCCGCCATCGTCCATCGCGCCCGGACCCTGCTCGGCGCCGACGTGGCGTACATGACGCTCAACGACGAACAGCACGGCGACACCTACATGCGGGTCACCGACGGCTCCATCTCCGCGAAGTTCCAGGCCCTGCGCCTGCCGATGGGCGCGGGCCTGGGCGGGCTCGTGGCGCAGACCGGCAGCCCGTACGTGACGGCCAACTACCCCGAGGACGCCCGCTTCCGGCACACCGGAGACATCGACGCCGGCGTCGGCGAGGAGGGGCTCGTCGCGATCCTGGGCGTGCCGCTGCGGCTCGGCTCCCGCATCATCGGCGTCCTGTACGCCGCGAACCGCTCCGCCCGCCCGTTCGCCCGCGAAGAGGTGTCGCTGCTCGTCTCCCTCGCCGCGAACGCCGCCGTCGCCATCGACACCGCCCGCCTCCTCGGCGAGACCCAGGCCGCCCTCGAGGAGCTGTCCGCCGCCAACGGCACGATCCGCGCCCACAGCGACTCCGTCGAGCGGGCCGCCGCCGCCCACGACCGCATGACGGCCCTCGTGCTGCGGGGCGCCGGCGTCGAGGACATCGCCGAGGTCGTCACCGAGGTGCTGGGCGGTGCGCTGCTCGTCCTGGACGCCGACGGCCGACACCAGGCCAGCGTCGGCGAGCTCGACGCCCCTGACGCCAGCGCCATCGCGGAGGCCCTCGCCGCCTCCCGTACCGAGGGGCGCAGCGTCCGGCGGGGACCGCTGTGGCTCGCGGCCGTCGTGGCCGGCGCGGAGAACCTCGGCGCGCTCGTCCTGCGGCCCGACCGCCCCCTCGTCGACGCCGACCAGCGCATCCTGGAGCGCGCCGCCGTCGTCACCGCGCTCCTGCTGCTCTTCCGCCGCACCGTCGCCGAGGCCGAGGGCCGCGTCCGCGGCGAGCTCCTGGACGACGTCATCACCCGCCCCGTCCGCGACGCCGACTCCCTGCGCACCCGCGCCAAGCGCCTCGGCGTCGACCTGGACGCCCCCAACGTCGTCGTCGCCGTCGGCGAGGACGCGCTCGCCGGCGGCCCCATGAACACGGCCCGCCAGCGCGCCATGTCCTGGGCTCAGACCTACGCGCAGACCCGCGGGGGCCTCGCCGCCGCCCGCGACGGCCACGTGGTCCTCCTCCTGCCCGGCGAGGTGGCCGGCCCTCTCGCCCGCACCGTCGCCCGCGACCTCGGCAAGGTCCTCGGCCGCCCCGTCACCGCCGGCGCCGGCGGCCCGGCGACCGGCCCCGCGGGCATCGCCGCCGCCTACCGCGACGCCGACCGCTGCGTCATCGCCCTCGCCGCCCTGGGCCGCGCCGGCGCCGGTGCCAGCACCGCCGAGCTGGGCTTCGTCGGCCTCCTGCTGGGCTCCGCCCCCGACGGCCGCGACCGCGACGTCGAAGCCTTCCTGGGCTCCACCATCGGCCCCGTCGTCGACTACGACGTCCGCCGGGGCACCGCCCTGGTCAAGACGCTGGAGGCGTACTTCGGCGTCGGCGGGAGCCTGGCCCGCGCCGCCGAGCTGCTCCACGTCCACGTCAACACCGTGACCCAGCGCCTCGAACGCATCGGCCAGCTCCTGGGCGCCGACTGGCAGAAACCGGAGCGCGCCCTGGAGGTCCAGCTGGCCCTCCGCCTCCACCGCCTCCGCTGAGCGCTGTAATTCCCCCCCACCGCTGCCGCGGCGGGGCCCGGCGGGGATTCTCACCCGCACCCCAATGCGCCGCTCCGCGACGCCCTGCCTCGCGCTATAGCGCGAGGCAGGGCAGGCGGCGCTCGCGCGCCGCATCCGGTGGCCGGCCGCTAGACCGGGAAGTACCACGCTCAGGACGGCGATCTTGCCCGCGCTTGCTTGATCGAAGTCGCAACCTGGCCGCCCGGACAGCCAGATCCGTCCTTCGATCTTCGACCGAGCGGCACCGACTCCTCCGGATCACCACCTGCAGCGGACCCAGGCCCCACTAGATGCCGATAAGTCGGATATGTTCGCGCCAGCGGACCTATCCGCGGCCAGCGTCGGCTTGCCCGCCGGCGGACGTCGACCCAGCCGAGTCCTGCCTCGCCCGGCGGCACCCCGACCGGGCAGCATGGGTCACCGCAATCCCCGATGCGTCGCTCCGCGGCGCATGACCGCGTGTACTGCACCGGCTGAGATCGCGCACCGCATCCGGTGCCCACCCGCCGCCGTGCCCGGCAGGGAGCCGGCCTCCACGTCCGGTGCCGATCGGCGCACGCCGCGTGGATCGAGGAGTTGTAGCCGCACGAGCTCTACCGGACCATGATCAACCGGAGCGCGCGCCGGCGCTTTCCCCGGATATGTCCGCTGCGCGGACATATCCGGAATTTCGGTTATGTCGGGGAGCGGAGCGAGTCGACATAACCGGGGCAGCCGCATGGCAGTCGGTGAGCTAGCCGGCGCCCGGTTGCCCGCGGTTCTTGAGGTCGGTCTCGACGAGTGAGCCGTCGGGGGCGTAGGTGTAGGAGCGGCGACGCATTCGTCTGATCAACTGTTGCATGTGGGCGGGGTCGGGGGCGGCCGGGTCGTGGAGGCGGAAGCCGTGCAGTTCGACGGCGTCGGGGTCGATGTCTGCCTGGCTGGGAGAGCCCTCGAGGATGAACCCGAACAGGCCTCGCAGTGCCGCCTCCCCCAGGTCCAGCGGATGGAACGGCAGCGGGTACGGCCCCTGGTCCGGCCAGCCCTGCGTGGGCAGCACGGGATGCTCGCCGGACCAGAACGGCGCCTCGAACGCGAACGGCTCGCCGGCGTTCTCGACCACGCCGTTGTCGGGGTCCAGGCTCAGCGACCGGACCAGTTCGCCGTTGTCCCAGACGGAGAACGCGAACCAGTCCGAGACGCTGTGCATCGCATGGGAGATGACGCGGCGGTGGCGGCCCGGCTCGATCAGATGATCCGGCAGCCGCGAGGGCGCGCCCAGCGGCAGCCGCCGGTCGCAGACGAGGTCGACGCCGGGGAAGGCGCCGGCGTACGCGGTCCCGTCGGGCGGGTGGACCGCGTCGTCCAGCGAGGTGGCGTCCGCCGGCTCGACCGTCCAGCCGGGGAACACGCGCGCGATCAGCGCGACCGTGGCGTCCGGGCGGGCCACGGCACCGGCCCGGAGCAGCTCAGCGACATCGCCGTCCGTGTAGGCGAGCAGCGACGTCTTGGCCCCCACCGCGCCACTCCCAGAGAGATCAGCCGTGATCAAGTAGCGGATCCGGCTGCCAGGGCGACCGGATCCGCTACGTGATCAAGCTGGGTGGAAAACGGTCAGGGGCGGGCGCCGCGGAGGATGGCGTCGACCAGGTGCTCGGCGAAGCCCTCGTCGGGCACGGCGGGGTTCCAGCGCAGCATGTTCTGCGCGATCGCCGGGCCCGACAGCATGAGCAGGGTCAGCTCCACGTCCAGGTCGGCGCGCAGCTCGCCGCTCTCGATGCCACGGCGCAGGACGCCCCGCATCACGTCGCGACGGGGCTCGACGACGCCGGCCTGGTAGACCTTGTGCATCTCCTCGCCCTTGACGAGCTCGGGCAGCAGGCAGGCGGTGACCTTGCCGTAGTGGTGCATGCGCTTGGTGCGCATGCCCGCGATCAGGGCGACCAGGTCGTCACGGACCGACACGCCCGCAGGCTCCGGGACGGGGCCCTTCATCGTGGTGACGGCGTCGATCAGGAGGGCTTCCTTGTTGGGCCAGCGGCGGTAGATCGTCGCCTTGCCCACGCCCGCCTTCGCCGCGACCGCCTCGATGGACAGAGCGTCGGCGCTCTGACCCGCGCTGAGCAGGTCCAGGACCGCCTCGATGATGGCCTCGTCCGCGCGGGCGCTGCGGGGCCGGCCGGGACCCTTGCGGTCCTGGTCGGCCACCGCATCCACGCTCGCCGTCGTCATGGCTTCCATTGTTACCGAGTTCTCACACGGAAGCCATCAACGGCCGGCTCAAAGGACATCACACGTCCACCAGCTCGACACCCTGCTCCTCGGCGAGGCCTTCCGCGGTCGTGGGCGCGGGGGCCGAGGCCGGGCGCTTGCCGGGCAGGAAGGCGAACGCGACGGCCGCACCGAGGACCGCGAAGATCGCGGAGCCGATCGCCGAGTAGTGCATCGCGGTGATGAAGGCGTCGTTGGCGTGCTGGATCAGCGCCGGCCCGGCGGGCCCGACGTGCGGCGCGACACCGTACGCACCGGAGATCGACTCGTCGGCCACGTGCTTCGCCGCGGCCGGCAGGCCGGTCGTGGAGGACTCGACGCCGCTGCGGTAGTAGGAGCTGATGACCGCGCCGAGGGCGGCCACGCCGAGGGCACCGCCGACCTGGCGGATGGTGTTGCTGACGGCCGATCCGACGCCGGCCTTCTCGCGGGGCAACGCGGCCATGATGGCCTCGGTGGCCGGCGGCATCACGTTGGCCATGCCGACGCCCATGATGAAGAACAGGGCACCGACGACCCAGATCGGCGTCGAGGCACCGATGAAGATCCAGCCGGCCAGGCCGAGCGAGACGAGGAGCAGGCCGGTGGTGCTGACCGCCTTGGGGCCGAAGCGCTTGACCATCGCGGCGCTGCGCGGGGCGAAGACGAGCTGGCCGAGCGCGAAGGGCACGAAGAGCGCGCCGGAGGCGAGCGGGCCGTAGCCGCGCACCAGCTGCAGGTAGAAGGCGCTGGTGAACATGGCGCCCATCGCGGCGAAGAAGACCAGGCCGATCATCGCGGTGGAGGCGGAGAACTGGCGGTTGGCGAAGAGCTTCACGTCCAGCGACGGGAACTCGATGCTCCGCTCGTAGAGCACGAACGCGGCGAGGACGGCGGCCGAGGCGGCCAGGGTGCCCCAGGACTTGAGCTCGCCGAAGCCGGACTCGCCGCCTTCGATCACACCGTACGTGAGCAGCGTCAGGCCGATGATGGACAGGACCACGCCGACGATGTCGATGCGCCCGGGGCGCGGGTCCCGCGACTCGGGGATGAGCACGCTGACGAGGATCACGCCGGCGACGACGATCGGGACGTTGATCAGGAAGACCGAGCCCCACCAGAAGTGCTCGAGCAGCAGGCCGCCGACGATCGGGCCGATCGCGACGCCGAGGCCGACGGCGCCGGCCCAGACGCCGATCGCCTTGGCCCGCTCACGCGGGTCGAAGACGTTGGCGATGATCGACAGGGTCGAGGGCATGACCGCCGCGGCGCCGAGGCCCATGAGGGCGCGGGCCCAGATCAGCTGGGTGGGCGAGTCCGCGTAGGCGGAGACGAGCGACGCGATGCCGAAGAGCACGAGCCCGACGGTGAGCGTGATCCGCCGGCCGAGCCGGTCGGCGAGGATGCCGGCGGTGAAGAGCAGGCCGGCGAACACCAGGGTGTAGGAGTTGATCGACCACTCCAGCTCGCTCTGGGTCGCGCCCAGGCCGTGCACCGGGTCGGCGATCGTGCGCATGGCGACGTTGAGGACGGTGTTGTCCAGCACGACGACGAGCAGGCTGATGACGAGCACGCCGAGGATGGCCCAGCGGCGGGGATGTCCGGTGTTGGGTGTGGCTGCGTCCATGTGGTTCAAGCCCCCAGTGAGCGAACGCGCGATACGATACGGAACAGTTCCGTATCCTCCACCAAGCTAGGGCAAGGCGAAGCGATACGGAACCGTCTCGTATCAGAATGTGCGGGCGATCACACTAGGGAACAAAACGACGGACCAGTGAAACCGCGGAGCCCCACAGGCCGCGCCGGAAGAGCAGCACGACGAGCACGAAGATGCCCCCGGTGACCAGGCCGATCAGCGTGAAGCCCGCCTGCGACAGCTGGTCCTCAAGGTTCACGACCAGGGCCGCGCCGACCACCCCGCCCCACAGCGTGCCGATGCCGCCGAGCACGACGAGCACCACGCCCTTGCCCGAGGTCGTCCAGTGCACGACGTCGAGGGAGACGAAGCCGTGCGCGACCGCGAAGAGCCCGCCACCGAGCCCGGCGACGAACGCCGACAGGACGAAGACCAGCAGCTTGTACCGGTGGGCCGGGTAGCCGAGCGCGCGGGCCCGGGCCGGGTTGTCCCGGATCGCGACCAGCACCCGGCCGAACGGCGAGTGCACGATCCGCCACGCGAGCAGCAGCCCGAGCACGGCGAGGGGCAGCGCCGCGTAGTAGAAGTAGTACGGGTCCGACAGGTCGAGCCCGAACAGCTCCCGCGGCACGCTCTGCAGCCCGTTCTCGCCGCCGGTCACCGACGACCACTCGTTGGCCACGAAGTACACCATCTGCGCGAAGGCCAGGGTCACCATCGCGAAGTAGATCCCGGAGCGCTTCACGGCGAGGTAGCCGATCGGCACCGCGAGGGCGGCCGCGGCGAGGGCGCCGCCGAGCACGGCGACGGGGAAGGGCACGCCCACCCGCGCCGCGATGATCCCGGCGGTGTACGCCGAGGTCCCCCAGAAGGCCGCGTGCCCGAAGGACAGCAGCCCGCCGTACCCCAGCAGCAGATCGATCGCGACGGCGAAGAGCGCCCAGCACAGCATGTCCACCGCGACCGCCGGATAGAGCCCGTTGGGCAGCCAGAGCGCCACCAGCACTCCGACCAGCACGAGCGCCCAGCCGACCCAGCGGGGCGTCCGGACCCGCTGCAAGATCAGTGAGGTCATGTCGGCAGCTCCTCCCGCCCGAAGAGCCCGGCCGGCCGGAAGAGCAGGACCAGGGCCATGACCAGGAAGATGAGGGTCTGCGCGAGCAGCGCCGGCCCGTAGGCCTCGCTCCACGCCTGCAACAGCCCGATCGCGAAGCCCGCGGCGACGCTGCCGAAGACCGAGCCGAGGCCGCCGATGACGACGACCGCGAAGACGCCGATGATCAGGTCGGCGCCCATGAGCGGGTTCACCGCCCGCATCGGCGCGGCGAGCACCCCGGCGAGGGCCGCGAGGGCGACACCGAAGCCGAAGACGGGCGCGATCCACCGCCCGACGTCGATGCCGAGGGCACGGGTCAGCTCGGGGCGTTCGGTGGCGGCCCGCACGACGGTGCCGACCCGGGTGCGGGTCAGCAGCCACCACACGGCGACGCACAGCAGCACGGCCACGCCGAACACGAACACCCGGTACGCCGGGAAGTCGAAGAGGCCGAAGTCGACGGTCCCCCGCAGCCCGGCCGGCGCGCCGTAGGGGTTGGACTGCGAGCCGTACCGCGACTTCACCACGTCCTGCAGCATGAGCGTGAGCCCGAACGTGAGCAGGAAGTTGTACAGCGGGTCCAGTGTGGACAGCCGGCGGATCAGCCCGCGCTCCAGCAGGATCCCGAGCAGGCCGA
Organism: Dactylosporangium maewongense; assembly: GCF_039531485.1. Lineage (NCBI taxonomy): Bacteria > Bacillati > Actinomycetota > Actinomycetes > Micromonosporales > Micromonosporaceae > Dactylosporangium > Dactylosporangium maewongense. The sequence goes on along the minus strand of NZ_BAAAQD010000007.1, from coordinate 314,128 downwards.
GCACCAGCGGCACCGCGAGCAGTGCCCACCAGAAGGAGATCCCGGCCTCGGCGAGCAGCACGTAGGCGCCGAACGCGCCGAGCATGTAGAACGCGCCGTGGGCGAAGTTCACCACCCGCAGCATGCCGAAGATGACCGACAGGCCGAGGGCGAGCAACGCGTAGAAGCTGCCCCCGACCAGTCCGTTGAACGTGTGGGTGAGGAAACCCATCGGACTAGAGCTTGCAGTCGGCCGACGGGGCGCGGAACGCCTCCTGGGCGGGGATCGTCTTGACGATCTGCTCGTAGTCCCAGGGCTCCTTGACCTCGCTCGCCGGCTTCACCTTGGCGAGGTAGGCGTCGTGCACGACCCGGTGGTCGGCGGCGCGGAACTCCCCGTTGCGGAGGAAGAAGTCGTTGGCCTTCTTGCCTTCCAGCTGCTTCACCACGGCGTCGGCGTCGTCGGTACCGGCGGCCTGCACGGCCTCCAGGTACTGCATCGCCGCGGAGTAGTTGGCGGCGTGGGCGAACGTGGGCCGCTGGCCGCCGGCGCGGGCGGAGAACTTGTCGGCCCAGGCGCGGTTCTCGGCGTCGAAGTTCCAGTACCAGGCGTCGGTGAACGTCGTGCCCGCCAGGGCGTCCGGGGTGAGCGAGTGGATGTCGGTGAGGAACATGAGCCCGACGGCGAGCCCGACGCCCTTGTCCCGCAGCTTGAACTCGTTGTACTGCTTGACCAGGTTGACCAGGTCGGCGCCGGCCTGCATGGTGCCGAGCACGTCGGGCTTCGGGTTGAGCGTCGGCGCCTTGAGCAGGAACGTGGAGAAGTTGTCGTTGGGGAACGGGGTCGGGTCGCTCGCCACGACGCTGCCGCCGCCCTTGGCGATCGCGGCCTTGAAGGACTTCTCCATGTCCTGGCCGAAGGCGTAGTCGGGGTAGACGATGTACCAGTTCTTCGCGCCCGCCTGGGTGGTCGCGGTGCCGGTGCCGTTGGCGAGCATCGCGGTGTCATAGGCGTAGTGGAAGGTGTACTTGTTGCAGGACTTCCCGGTCAGGTCGGTGGTCGCGCCGGAGATGTTGAAGTAGAGCTTCTTGCTCGCCTTGGCGACGTCGGCGACCTTCAGCGCGGCCGAGGAGGTCGGCACGTCGAGGATCGCGTCGACGCCGAGCCGGTCGTACATCTCCGCGGCGCGGGTGTTCGCCACGTCGGGCTTGTTCTGGTGGTCGGCGGTCTCCACGGTGATGTTCTTCGTGATTGCCTTGTCGCCGTACTTGGCCTTGAAGTCCTCGATCGCCATGTTCACGGCCACGACCGAGTTCTTGCCCGACAGCTGCGCGTAGACGCCGGACTGGTCGTTGAGGACGCCGAGGACGAGCTTGTCGCCGGTGAGCTTCGAGCTCCCGCCGGAGCGGGGTCCACCGCCGCCACAGCCCGACAGGGCGACACAGAGGGCGGCACCGGCCGCGAGCGCTTTTCTCATGATATTTCTCCTAGATCCCGAGGTGTGCGAGGAGTTCGGCCTCGCGGGACTGGATGTCGGTGTTGTCGAAAGCGCCGACGATCCGCCCCTCGGCGAGGAGGTAGTGGCGGTCGGCGACCGTGGTGGCGAAGTGCAGGTTCTGCTCGACGAGCAGGACGGTGACGCCGTGCTCCTTGGCCCGGCGCAGGATCTCGCCGACCTGCTGGACCAGCAGCGGGGAGAGCCCCTCGGTGGGTTCGTCGCAGAGCAGGACGGTGGCGCCCATCCGCAGCACGCGGGCGAGGGCCAGCATCTGCTGCTCGCCGCCGGAGAGCTTGGTGGCCGGGCTGGAGCGCCGGGTGTACAGCGCCGGGAACGCCTCGTGGACCTGCTCCAGGCTCCACGGGGACGGCCCGACGACGGGTGGGAGGGTGAGGTGCTCGGCGACGGTCAGCGTGGCGTAGGCGCCGCGGTCGTCGGGCACCCAGCCGAGGCCGCGGCGGGCCCGCTGGTGGACCTTGCGGGCGGTGACGTCCTCGTCGGCGAGCCGGACGGTGCCGGACTGCGAGGTGTGCAGCCCCATGACGCAGCGCAGCAGCGTGGTCTTGCCGGCGCCGTTGCGCCCGCAGAGGGTGACGACCTCGCCCCGCTGCACGAACAGGTCGACGTCGCGCAGGACCTGCGCCTCGCCGTACCACGCCGAGAGACCGTCAATGTGCAACATCGGAGCTCCCCAGATAGGCCTCGATCACCCGCGGATCGGTGCGGACCTGCTCATAGGGGCCCTCGACGAGGACCCGGCCGGCCTGCAGGACCGTGACGGTGTCGGCGAGCCGGCCGACGACGCGCATGTTGTGCTCGACCAGCACCACCGTCCGGCCGTCCCGGACGGCCGCGATGAGCTCGACGGTGCGGTCGACGTCCTCCAGGCCCATCCCGGCGGTCGGCTCGTCCAGCAGCAGCACCTTCGGGTCCAGCGCGAGCGCGATCGCCAGCTCGAGGGCCCGTTTGCGCCCGTACGCCAGGCTGCCGGCCAGGGTCTCCCCCGCGTCGCCGAGGCCGACCAGGTCGAGCAGCTCGCCGGCGCGGGCCGAGAAGCGGTCCAGGAGCCGGTGGCTGCGCCAGAACGACCAGCCGAGCCCCGTCGCGCTCTGCAGGGCCAGCTCGACGTGGGTCCGCACGGTCTGCTGCGGGAAGAGGCTGGTGATCTGGAAGGAGCGGGCGACGCCGAGGCGGGCGACCCGCTCCGGCGGGAGCCCGGTGATGTCGTGACCGCCGAGCTCGATCCGCCCGGCGGTCGGTGCGAGAAACCCGGTGAGCAGGTTGAACAGCGTCGTCTTGCCGGCGCCGTTGGGTCCGACGAGCGCGTGCACGCTGCCGGCGGCGACGGTGAGGTCGACCGCGTCGACGGCCCGGAAGCCGCGGAAGTCACGGGTGAGACCGCGCGCTGTCAGGGCGGGACCGTCCATCGGGGGACACACCTCCTCGTGGCGGTGGGCGGGTGGCGGTCACATGTGGCCCGCCGTTGCGGCGAACGCTATGACCGGCGCCACACCCAGGCCATGGAGGCGATCCATACATTTGCCCGTGTGAGCGTGTGCCCTTGCCCCACACAAAAAAGACACCGGTCGATTCGATGGTGATCGAATCGACCGGTGCCCGTGGGGACCGCTCATCGGCGGTCCGGTATCCACCTCGCGAGGGGTCCGAGGCGGGTCCGCAGGCCGGCGAGGCCGCCGGGGAAGAAGTACACGGCGAGGATGAAGACCGTGCCGAGCACGAACAGCGGCTGCGACAGCGGCCCGCTCAGCACGCCCGGCAGGTTGTCGACGGCGTCGGAGCGGCCGAACGCGACGAGCCGGTAGTCGAGGTACGTGAAGAGCATCCCGCCGATCAGCGGCCCCCACCGGGTGCCGGGGCCGCCGAGCACGACCATGACGAGCAGCGTCAGCGTCTGGTCGGACGCCGCCACGTGCGGGGTGGCGCCGCCGATCAGCAGCGCGTACATGGCACCGGCGAGGCCGGCGAGCCCACCCGCGACGGTGAACGCGAACAGCTTGTACCGGTACGGGTCGAGGCCGAGCACGCCGACGCGGCGCTCGTCGTCGCGGATCGCGGCGAGCACCCGACCGGCGGGCGCGTCGGCGATGGCGTGCACGACCAGGACGGTGACGACGGCGACGCCCACCGCGAGCCAGTACAGGTTCACGGTGTTGGTGACGCCGACGAGCGCGTCGGGCACGCCCGACGTGTCCATCGGCAGCCCCTCCTCGCCGCCGGTCTGCCCGCCCGGGTCGCGCCCGATGGTGATCGCGCCGACCTGCGCGAAGGCGAGGGTGACCATGGCGAAGGCGATGCCGTTGGTGCGCAGCGCGATCGCCCCGAGCGCCGCGGCGATCGCGGCGGTGCCGACGACGGCGAGGAGCACGGCCTGCCACAACGGGAAGCCCGCCTTGGTGATGAGGACGTCGGTGCCGTAGACGCCGGCGGCGAAGTAGAGCGCGTGACCGAAGGACAGCAGCCCGGTGCGCCCGAAGAGCAGGTCGTAGCCGGTCGCGAGGGCACCGAACACCAGGCACAGCGCGAGCAGCTGCAGGGTGCCGGGCTTGTTGATCGCCGTGTCGAACACGCCCGGGATGGAGATCGACCAGTACGGCAGCGCGATGAGCACGACCAGGAAGACGAGCGGCCCGAACCGGGCGGGGTGCCACTTCCGGCGCGGCTTCGGCACGGTGCCGCCGGGGGTCACCGCGGTGTCCGTCATCATGAGGTGGCGACCTTTCCGGTGATGCCCTGCGGGCGGACGAGCAGCACGATCGCCAGGAGCGCGACGACGCAGATGTCGCCGAGCCCCGGTGAGGTGTAGTTGACGAACTGCTGCAGCAGCCCGACGGCGACGGCGGCATAGGCGGCCCCGACCACCGAGCCCATCCCGCCGATGACGACGACGATGAAGCCGAAGATGAGCAGCGAGCTGCCGCCGGTCGGGGAGATCGAGCCGGCGTAGACCCCGCCGAGCGCCCCGGCGAGCGCGGCGGCGGCGCCCCCGATCGCGAAGACGAGCGTGAACGCGCGGCGCACGTCGATGCCGAGCGCGGTGACCATGGACCGGTCCTCGACACCGGCGCGGATGACCAGGCCGATGCGGGTGTACTTGAGGAACGCGAGCAGGCCGGCGAGGACCACCACGGCCGCGCCGATGAGCAGGAAGCGGTCGTTGGGGACGCGGGCGCCGGCGATCTCGGTCAGCTCCTGCGTCCACTGCGGCCGCGGGTAGGTCCGCGGGTCCGCGCCCCAGGACGCCTGCAGCAGCGCCACGCCGGCCAGCGACAGCCCGACGGTGACGAGGACCTGCTCGATGGTGCGCGAGTACAGCGGCCGGATCAGCACCAGCTCGACGAGCGCGGCGACGACCGTGCCGCAGACGACGCCGAACACGACGGCGAGGACGAAGCCCCACCCGGAGGCCCCGGCGCCGGGGAGGTTGCCGGAGGCCCACCAGGTGCCGTAGGCGCCGACGGACAGGAACAGCCCGTGCGCGAAGTTGAGCACGTCGGCGAGCCCGAAGACCAGCGCGAGACCGGACGCGACGAGGAAGTACAGGGCGGCGAGACCCAGCCCGGTCAAGGTCAACAGCACAAACGTGCTCATGCGTGCTCCCCCTTGCCGACGCCGAGCAGCGCCTTGGTCTTCTCGGTGTAGTCGAGCAGGTCGCCGGCCCCGCCGGTGTACGCGACGCGGCCGTTGGCGATGACGACGGCGTGGCGGGCCATCCGGCGCACCACCGCCAGGTTCTGCTCGACGAGCAGCATCGGCACGACGGCGGCGACGGCCTCCAGCGCGGCGGCGACCTCGGTGACGACCTTCGGGGCGAGGCCCTTCGTCGGCTCGTCGATGAGCAGCAGCCGGTTGGGGTTGAGCAGGACCCGGCCGATCGCCAGCATCTGCTGCTGGCCGCCGGACAGGGTGCCGGCCCGCTGCCGGGCCCGCTTGCGCAGCTCCGGGAAGAGGCCGTGGACGGTCTCGTAGTCGGGGGCCGTGCCGGCGCGCTCGGCGAGCCGCAGGTTCTCCGCGACGGTGAGCCCGGCGAAGACGCCGCGGTCCTCGGGCACGTAGCCGAGGCCCTGCCGGACCAGCCGGAACGTGGGCTGCCGCAGGATGCTGCCGCCGGCGAAGCCGACCCGGCCGGTGATCTCCGCGGCGCGCGGCATGAGCCCGAGCACGGCCTTGAGCGTGGTGGTCTTGCCGACGCCGTTGCGGCCGAGCAGCGCGGTGACGCCCTGCGGCTGCACGGAGAACGTGACGCCCTGCAGGATGTGCGACCCGCCCACCTTCACGGACAGGTCTGAGATGTCCAGGATCGCGGTCACAGCGTCACCTCCGCTGCACTCCGGCGCCCAACGGCTTCCCCGGACATGTCCGCTGCGCGAACATATCCGAAATTTCGGTTATGTCGGGGAGCGCCGCGAGCCGACATAACCGGGCTCGAGCGCCGGCCCGTGGTTGACAGAGGATGTCTCACAGCTTCTCCCCCAGGTACGCCTCCTGGACGGTGCGGTCGGCCATGACGACCTCCGGCGTGTCGCAGATGAGCAGGGCGCCGTGGTGCATGACCGCCACCCGGTCCGCCAGGTCGAGCACGACGTCCATGTGGTGCTCCACCATGAGGACGCTGCGCCGCTCGTCGCGGGTCAGCGTCTTGATCAGCGCGACCAGCCCGGGCACGTCCTCGGCGCTGACGCCGGCCATCGGCTCGTCCAGCAGCAGCACCTTCGGCTCGCCGGCGAGCAGCAGCGCGATCTCCAGCTTCCGCTTCTCGCCGTGGGCGAGGGTGCCGGCCATGGTGCGGGCGCGGTGGTCGAGCCCGACCCGCCACAGCACCCGGGCGGCCCGCTCGGCGATGTCCTTGTCGGACCCCGGCAGCGGGAAGGGCCGGATCGACCCGCCGCGGCGGGCCTGGACGGCGAGCCGCACGTTCTGCTCGACGGTGAGCGAACCGAACACCGACGAGGACTGGAAGGTGCGGCCGAGCCCCCGGCGGGCCCGGCGGTGCGGCGCGAGCCGCGTGACGTCCTGCCCGGCGAGCGTGACCGAGCCGTCCGTCGGCTTGCGCAGTCCGGAGATCAGGTTGAACAGCGACGTCTTGCCGGCGCCGTTGGGGCCGATGACGGCGAGGAACTCGCCCTCGGCCAGGTCGATCGACACATGGTCGACGATCGCGACCTCGCCGATCTTCCAGGTCAGCCGCCTGGTGGACAGCAGGCCGGTGGCCGGGGCGTCAACCACCCCGGCCGCCGGTGCGTTGCTTCGGGGGAACAAACCTCAGCCCTTCATCTGCACGACCGGCGGGGCCGCGTCGGCCGGGTCGATCGCCTTGACGAGCTCCGGCTTCAGGTCGGCGCCGGAGCCGGAGAACTTGCCCTGGAACATCGGCTGCAGCAGGGCGTGGTCCTCCTTGCGGACCGTCAGCTTGCCCTTGACGCCGTCGAAGCTCCAGCCCTCGAGCGCGGTGACCATCTTGTCGGCGTCGTCGCCGCCCTCGCCGGCCGCCCGCACGACCATCTGCGCGGCGGTGAAGCCGTCCGGGTGGAACAGGTCGACCTTGCCGCCCTCGACACCCTTGCGCAGCGCGGTGGTGGCCTCGTTGTCGCTGGCGCCGTCGAAGTAGTGCGCGAGCAGCGACAGCTTGCTGCCGGCCGCGCCGAACGTGGCCCACGAGGCGCGCTGGTCGATGCCGGTGACGACCATGGTCGAGCCGAGCACGCCCTGCTGGTCGAGGGCCTGCCACATGGCGGGGGCGGTGGTGCCGGCCCACGCCACGAAGATCATGTCGGCCTTGGCGCCCTTCGCCTGGGCGGCGAAGCCGGTGAACTCGGTCGCGCTGGCCGGGACGAACAGGTTGTCGACGGTCGCGCCGGCGCCGCCGATGACGGCCTTGACCGCGTCGGCGTTGGACTTGCCGAAGGTGCCCTCCTGCGCGAACACGAGGACCTTCTTGCCCGTGGGCGACGGCAGGTAGGACTTCGCCGCGAGGACGTCCTGGTAGGACTGGCGGCCGGAGCGGAAGGTGTACTTGTTGACGCCGGTGACCGCGTCGGACGCGGCCGGCCCGGAGATGAAGAGCACCTTGTTCTGCGCGGCGAGCGGCGCGACCTGGCCGGCGACGGCCGAGCCGGTGCTGCCGGCGATGATCTTGTACCCCTGGCCGATGAGGTCCTTGGCGGCGGAGACGGCCTTCGCCGGGTCACCCGCGTCGTCGACCTCCTTGACCTCGACCGGGCGGTTGCCGACCTTGCCTGTGCCCTTGGTCGCGAAGGCGAGGCCCGCCTTCCAGCCCTCGATGTACTGCTTGCCGTAGCCGGCGAGGGCGCCGGTCTGCGAGTAGACGAGGCCGACCTTGATGGGGGTGCCGTCCTTCGCCGGCTCCTGCGCCGCTTCCTGGGGGCTGCTGCACGCCGCCGTGAACGTCGCCGCGATGCCCAACCCGAGCGCCGCGAACAGTACCCGCCGCGGCGCAGTCGTCTGCCGAATCACGCTTCCTCCGTGTGAACGCCTTGTTAAGGCCAGCGCCTGCTGGCGGTGTTCGCACACGCTAGGAGTGGCGCAGGGCACCGAGCTATGTGGGCGCACCACACAAGTCGGGCGGGTTGCCCGGTTCGATGCCCTACGAGACGGCCACGAGGTCGAGGAACGCCCCCAACATCGGCAGAAACACCGGCGAGTGGTCACGCTCGGTGACGAAGAGCATGTGGTCGGCGCCGGGGAGGACGGCGACACAGTTGCGCCCGCGGTGCAGCCCGGACAGGCGCTCGGCGAGGACCGAGACGCTGCGCTCGACGGGCACGAGCTCGTCGGCGGCGCCGAACAGGGCGAGGATCGGGCAGCGCAGGTGCGGGACGACCGCGGCGGGGTCGAAGCTCAGCGCCCGGGCGAAGAACGCCAAGGTCTCCACGGTGTCGTACGGCGCGGCCGCAACCACGTCGTGCCACTCGCGGCCGGCGAGCCGGCGCTGCGCGTCGAGGACCTGGGCGGGCGGGTCGCCCACGGCGAGCCTGGCGGCGCGTTCGTCGACCCAGCGCATCGCCTCGTCGACGACGGCGGGCGGGTGCCCGGCGCGGCGCAGCGCCCGCTCGATGCGGACGCGTTCCTGCTCGGCGATGCCGACCGCCGGCCCGGACACGGTGATCACGAAGTCGACGGCCTCCGGCCGTCCGGTGGCGGCGAGGAGGGAGATCCAGCCGCCCTGGCTGTAGCCGATGAGGCCGACCCGCTCCACACCGGTCTCGGCGCGCAGGGCGGCGACGGCGGCGAGGGCCTCGGCGGCCCGGTCGGCGAAGCTCTGCGCCCACCAGCCGGCCGGCTTGTCGTGCCGCAGCGTGGCCACCCCGCGCCCGGCCAGCCAGCCGGGAATGCCGACCCAGTCGTGCCGCGTGGCGGGTCCGGAGCCGTCGATCAGCACCAGACCGGCCCTGGGCGCGTCCGGCGGCACAGTGAGGATCGCTTGCAGGTCGCCGACCGTAAGGTCCCGTTCAGGCATGAGGCCCTCCCCACGCTGAACATAACAGCGCGGGGAGGGCCATCGACGACTGCCTAGGGCTTCTTGGCCGTCGGCGTCGACTGGTACGACTTGAGCAGGTCCATCTTCGCCTGGTCGATCGTCTTCCAGTCGTCCTTCAGGACCCCGCCGGTGTCGCCGGAGTTGGGGTTCCAGGACCAGTACGTGTAGCTGAACCCGTTCTCCTTCATGTAGGAGATGAGGTGCCGCTGCCAGATGCCCTCGAGGTCCTTGTTGCCCTGGGCGTCCTTCTCCGCGACGGAGCGGCCGCCGAACTCGCCCATCAGGACCGGGGCCACGTTGTTCTTGACGAGGTGGCCGAACTGCTTGTCCCACAGCGCCGGCATGTTGGCCGGGAACGCCGGGTCGGTGAACCAGCGCTGCGACCACACCTTGGGGCTGTAGTCGTGCGCGGAGTACACCAGCTTCGACTGGTCCTTGAGCCGGACCGGGTCCTTGGCCGCGCCCTGGAGGTTGCCGCCCCACCAGTACCCGTCGCCGTCGTAGGACTCGATGCCCTCCACGACGATCAGCCAGTCGGGGTTCTCGGCCAGGATGGCGTTGCCGGCCCGCTCCGCGGCGGCCCGCCAGTCGGTCTTGTCGCCGCCGGTGCCCCAGGTGGCCTCGCCGTGCGGCTCGTTGTGCAGGTCGGCGCCGACGACGAGCGGGTTGTCACGGTAATGCTTCGCGAGCATCTTCCAGTCGGAGATCCACCGCTCCTCGCTGACCTTGTCGGTGTACCAGAGGTTGCTCTGGCCCTGCGAGGTCGGCCGGTGCCGGTCGAGGATGACCATCATCCCGCGCTTGGTGATGCCCTCGACCACCTTGTCCATGATCTGCGGGCCGGTGAGCCCCTGCAGGTCCGGGTTGAGCTTGTAGTCGACGCCGTTGGGCTTCGAGGCGGCGTCGAAGAGCTCGTTGCTGAAGGGCAGGCGCACCGAGTTGAAGCCCTGCGCGGCCATCTGGTCGAGCATGTCGTCCAGGGAGCGGGACCACAGCCCGTGCGGGGCGAACGTGTTGGTCTCCAGGCCGAACCAGTTGACCCCGGTGAAGGTGACCGTCCGCCCGCCGGCGTCGACGATGCGGTTGCCGTTGGTGTGCAGCGGCAGTTGGAGCTGCCGGCCGGCCGCCGTGGCCGGACCGTGCTTCTCCTCGGAGTTGCGCATGACAAGACCACCGGTGGTGACAGCGGCGGCGGCGAGCACCAGGGTGGCGCTGAGCCACACAAGACGGGAACGCTTCAAGACCTGTCCTCACGTACGACGACGTCGGGCAGGTCAAAACATTACGGATTCGGAAATTTCAGGTCAGCGTACGAATGTCCGAAATGCTCCTGGCGCAACTGTAGGAGCGTCCTCATGGCGCAACTGTAGGAGCGTCCCAGTCCGCCGCTCGTACGACGGCCTCCAGCTTCGACCGGGCACCCATCTTCGACAGCAGATGCCGCACGTGGCTGCGGACGGTGGTGTAGCTGATGCTCAATTCCCTGGCGATGTCACGGTTGTCCATGCCGGAGGTCATCAGCGTGAGGATCTGCCGCTCCCGCGGGGTCAGGCTGTCCAGCCGCCGGGCGTGCTCCGCGGAGCGGTGCGAGCGCTCCCGCCGCCGCGCGAGCAGCTTCGCCAGCTGGCGGGCCGGCACGAGGATCTCCCCGTCGATCGCCCGGCGCACCGCGTCCGCGACGTCGGCCCCGCCCGCGCTCTTCACCAGGTAGCCGGCGGCGCCGGCCTCCAGGGCCGCGAGGATCACCTCGTCGCTGGTGTCGGCGCTGAGGAACACGATCGCGACGTCGGGCTGGTGCAGCCGCAGCGCGGCGACCGCCTCGGGGCCGGTGCCGTCGGGCAGCCAGTAGTCGCACAGCACCACGTCGACCCGCTCGACGTCGGCGAGGTGCTCGACCTCCCCGACGCCGCCGGCGATGGCGACGACCCGCAGCTCGTCGTGCTCGTTGAGCAGCGCGGCGAGGCCTTCGGCGACCACCTGGTGGTCCTCGACGATCAGCACTCGGTAGCGCATCAGGCGGCTCCTTTGGATTGCAGGTCGGCGCCGCGCGGCACCCAGAACGTGACGGTCGTGCCACTGCCGGCGCTGCCCCTGGGCACGCTGCCGATCCGGAACCAACCGCCGGCCAACGCCGCCCGCTCCCGCATCAGCACCAGGCCGAGGTGCCCCGCCTCGGACTCGAACTCCTCGGCGCCGACCCCGTCGTCGACGACCCGGATCAGGTAGCCGCCGTCCTGCTCGTCGAGGATCACCGTGCACTCGTCGGCGTCGGCGTGCTTGTAGACGTTGGCCACGGCCTCCTGCAGCATCCTGAAGAGCAGGAGCCGGGTGGGCAGCGCCGGCTCGTCCCGCAGCCGGTTGTCCAGGTGCACGGCCAGCGAGTGGTCCTCGGCGAGCCCGTCCAGCAGGTCCCTCGTCGCCGCGGCGAGCCCCTCGCTGGTCAGCTTCGGCGGCCGGAAGTCGAAGATCAGCCGCCGCAGCCGGTCGGCGGCGAGCACCAGGCTCTCTTCCAGCTTACTGAGCAGCTCCAGGTTGCGGGGGTCGCGCAGGCGGCGGCGCAGGTGCTGCAGCCGCAGCATCGCCGCGGTGATCACCTGCAGGCTGTCGTCGTGCACCCCGGCGGCGATGCGGGCCCGCTCCCGCTCCTGGTTGAGGATGACGTCGCCGAGCGCCTGCTCCTGTGCGGCGCCCTCCTGCTGCAGCCGGGTCACGCGGTGCTCGAGGCTGGACCGGGACAGGCCGCCGGCGCCCTGGTCGTCGACGGCGAGCACGACGAGCCCGCTCGGGTCGCCCGGCAGGGTGCCCAGTCGCACGTCGACCGGCACCTCGGCGCCGCCCGGCAGGCGGATCGCCGAGCCGGTGTAGACGGGCTCGTCGCCCGTCTCCGCGCCGAGTGCGCCGCGCGGGTCGCCGACGAACAGCTCCCCGACCCGGCGCCCGACCAGGTCGACGGTGGCCCGGTGGAAGAGCGCCTCCGCGGCGCTGCTGGCGAGCCGGACCACCCCGGCGGCGTCGAGCACGACCAACGCCTCCGGGGCGGCCCGGAATGCCTGCCAGTACACCGGGGCTACTTCTCCAAGTCCTTCGGCAGCACGTACGGCTTCGGCGTCGGGATGTCGACCGGCCCGCCGGAGGCGTCGACCTTGAAGTTGACGGTCGCGGTCGAGCCGCTGAGCTGCCCCCTCAGCTCGAAGATGACACTGTTCTCGGTGTTGCCGGGGATCGTGTACTGCCCGACGGCGCGGGCGGTGCCGGCCTTGTTCACCCGGAACGCGGACACGAGCTCACCCTTCGCGCCCTTGGAGGTCTTCGCGTAGACGTGCACGGCCTCGTTCGGCGCGAACTGCGTGGCGTAGAAGTTGACGACCGTGCCGGGCAGGCCGCCGTAGGCGTTCGTCCGGGCCTGCGGCATGTAGGGCAGGATCGTGAACCCCGTGGACGCCGCCGCCCGGCTCTGCTCGCCGATGAAGACCAGCGACTGGGCGCCCTTGAGCTGGTACGGCATGGTGAGCCCGGCGCCCTTGAAGGCTCCGGCGCCGTCTGTCGGCACCGCCATGACCGGCTGCCCGCCGGCGGAGTTCAGCCGCACCAGGACCCGCTCGCCCGGCGCGAACCCGGCGCCGGAGAAGGTGATCGACTGGGTCGCCTTCACCGCGTAGGGCGCGAGCTTGATCGACGGGTACAGCCGCAGCACCTGGAACGGCGCGCTCGCCGCCGCCCCACTCGTCTTGCCCACGACCACCAGACTGGTCGTCCCTACCGCCGTGACCCCGACTTTGATCGGCGTCTTACCCACCGAGCCATCCTCGTCGGCCTTGAGGGTGAGGGTGGGGTCACCATTGATCCGCCCCCAGTAGACCAGCAGCTGCTCGCCCGGGGAGAAGCCCTTCACCGTCAGGTTGACGACGTCGCCGGGCTTGCCGACTATGGCGGACAGCGTCGCCTGCCCGGCGCCCTGGGCGACGGCCGCCTCGGCCTTGGCGACCTTGTCGCTGCCGCGCGCCTGTGCGGTCACCTCCAGCACGGGCGTGGTCATCTTGGTGGGGAACGAGAAGTTCACCGTGAAGATGCCGTACTTGCCGGCCTTCGCGGTGCCGACCTGGACGGGTTTGGCGTTCTTGGCGGCGCCCTTGGACGGCTGCGCCCCGGACGAGGACGGCCCGAGGAACACGTCGACCATGGACCCCTGGTCGAAGCCGGACCCGCTGGCCGTGACCGAGCCGCCGAGCCGCACCAGGCCAGGGTTCAGCGTGACCATCGGATCGCCGCCACCGTGCACCATGACCCCGTTGAGGTCGACGGTCGGCGCCTTCGGTGCCTTGGTCACCGGCGCCGTCGGCGTGTCGCCGCCGCCGCCGCCGAACGACGGCATCTTCGGTGTTTCGATACCCAGCGCCGGCAGCACCGAACGACCGACGCTGATCAGCAGGAACGCGGCGACCGCGGCGATCAGCAGCCGGCGGCCGGAGATCTTCGGCCGGGACACCCGCCGGCGGCGTTTCGCCGCTGCCGAACGGCGTTTCGCCGGTGCCAGCCGGCGCTTCAGGGTTTGCATCGTCACTCCCGCTCGCTCACGAGGTTGCACCGATCTTGATGATCTGTAGTGAGACGTCGCCGCGGGTCGCCTGCCAGACGGGTGTCCCGTGTTGGTCGATCGCCTCGAGGATCCAGGTCTCGCCGCCGCGCTCGAGTGCGTCGCGCATCTTGTTCGACATCACGACGTAGTCGACGTTCTGCCAGCTGGAGGCGAAGACCTTGTCCCGCACGTCCGGGTCGGACGTGGCCTTGTAGTGCGGGTAGGCGTACTTGTACGGCGGGTCGTTGTCGTGCAGCGCGACCCAGATGTCGTCGTCGATGATGAGCTTCGCGTTCGGTGACACGTTCGTCTTGATCCACGCGACCTGCTGCTCCTGCAGGCGGGTCAGCGGCAGCCGGTAGGCGTCGCTGAACTCCAGCTGACCCCTGGTGTTGTACTTGACGAGGAACCCGCCCGGCATGACGAGCACCGGCACCAGCAGGCAGGCGACGAGCACCGCCGCACCGGCCGGCTTCGTGCGCCGGGTGAGCCAGCCGAAGAACATCCCGAGGTTGAGCGCGAACAGCGGGACCATCGGCGCGATGTAGAAGTCGAGCAGGGCGCTGCGGGTCAGGTAGAAGCCGTAGCCGACGGCCATCAGCGCGCACGCCAGCATCGGCCCTCGCAGCCGTTTGTTGTTGCGGCCGGCGAAGAGGGCGAGCAGCGTCGCCGCGGTGCCGGCGATGAGCAGGTGGCGGTCCTTGAACAGCCAGCTGTCCTGGAGCAGGCTGGTGAACGACAGGCCGTTGCTGCTGTTGGAGTTGCGGTGCAGCTGCCACCACACGGTGTAGAGCAGCGACACGTGGTCGCCGGGGGTGGCGGCGGCGAGGTTGAAGTTGAACCCCTCCGGGAACAGCTCGTTCTTGATCTGCGCGTAGAGCAGGTAGCCGACGACCGGGGCGAGCGCGGCGAACCACCAGAACGACAGGCCGAAGCGCCGGTTCGACTGCTCCTTCACCGTGCGGTGCAGCAGGTACGCGCAGCCCGGCAGGATGAACAGCGCGTTCTCCTTCGTGACGAGCGCCAGGCCGAAGCACGTCCCGGCGGCCATCACGGTGACGATCCGCCCGTCCTTGCGGGCCAGCAGGAACAGGCCCAGCAGGATCCAGAACATCATCAGGTTGTCCAGCAGCACCTGGCGCTGGTAGTACACGCCGAGCGGCGACACGTTGAACACGAACGCCGCGAGGAACCCGCCGGCCTTGCTGCCGGTGTAGCGCCGGATCGTTTCGTACAGCAGGAACACCGACACCAGGTGCACGATCAGCATCAGGACGCGCCCGGTGTTGATCGCGTTGCCGAAGGCGCTGAAGCCGCCGGGCAGGATCGCGACCCAGCCCGCGATCGTGAGCCAGCCCATCGGCGCGTGGTCGTAGAAGTACGTGTAGGGCGACAGCTTGCCCATGTGGAGCACGGACCACGCCTGCTCCATGTAGATGCCCTCGTCGGTGAGGTACAGCGGGTAGCGGAACATGTTCCAGCCGTGCGTCACCAGCCCGATCACCAGGCTCAGGATGATGAGCGGCCAGCCGCGGGTCTGCGGCTTCTTCGGTGTCGGCGCGGCCGGGCTCGCCGGCCGCTGCAGGGTGTCAGCCGACATTGGTCAGCTCCGCCGTCTCCGCCGCGGTGCGGTGCGCACCGACGTGGGCCGTCTTCTCCCAGTTGCGTTCGCCCTTGACCTGCCGCCACAGGGCGCGGGCCGCCGCGTAGGACAGCACCATCTGGTACGGGAACCAGGTGATCGCCATCTTCACGACCGTGCCGGGGGTGGCCTTCAGCCCGTGCGCGCCGGTGAACTCGTACAGGCCGACGACGCTCATCACGAAGTGCGCGCCGAGCAGGAGCACCGGCAGCCACGACATCATGGCCACCGGCACCGGCACGCTCAGCACGAACGCGCTGAGCAGCGCCACCGGCAGGTACACCCCGAGCATCGCCTGCACGTGCGGGAACGCCAGGGTGTACCAGGCGAGGAACCGCTGCCGGCGGGTCGGCATGAGCTTCCAGGTGCCCTTGCCGAGGGTCTGCATGAAGCCTTGACACCACCGGGTCCGCTGCTTGATGAAGCTCTGCAGCGTCGGTGGCGTCTCCTCCTTCGTGACGTAACGGTCGTCGTAGACGACCCGGACCTTCTCCCCCATGCTGGAGAGGCGCAGGCCGATGTCGGCGTCCTCGGTCAGGTTCGACTCGTCCCAGCCGCCGAGGCGCTCGATCAGGTCCCGCTTGAAGAACACGGTGTTGCCGCCGAGCGGGATCGCGCCGTTCTTCGCGTGGTAGTGCAGCCGGCTGCGGAACCAGAAGAAGTACTCCAGCACGTTAAACGTCGAATACCAGTTGGAGTCGAAGTTCATCAGCTGCACGCCGGCCTGCACGCAGCCGACGTCCTCGCCCAACATGATGGTGTTGACGATGTCGAACAGCTGCGGCTGGACCTCATCCTCGGCGTCGAAGATCGCCACGACGTCGTTGGTGGCATACCGCAGCGCGGTGTTGAGCCCGTGCGGCTTGTTGATCGGACCGTCGTCGAACACGACCACCTCGACGTTGGTGCGGCCCATCGCGCGCAGCCGGTTCACCTGCGCCTGTGCCTGCTCGATCGTGCCGACGTCGTCGGCGGAGCAGACCACGAGGATCTGCACCAGGTGCGGCGGGTAGTCAGCGGACGCGGCGCGGGCGATGGTGTGCTGGATGACCTCCTCCTCGTGGCGTGCCGGGAGGATGGCGGTGAAGGAGAGTGCCGGCGTAGCACGTTGATCTGGCACCCGCGCCCGGTCGCCCGCCTCGGGCTGGTCCCACGTGTAGATCATGAGGTACAACGCGTGCGCCGCCTGCACTGTCAGCACCAGCGAGATCAGGGTGAGGATGGTCAACACCAGCTGTTCCATCGGTGCGTTCACTCCAAATCCACTTCGAGCTGACGGCGAAGTTGACTGCGAACCCGGCCACGATGCCGATGAGGTTCGCGGGCAGGTAGTGCATCCCGAGCGCGACCAGCAGCTGGACCGCGACGACGTTGACCGGCAGTGCAGCGAGGCCGGCCAGGCTGAAGTAGGCGAACCGCTGCAGCGACAACCGGCGGCGGCGGAACGTCCAGAGCTCGTGCAGCACGTAGTTGGTGACCAGCGCGAGCTCGACCGAGGCGACGGTGGCGGGCAGCAGCGCCAGTCCGAGCACCCCGTGCAGCACGAGCAACGCGCCGTTGTTGACCACCACACCGCCGGCTCCCACCAGCGAAAACCGGCCCAGCCGGCGCAAGTTGGGCGTCACGGTGCAACGATGCCCGCCCCGGGCGCGCCTTACATCGGGCCACGGTCGGTGGGCGGCGGCGACCTTCGTCCTCCCCCATTTGGCGTAGGCCGAACGGGACCGGGGACGTGGTGATTCGACGCCGCACCGGGGTATAGCGCGCGGCGATGAGTATCAAGATCTTGATCGCCGACGACCACGCGATGGTCCGTGAGGGCCTGCGCGGCTTCCTGTCCCTCAGCGGCGACCTGGAGACCGTCGGGTTCGCCGCAGACGGCCGCGAGGCGGTGCGCCTGGCTCACGAGCTGCGCCCCGACCTCGTCCTCATGGATCTGCTCATGCCGGTCCTCGACGGTATCTCCGCGACCACCGTGATCCGCCGTGAGCTGCCCGGGGTCGAGGTCGTCGCCCTCAGCGGCTACCTGGAGCCGCAGCTCATCGCCGACGCCCTGCACGCCGGCGCGGTCGGATACCTGCTGAAGGACACCTCCTCCGAGGAGCTGCACCGCGCGGTCCGCGCCGCCGCCGCGGGCCAGGTGCAGCTGTCGCCGGCAGTCGCGGCCCGGCTCGTCCGGGACGTCCACGTGCCGACGGCCCCGCCGCAGCTCACCCGCCGGGAGGAGGAGGTCCTGGTGCTGCTGGCCCGCGGCCGGGCCAACGGGCAGATCGCCCGGGAGCTGCACATCGCGCCGCAGACGGTGAAGACGCACGTGAGCAACATCCTGCAGAAGCTCAACGCCGAGAGCCGCACCCAGGCCGCCCTCTACGCCATGCGGGTCGGGCTCGTGCCGGTCCACGCGGCGGCCCCGAGCTGAGGCACCGTTGAGACACATAGCGGCGCTGCACGCGCTGCTGCGCGCCGGCGCCCCGGTCGACGAGGTGCTCCACTCGGTGTGCGACCGCGCCCGGCGCGCCCTTCCGGCGGCGGCGGTCCTCGTCGTCGACGCCGCGGGTGCCGTTCGGGTGAGCTCCGGCCCGCCGCTGCCGGACCTCGCCGCGCTCGCCGCCGTCGCGATGCGGGGCGGGCGGGTGGTGCTGCGGGGCGCCGTCAGCTGCGTGCCGATGCCCGGGCACGGCGGGGTCCCCGGCGTGCTCGTCGCCGCCGGCCGGCGCCGCCCTCCGCCACCGCGCCGCCTCGAGGCCTTCGCCGCGGTCGCCGCGCTCGCCATCGGTACCGGCGAGACACAGGCGACCCGGGAGCGCGAACGCCTCGCGAGGGACCTGCACGACTCGGTGGTGCAGACCCTCTACGGCATCAGCCTCGGGGCGGGCACCGCCGCCGAGCTCGTCCACGGCGACCCGGTCAACGCCCGCGCCTCCCTCGCCTGGATCCAGGAGACGGCCAGCGCCGGCCTCAGCGACCTGCGCGGCATCATCGTGCGGCTGCGCCCGGAGACCCTCGTCGGCGCGGGGCTCGCCGCGGCGCTGCGGCGCATCGTCGACGCGCTGCACTTCGCGCCCGGCACCGGCGCCGTCCCGCCCGGGTGGGGGCTGCAGCTGGACGCCGAGCCGGCGGTCAGCCCGCAGGTGGAGGAGACCCTGTACCGCATCGCCCTCGAGGCCCTCGGCAACGCCGCCCGGCACGCCGGCGCCTCGCAGGTCACCGTCCGGCTCGCCGGCGACGACACCCGCGTGGTCCTGGAGGTCGTCGACGACGGCGTCGGGTTCCTGCCCTTCACCGCGGGGTCGCCGGGCCGGCTCGGGCTGCGGTCCATGCGGGAGCGGGCCGAGCTGGTCGGCGGCACCCTCGACGTGATGAGCGCGCCGGGTGCCGGCACCGTCGTCCGCGCGATCCTGCCCAGTTCCCCCGCCGTCCTCTCGGGGTGAGGCACCGCCGCCGGGTCCGGCTGACCGTTGGGGCATGCGCGTGGTAGTTGATCTCACCAAGTGTCAGGGGTACGCCCAGTGCGCCTTCCTGGCGCCCTCCTCGTTTCGGATGCAGGGCGACGAGGCCCTCATGTACGACCCCGCCCCCGCCGAGGACCAGCGCGAACGCGTCCAGCGGGCAGCGGCCGCGTGCCCCGTCCAGGCGATCCAGATCGACCGGCTCTCCGTGCAGGACATGCCACCCGTGCACGTCGTGGACCGCCCGTCCCGCATCGTCGTCGTCGGCGCGTCCCTCGCCGGGCTGCGGGCCGCCGAGGCGCTGCGCGAGGAGGGGTTCACCGGGTCCCTCACGCTCATCGACGGCGAGTCCTGCGAGCCGTACGACCGGCCGCCACTGTCGAAGCAGGCCCTCAGCGGCCAGGTCGCGCCGGACGCGACCGCCCTGCCACGCCCCGACCTCGACGCCAACTGGCGGCTCGGGGTCAACGCGATCGGCCTCGACCTCGCCGGCCGCCGGGTCCAGCTCGACGACGGCTCGTCGGTGCCGTTCGACCGGCTGCTGATCACCACCGGCGTCCGCGCCCGGTCGTGGCACGACCCGGTCGAGGCCGCCCTGGACGGCATGTTCGTGCTCCGTACCCGCGACGACGCGGTGCGCCTGCACGAGCGGCTCGCCTTCCTCGCGCCGTACGGCGCCGCCGCCCACCTCAGCGAGGCGGCCCCGGGTCCGCTCGAGCCGCGCGACGCCGGCCGCACACCACGCGTCCTCGTCATCGGCGCGGGCTTCACCGGCTCGGAGATCGCCTCCACCTGCCGGTCGATGGGGCTGGACGTCATCGTCGCCGAGGCCGCCGCGACGCCCCTGGCCGGCGCGCTCGGCGGGGTCATCGGTGCCGTCGCCGCCGAGGTGCAGCGCGAGCACGGCGTCGACCTGCGCTGCGGCATCACCGTCGAGTCGATCGAGGGCGACGCCGACGGCCGCGTGCGCCGGGCCCGCTTCTCCGACGGCACGGTCGCCGACGTCGCGGTCGTCGTCGCCGCGCTCGGCGGGGTCCGCAACGTCGAGTGGCTCCGCGACTCCGGCCTCGCCGTCGGCGAGTGGGGCGTCGCGTGCGACGCGGGCTGCCGCGCCTTCGACGCCAACGGCCTCGTGCTCGACGACATCTTCGTCGCCGGCGACGTCGCCCGCGCCCCGAACGCGATGTTCGGCTACCAGTTCCTGGCCCTGGAGCACTGGGCGAACGCCGTCTCCCAGGCCGAGGTCGCCGCCCACAACATGGTCAGCGACGAGTCCGACCGCTGGCCGCACCTGCACATGCCGTCCTTCTGGTCGCTGCAGTTCGGCATCAACATCAAGGCCGTCGGCGTGCCCACCTTCTCCGACGAGGTCGTCGTCACCCAGGGCTCCGTGGCGGACCGCCGCTTCGCCGCGGCCTACGGGTACAAGGGACGCCTCACCGGAGCCGTCACCTTCAACCACGGCAAGTGGCTGCCGTTCTACGCGCGGCTCATCGAGCAGGCGGCACCGTTCCCGCCGCACTTCACCACCGTCGACCAGCCCGACTCGATGGTGCCCGTCCCCGCCGACGTCCCCGACCCCAAGTTCCTGGCCCGCGACGCGACCGTGGTGGTCACCGGCCACGATCCCAGTTCCCGGTCCGCTTCCCTGAGGAGTTCCCGATGACCACTTCCGTCGGCTCCGTGTTCGGCGCGGTCCTGGATCCGGTGAACCGCCACAACCCCTACCCGCTCTACACGTCGCTGCGCCGCACCCCCGTCGGCCGCGAACCCGACGGCACGTGGCTGGTCACCACGTTCCGGGAGATCTCCGCCCTGCTGCACGACCCGCGGATCAGCTCCGCCGTCGACCCCGACCGCGAGCCGGTCGGGCTGGCGCCGAGCTTCCTGCGGACCGACCCGCCCCAGCACGACCGCCTGCGCCGCCTCGCCACCCGGCAGTTCGGCCCGCCGCACCGCCCGACCTTCGTCGCGGACCTGCAGCAGTCCTTCGAGGGCATCGTCGACCGGCTCATCGCCGACCTGCCCGCCTCCACCGCGGACCTCGTCGACCAGTTCGCCTACCCGCTGCCGGTCCTCGTCATCTGCGAGCTGCTCGGCGTGCCCCTCGCCGACGAGCCGCGCTTCAAGGCGTGGATCGACCAGGCGCTGGCCGCCGAGAACCCGCGGGACACGCCGGCCTTCCGGGAGCTCGGGGACTACCTCGGCGACCTCGTCGACGCCGACCCCGAGCCGGGCCTGCTGCGCTCCCTCGCCCACGACGACGGCCCGGACGGCCGGATGACCCGCGACGAGCTGGTCGGCACGGCGCTCCTGCTGCTCATCGCCGGCCACGAGACGACGGTCAACCTCATCGCCAACGCCTCGCTGGTCCTGCTCCGCGAGCCCCGCTGGATCGAGCGCCTCCTCGACGACCCGTCCTTCGCGATCCCCCTCGTGGAGGAGGTGCTGCGCTGGGACCCGCCCGTGCAGTTCCTGCCGTGGCGCACCGCCCTCGACGACATCCCCATCGGCGGCACCACCATCCCGCGGGGCGCCACCGTCACGCTGCTGCTCGCCGCCGGCAACCGGGACGCCACCCACGTCAGCGACCCGGACCGCTTCGACCCGGACCGCCGGCCCGTCCCGCACCTCGGCTTCGGTGACGGCATCCACTACTGCTTCGGCGCCCCGATGGCCCGCCTGGAGGCGCAGGTGGCCCTGCGCGCGCTGGCCCCGGTCCTGGCGCGGGCCCGCCTGCTGGAGGACCCGCCGGAGTACCGGCCGAGCCCCGTGCTGCGCGGCCCCCGCCACCTCCGCGTCGCCCTGCAGTGAGCCGGCGCCGCGGCGCCTGCAGTGACCGGGCGCCGCGGCCGCTCTGCAGTGACCCGGCACCGCGGCCGCTCTGCAGTGACCCGGCACCGCGGCCGCTCTGCAGTGACCGGGCACCGCGGCGCACTGCGGTGATCGGGCGCCGTGGCGCCGGCGCCACCTGTCGCCGGCGCCGCGGGCTGTCCGCTCACGCGGCGGGTTGGGGCTCCGCCGTGGGGGCCGGGGTCGCCGCCTGCAGCGGGCGGGGCGGGAGGGCCTTGGCCAGCAGGCCGTAGCCTGCGAGCAGGAGCAGCGGGCTGAGCACCGACAGCGGGCCGACGCCCACCGCGAGGAACGCCACCACGCCCAGACCCGTGAGCACCGGCACCCACCAGCGGACCAGGCCGTCGGCGGCGGCGCCGATCGGGACCGCGATCAGGCCGAGCAGGCTCACCAGCATCGCCGGCACGGCCCAGCCGAACGCGAACAGCGCATACCCGCCGAAGGCCTCCGTCACCTTCGCCGCGAGCTCGGCCGGCACCGTCTGCCGGACCGCCAGGTCGCTGAAGTCGCCGATCATCAGCCCGCTGAAGTGCATCAGCGCGAACGCGGTGACGGCGGCCGCCACGCTGGTGAACCGCCGGCCGCGGCGCATCAGCAGCAGCATCCCCGGCACGAACAGCACCCACGCCCAGTGCAGGAACAGCGCGCTCACCTGCGCCAGGTCCGGCTGCCGCACCGACTCCTCGATGTCCGGCGAAAGCCCCGGCACGGTCAGCAGCCCCGCCCCGAACACGACCGGCGCGGCGACGAGCCCGAAGCGGCCCACCCGGTCCTTGAACACGCCGAACGTCGCCGGCTCGTCCGCCCGGGACGGGTCGGTCCGTCGGCCCATCTCCCACCCGGCATAGCAGTACGCCACCAGCATCACGACCGGCCCGGCGAGGTTCACCGGCAGCGGCGAGATCGCGAACTGCAGGTACAGCACCGAACCCAGCAGCGCGGCGGCCGCCGTCCACCAGGAGATGACCTTCGCGTAGGCGGCCGCGACCGGGGTCAGCAGCAGCGCCAGCGCCCAGCCGGCCAGGCCCGGCCCCTGCCAGCCAAACGCCGCCCACTGCATCGACTGGAACGCCTCGTCGGCGCGTTTGACGTCGGCGTCGGTCAGCGTCTGCTCCATGGCGAGGATCGCCAGGTCGTACGCCATCATCGCGGAGAACGTGACGAGCCCGAACACCGCGGCGCACCACGCGATCCGCGCGAGCACGGCGCCCTTGCGCCGGATCGGTGCGAGGAGCCCGAGGAACACCGGCACGAACAGCACCCACGCCCAGTGCAGCAGCACCGAGTGCCACTGGATGGCGTCGGGGTGCTCCCGGTAGATCCCGAAGCCCTGGTCCTCGCCGAGGGCGGGATCGACCGCCGTGGCGACGGCGAGGAAGGCGGGCGCGAGGAAGAGCACGAGCCTGAAGAGGAGAAGCCGCATATCTGTACCCCTGTCGAATTCACGTTGGACCAGCAAGGTACGTATGAGCCGGCTCGCACGTCGCCACCATGGCGAGGGAGCCGTCCTCCCCCGCTCGGGGGACCGGCCGTCATTCCTTGGACGGGCGAATCCCCGGCCGGGGACCGCTTACGGTCATCTCGTGGAGATGAGGCGGGCAGATCTCGCGCTGACGGGCGCGTTCGTGGCGTTCGCCCTGACCGAGGAGGCGGTCGCGCACCAGCCGGGCGGCTGGTGGCCGTTCGTGCTGGCCGGGTTCGCGCCGCTCGTGGCCCTGCGCCGGGCCGTCCCGCTCACGGGCCTGCTCGCCAGCTGCGTCGGCGGCCTCAAGTACTGGTATCCGGACCAGATCGTCAACTACCGGCTGTGGCAGCTCGCCGCGATGATCATCGCGGCGTACACGGTCGGGCGGCACGTGCCGCTGCTCGGCACCACCGGCCGGCTCGCCCGCGCCCGCGGGGTCGCCGGCCTGCTGCTCGCCGTCGCGACCGGCGCCGCCTTCTGGCAGGTCGACCCGGGCGACCCGATGGGCGCGTTCTTCTTCCCCGTCGCGCCGTGGATCCTCGGCACGGTCTTCGGCGTCCAGCACCGCCAGAGCGCCGACGCCGCCACCGCCCGCGCCGCGATCCGCGAGCAGCGGGTCCGCGAGGCGGTCATGGAGGAGCGCGTCCGGATCGCCCGCGAGCTGCACGACATGGTCGCGCACAGCGTCACCGTCATGGTCATCCAGGCGGGCGTGGTCCGCCGCCGCCTCGACGCGGGCCTCACCGTCGACGCCGAACTGCTGCGCAACATCGAGTCCTCGGGCCGCGACGCCGTCGGCGAGCTGCGCCGTACGCTCGGCCTGCTCCGGGGCGACACGGCCGGCACCGGCGGCACCACCGCGGCACCGGTCGGGCTCGACCGCCTCGACGAGCTGCTCACCCAGGTCCGCGAGGCCGGCCTGACGGTCACCCTGCACCGCTCGGGCACGCCGGTGACGCTGCTGCCGGCCGCGGACCTCTCGGCGTACCGCATCGTGCAGGAGGCCCTGACCAACGTGCTCAAACACGCCGGACCCGCCGCGGTCACCGTGTCCCTGCGCTACGCCGACGACGGCGTCCACCTCTCCGTCGTCGACGAGGGCGGCCCCGTCACCGTCGCGGCCCCCGGCTCCGGCCAGGGTCTCATCGGCATGCGCGAGCGCGTCACCCTGTTCGGCGGCGACCTCGACGCCGGCCCGCTCCCCTCCGGCGGCTTCGCCGTCCACGCCCGGCTGCCGCGGCTGGTGGCGTCATGAGCTCCGGTCCCGCACCCGCCTCGAAGATCAGCGTGGTCATCGCCGACGACCAGCGGATGGTCCGCGCCGGCCTGCGCATGGTCATCGAGACCGAGTCCGACATGCACGTCGTCGGCGAGGCCGGCGACGGCGTCGAGGCGGTCACCCTCACCCGCCGGCTACGCCCCGACGTGGTCCTCATGGACATCGCGATGCCCCGTCAGGACGGCCTCGCCGCCACCCGCGCCCTGCTCGCCGCCCCGAACCCGCCCCGCATCATCGTGCTCACCACGTTCGACACCGACGACAACCTGTACGAGGCCCTCCGCGCCGGCGCGAGCGGCTTCCTGCTGAAGGTCTCCTCCCCCGAGCACCTCATCACCGCGATCCGCGTGGTCGCCGCCGGCGAGGCCCTCCTCGACCCGGCGGTCACGACGCGGGTGATCGCCTCGTACGCCGGCACCCCCGGCCCGCAGCCCCCACCCGAGCTCGCCGACCTCACCCCGCGCGAGACCGATGTCCTGCGCCTCATGGCCCGCGGCCTGTCCAACGGCGAGATCGCCGCCGCCCTCACGGTCGGCGAGGCCACGGTGAAGACCCACGTGGCCCGCGTCCTGATGAAGCTCGCCCTCCGCGACCGCGTCCAGGCCGTCGTCTACGCCTACGAGTCAGGCCTCGTCCGCCCCGGCCAATGACCCCGGTCAGCCCGGCTCGACACTGACGCGCTGCTGCCGGAGCTCGGGAACGTGCCGCGCGATCGTCTCGAAGTCGCCGTCCTCGTGCAGGACCACGAGCTTGAGCCGGATCGCGGTCGCCGCGACCACCAGGTCCGCCACGGAGACACCCTGATACACGCTCGGCAGGATCAGCTCATGACGGATGGCGCTGACCAGCGACCAGATGTCGTCGGGGATTGCCGCCCACGGATAGAGCGCAAGGATCCGCTCCTCGATGGCCTCGTAGCCCTTCGCGTCGGCGATGGACATCGCCTCGGCGAGCACCGGCTCACAAACCACGATCAACCCACGCTCGACGACGTCGTCCCACGCGGCCGCGGCCTGATTGCGCTGAAGCCGGACCAGCGCACTTGTGTCGACGAGGAATCTCATTCGTCCACCTCGTCAAGGGCGTCGTACTTGAACGCACCCTCGTCCGACAGGCGCCGCAGGTCCTGCAGGGCCGCGCGCCGCCGGGCGCGTTGCTGGTCGACGAACTCACGGAGCGCCGCGTTGATCGCTTCGTTGCGTGATGACGTTCCCAAGTGTCGCTGAGCCTCCTCGAGCAGCTCCTCGTCGATCGCCACGTCTTCCTCGGCGGCCGCCTCAGTCGCCGCCTTGATGACGGTTTCGGTCATGTTCCACCTCCTTCCCCACCCTAGTGGCCATATGGCCCCACGGCAATCTGCCTGATCCGAGCCCCGGACACCAGCATACGAACGGCCGGCGCCAGCAAACGCGCCGGCGACGGTGCCACCGGAAACGGTGTCGACGGACGACATGAGCAGCAGCCCCCGGTCAACGCCGAACGGCCCCTGCCCCGGGTGCGGGGAGGGGCCGTTCCGGCAGCGGCGGAGATCAGGCCTCGACCAGGGCCATGACCTCGTCGGAGACGTCGAAGTTGGCGTAGACGTTCTGGACGTCGTCGCAGTCGTCGAGGGCGTCGATCAGCTTGAAGACCTTGCGGGCGCCCTCCTCCTCCAGGGGGACGGTCACGCTCGGCACGAACGAGGAGTCCGCCGACTCGTAGTCGATGCCGGCGTCCTGGAGGGCGGTGCGGACGGCCACCAGGTCGGTCGCCTCGCTGATGATCTCGAAGGCCTCGCCGAGGTCGTTGACCTCCTCGGCGCCCGCGTCGAGGACGGCGAGGAGCAGGTCGTCCTCGGTCAGCTCGCCGGCCTTGGGCACGATGATGACACCCTTCCGGGTGAACATGTACGAGACGCTGCCGGCGTCGGCGAGGTTGCCGCCGTTGCGGGTGAGCGCGACCCGGACCTCGGTCGCCGCGCGGTTGCGGTTGTCCGTGAGGCACTCGATGAGGATGGCGACGCCGTTGGGGCCGTAGCCCTCGTACATGGCGGTCTGCCAGTCGGCGCCGCCGCCGATGAGGCCGGAGCCCCGCTTGACGGCGTTGTTGATGTTGTCGTTGGGCACCGAGTTCTTCTTCGCCTTCTGGATGGCGTCGAAGAGCGTCGGGTTACCGGACGGGTCGCCACCACCGGTGCGGGCGGCGACCTCGACGTTCTTGATCAGGCGGGCGAAGAGCTTGCCTCGCTTGGCGTCGATGACCGCCTTCTTGTGCTTGGTCGTCGCCCATTTTGAGTGCCCGGACATGGCCTAACCCTCCGTCGTCTGGCCCGCCTCACGCGCCATCTCCACGAAGTACCGATGAACTCGGAGGTCGCCGGTGAGCTCGGGGTGGAAGGCGGTGGCAAGCAGGTGCTGCTGCCGAACCGCGACAATCCTACCGGCGGCCGAACGTGCGGGCAGTCCGGGCCTTGCGGCTTCGCCCGAAGGCCCGGACTGCCCGTTTACACGACCCAGCACCCGCACGCCCGGTCCGACCTCCTCGACCCACGGGGCGCGGATGAAGACCGCCGAGAACGGCCCTCCTTCAATGTCCGAAATGTCGACCGTGCCTTCGAACGAGTCGACCTGCCTGCCGAAGGCATTGCGCCGGACGGTCATGTCGATGCCGCCGAAGGGCACCTGGTCGGGGCGGCCGTCCAGGATCGTGCCGGCGAGCATGATCATGCCGGCGCACGAGCCATAGGCGGGCATGCCGCCGGCCAGCCGCTTGCGCAGTGGCTCGGTCATGCCGAACTCGATCGCCAGCTTGCTCATCGCCGTGGACTCGCCGCCCGGGATGACCAGCGCGTCGACCGAGTCCAGCTCGTCGGGGCGGCGCACCGGACGGGCGATGACATCGAGCTCGGCCAGGGCGTGCAGGTGTTCGCGCGTATCGCCCTGGAGGGCGAGCACACCGATGATCATGCCGGCGGTCACCAGCCGCGCTCGGCGAGGCGGTGCGGCTGCGGGATCTCCTCGACGTTGATGCCGACCATGGCCTCACCCAGGCCGCGGGAGACCTTGGCGATGACGTCGGGGTCGTCGTGGAACGTGACGGCCTTGACGATGGCGGCGGCGCGCTGCTCGGGGTTGCCGGACTTGAAGATGCCGGAGCCGACGAAGACGCCCTCGGCGCCGAGCTGCATCATCATGGCGGCGTCGGCGGGGGTGGCGATGCCGCCGGCGGTGAACAGCACGACCGGGAGCTTGCCGGTCTCGGCGACCTCCTTGACCAGCTCGAACGGCGCCTGCAGCTCCTTCGCGGCGACGAACAGCTCGTCTTCGGGCAGCGACGTCAGCTTGCGGATCTCCCCACGGATCTTGCGCATGTGGGTGGTGGCGTTGGACACGTCGCCGGTGCCGGCCTCACCCTTGGAGCGGATCATGGCCGCGCCCTCGGTGATGCGGCGCAGTGCCTCGCCGAGGTTGGTGGCGCCGCAGACGAACGGCACCGTGAAGGCCCACTTGTCGATGTGGTTGCTGTAGTCGGCCGGGGTGAGCACCTCGGACTCGTCGACATAGTCGACGCCGAGCGCCTGCAGGACCTGGGCCTCGACGAAGTGGCCGATGCGGGCCTTGGCCATGACGGGGATCGAGACGGCGGCGATGATGCCGTCGATCATGTCGGGGTCGCTCATGCGGGAGACCCCGCCCTGCGCCCGGATGTCGGCGGGGACGCGCTCCAGGGCCATGACGGCGACGGCGCCGGCGTCCTCGGCGATCTTCGCCTGCTCGGGGGTGACGACGTCCATGATGACGCCACCCTTGAGCATCTCTGCCATGCCCCGCTTGACCCGCGCGGTGCCGGTGACTGACGAGCTGGTGGTGGGCGACTCGGACACGACGAAGCACTCCTCACAGGGCTGAACGGGATTCACCTTGAGTTTACGCCGACCGGGTGACAGGTTCCGACGTCCAATGGGAACCCCGCGGCCCACGTTGCACCCCACCAGCCGGCCAAACCTCAGAAAATGGTGATTTTTCCGGTGTAGCGGGCGCGGAGCGCCTGATAAACCGGAAGGAAGGGGGAAACAGCGTGCGTTTCGCCGCTCATGTACCGGTTCACGGCAGGGACGGGTCGTCGACGTCGAAGTACGCGGGGCGGGGGTGCTTGCGGGCCAGGCGGAACACGCGGACCAGCGCCCGGCGGCGCACGGCGAGGGCGTCGCGCACGACGTCGTTGTGCACCTGCCTGGCGAGGGCGACCCGCCTGCTGACCTGCACGAGCGGCCCGACGACGTCCTCCGGGCCGGCGGCCGCCTCGCGCAGGTGGCGGGTGAGGTCGTTCTCGGCGACCTCGCGGTCCTCGGGCTGGGCGTCGACGGCGATCCGGGCCGCGTACATAAGGGTGGGCAGCTGCGCCGCCTCGGCGAGGGCCACCGCGGCCACCGCGCGCCGGACCAGGTGGGCGTCGAGCGTGGCGTAGGCCGCGACCGCCCGCGCGTGGAGCCGGTCGACGCGGGCCGCGAGCCAGGTGAGGTAGGTCGCCACCAGGACCACCACCGCCACCACCGCGATCACCCACCACACGGCGGGAAGCCTACGGTAAGGCTGGCTGCCTACGGGACGGGCTCCTCGACCACGGCCCCGGCGACCTCGATCACCGTCGAGTAGACCTCCAGGACCCGGTCGGCGACGACGGGCCAGTCGTACGCGGCGACGACGGAGGCGGCCCGGTCGGCGAGCGCGGCCCGGCGCGCGGGGTCGTCGAGCAGGCCGGCGACGGTGGCGGTCAGCGCGGCGGCGTCGCCGACGGGGAAGAGGGCACCGGCCCGCCCGCCGTCCAGGACCCGCCGGAACGCGTCCAGGTCGCTGGCGACGACGGTCGCGCCCGCGGACATCGCCTCGGTCAGGATCATGCCGAAGGACTCGCCGCCGGTGTTGGGGGCGATGTACAGGTCGACGCTGCGCAGCATCCGCGCCTTGTCCTCCTCCGACACCTTCCCCAGGAAGACGATCCGGTCCTTGAAGGCCGCGATGTCCGGAAAGTCGGTGAAGATCTCGTCGACGTCGCCGGGGCCCGCCACCAGCAGCCGCAGGCCCGGACGGCGGGCGGCGAGCGTCGCGAACGCGGTCAGCAGCAGCGGGAAGCCCTTCCGGGGCTCCGTGAACCGCCCCAGGAAGCCCAGCGTGCCCCCGTCGCCGGGGAAACCGGGCAGCGGCGAGGCGGCGCGGTACCGCGACACCTGCACCCCGTTGGGGATCTCCCACGCGCTGCCGCCCAGGTGCTCGACCTGGACCTTGCGCGCCAGCTCGCTCACCGCGATCCGCCCCGTGATCTTCTCGAGCACCAGCTGGAGCAGCCCCTGCGCGGCGGCGAGCGCCCGCGAGCGGGTCATCGCGGTGTGGAACGTGGCGACGACCGGCCCGCGCGCCGACAGCACCGCCAGCATCGACAGGCTCGGCGTGAGCGGCTCGTGCACGTGCAGCACGTCGAAGCGGCCGGCGGCCATCCAGCGCCGGACCCGGGTCGCGGAGATGAGACCGAAGGAGACGCGCGCGACGGAGCCGTTGTACGGCACCGGCACCGCCCGGCCCGCGGGCACGACGTACGGCTGCTCGGCACTCTCGTCGTCGCCGGGCGCCAGGACGCTGACGTCGTGGCCGAGGCTGATCAGCGTCTCGGCGAGGTCGCGGACGTGGTTCTGCACGCCGCCGGGCACGTCGAAGGAGTACGGGCAGACGATCCCGATGCGCAACACGCCTCCCACGCCTCCTAAGCCTTCACGACGGCGGGGGTGTCGATCCAGAGTCGTTGCAGCATGTGCCAGTCCTGTGGGTTGCGGGCGATGCCGGCGGCGAGGACGTCCGCGATCCGCTGGGTGAGCAGCCGGACCCGCACGTCGAGCGCCCCCTCCGAGGCGTCCGGCAGCGGGATCGGCCCCTCGAGCCGGCCGGCGGCCGCGTCCGGGTCGAACCACATCGACACCGCGTAGAGCGGTGCGCCGGTGCGCAGGGCCAGCAGCGCCGGGCCGGCCGGCATCTTCGTCCGGCCGCCGAAGAAGTCGACCTCGACGCCGCGGGCGGTCAGGTCCCGGTCGGCGAGCAGCGGCACCACGTACCCGGCCCGCAGCCGCTCCTCCAGCACGTCGAACGGGGGCCGCTCGCCGCCGGTCGTCGGCAGGATCTCCATACCCAGCGCGCGCCGGAAATGCAGGTACCGCAGGTACACGCTCTCCGGCTTCAGCCGCTCCGCGACGGTCACGATCGGCCAGCCGTTGGCGGCGACCCAGGCGCCGGCCGCGTCCCAGTTGCCCGCGTGCGGCAGGGCGATGACGGCACCGGCCTTGTCGGCGACGTTCTTGGCGAGCAGCTCGCCGCGGTCCAGCCGGAACCCGCTGAGGTGCTGCGCCCGGGAGCGCCCCGGCAGCCGGAACGCCTCCAGGTAGTAGCGTGAGTAGGAGCGCAGCCCCCGCTCGACCAGGTCGGCGAGCTCGGCCTCCGACGGCCCGGGGCCGACGACCCGGCGCAGGTTGGACGCGAGCCTCAGCGTGCCCTTGCCGCCTTTGCCGCTGCGGTACCGGCGGGAGCCGTGCGCCGCGGCGGCCGAGAACAGCGGCCAGGTCACCGCGCGGGGGAGCTTCGGGATGAGCGTGAAGGCGGCGCCGTAGCCGAGTTCCGCGAGGTTCACAGGGCCGCCCGATCGCCGGCGTCAGCGGCCGCCGCGAGCTCGCGGGCCTGCCGGTACACATGCGACATCCGCTGCCCGATGGTGATCACCGACAGCAGCACCAACAGCCACAGGGCCGCCTCCATGCCGTACGGCACGCCGAAACCGAACAGCAGGCCACCGATCCCGACCAGGATGAGCCGCTCGGTCCGCTCGGCCAGCCCGACGTTGGCGGTCATCCCGAGACCCTCGGCGCGGGCCTTCACGTAGGACACCACCTGCCCGGTGAGCAGGCACAGCAGCGCCGCGGCGCACTCGCGCAGCTGACCCTGGGAGGCGAACCAGAAGGCGACGGAGCCGAAGATGGCGCCGTCGGAGACGCGGTCCATGGTCGAGTCGAGCAGGGCGCCGAACTTGTTGCTGACGCCGAGCTGCCGGGCCATGGACCCGTCGAGCATGTCGGTCAGGCAGCTCACGGTGACGATAACGAGCGCGATGACCATATGGCCGCGGGTGGCGAACCCGAGACTGCCGACGAGCACGCCGACGGTGCCGGCGACGGTCACCGCGTTCGGGGTCACCTTGGCGCGCAACAGCGCGGCCGCGACGGGGTTGACGATGCGGGCCAGTCCGGCCTTGCTGACTACGCTGAGGATCTTCGCCATGGCGCTCCCACGATAACGGCGGCGGAGCTTGCCGGATACCTGCGCGTGGGCCTGCTCACGGTGCTTGAGTAAACCGTAGGCCGCCGGTGGGGTCGAACGGCTCTTGTGTCGGTGATGGTTCGGGTGTGGGATCGGTGAACAGGTCGTGACTGTGAGACTGCTCACAGCAGGCAGGACGGGAGGCGCATGATGGCGCAGAAGGTCCAGGAGAAGGGTGTCGCCGGCCCGGTGCCGGCGGTTGATGACCCCGGCAGGGTACGCAACGTGGTGGTCGTCGGGCACTCCGGCGCCGGGAAGACGACCCTCGTGGAGGCGCTGCTCGCGGCGACCGGCACGATCGGACGGGCCGGCGCGGTGTCCGAGGGCACCACGGTGACCGACCACGACCCGGCGGCGGTGCGGCAGCAGCGGTCGGTGACGCTGTCCTGCGCCCCCGTCCTCCACGGCGGCACGAAGATCAACCTGCTCGACACCCCGGGGTACGCCGACTTCGTCGGGGAGCTGCGCGCCGGCCTGCGGGCCGCCGACGCGGCGCTGTTCGTCGTGTCGTCCGTCGACGGCGTCGACGCCGCCACCGCCGCGCTGTGGGAGGAGTGCGCCGCCGTCGGCATGCCCCGCGCGGTCGCCGTCACCCGCCTCGACCACCCGCGCGCCGACTTCCAGGACACCCTGGAGCTCTGCCAGGACGCGTTCGGCGACAACGTGCTGCCGCTGTACCTGCCGATGCTCGGCGACGACGGCACCGCGGTCGAGGGCCTCATCGCGCTGGTCACCCACCGGGTCTTCGACTACTCCGCGGGCTACCCGCCGTCGGTCCGCGACCCGGAGCCGCAGCACCTGCCGGCGATCGAGGAGTCGCACAACAGCCTGCTCGAAGGCATCATCGCCGAGAGCGAGGACGAGACGCTCATGGAGCGCTACGTCAGCGGCGAGGTCATCGAGACGTCGGTGATCATCGAGGACCTGGAGAAGGCGGTCGCCCGCGGCACCTTCTACCCCGTCGTGCCCGTCTGCGCGCAGACGGGCCTCGGCCTCGACGCCCTCCTGGAGGTGCTGACCAGCGGGTTCCCGTCGCCGCTGGAGCACGTCGTGCCGCCGGTCACCGA
Organism: Dactylosporangium maewongense; assembly: GCF_039531485.1. Classification (NCBI taxonomy): domain Bacteria; kingdom Bacillati; phylum Actinomycetota; class Actinomycetes; order Micromonosporales; family Micromonosporaceae; genus Dactylosporangium; species Dactylosporangium maewongense. Next base: position 281,469 of record NZ_BAAAQD010000007.1, on the reverse strand, counting down.
CATCGCGGGCGACCCGCACGCGCCGCTGCGCTGCGACCCGGACGGCCCGCTCATCGCCGAGGTGGTGAAGACGACGATCGACCCGTACGTCGGCCGCGTCTCCCTCGTGCGGGTCTTCTCCGGCACGCTGCGCCCCGACAGCCCGGTGCACATCTCCGGGCACGGCATGGCCGAGCGCGGCCACCCCGACCACGACGCCGACGAGCGGTTCGCGCACCTGTTCTCGCCGCTCGGCTCGGCGCTGCGGGAGGTGCCGTACGCGGTCGCCGGGGACATCGTCGCGATCACCAAGTCGACGACGGCGGAGACCGGCGACACGATCTCCGGCAAGGACGACCCGATGCTCATGGCGCCGTGGGTGATGCCGGAGCCGCTGCTGCCGATCGCGATCGTCGCGAAGACCCGCTCCGACGAGGACGCCCTCGCCAAGAACCTCGGCCGGCTCGTCGCCGGCGACCCGACGCTGCGCCTGGAGCGCAACTCCGAGACCCACCAGCTGGTGCTGTGGTGCATGGGTGAGGCGCACGCCGACGTCGTGCTCGACCGGCTGCGCTCCGGCGGCGTGGAGCTGGACACCGAGCCGGTGCGGGTCGCGCTGCGCGAGACGTTCGCCGCGCCCAGCCAGGGCCACGGGCGGCACGTCAAGCAGTCGGGCGGGCACGGACAGTACGCGGTCTGTGACATCAAGGTCGAGCCGCTGCCGCGCGGGTCCGGCTTCGAGTTCGTCGACAAGATCGTCGGCGGGGTCGTGCCGCACAACTACATCCCGTCGGTGGAGAAGGGCGTCCGCCACCAGATGGAGCGCGGCATGGTCGCCGGCTACCCCGTCGTCGACGTGCGGGTCACCCTGTTCGACGGCAAGGCGCACTCCGTCGACTCGTCCGACGCGGCGTTCCAGACCGCCGGCGCGCTCGCCCTGCGCGAGGCCGCCGAGCAGGGCCAGACGACGCTGCTCGAGCCGATCGACGAGGTCTGGATCCGGGTCCCCGACGAGTTCGTCGGCGCGGTCATGAGCGACCTGTCCGGCCGCCGCGGCCGGGTGCTGGGCAACGAGCCGGACCCGGCCGGGCACGAGCGGACCCTCGTGCACGCCGAGGTGCCCGCCACCGAGCTCGTCCGGTACGCGGTCGAGCTGCGCGCGATGACGTCCGGCTCGGGCACGTTCACCCGCGCGTTCGCCCGGCACGACCCGATGCCGACGCACCTGGCGGACGCGGTGAAGAAGGAGCACGCCGCGGCCCGCTGAGGCCTGTCAACGGTCTGGCTGGATCACCCGGTCCAGCCAGACCTGGTCGAGCAGCTCGATGCCGTCGACCATGATCCCGGCCGGGTACCCGTTCGCGGGCGTGAAGAAGTCCCGCTCCACCGACCGGAAGCGGAAGCCCTGCCGCTGGTAGAAGCGCAGGTTGCCGACGTCGGCGGCGCCGGTGGCCACCAGCACCGTCCCGCCGCCCTCCTCCCGTACCAACGCGGCGGCGGCCTCGACGAGGGCCGCACCGACACCGGTCCCCCGCCGCTCCGGCACCACCGCCATGTTCTTGACCTCCAGACCGACCAGCTGGAGGTGGCCCACGGTCCGCCCACCATCCACCGCGACGAGCACGCGGCCCTGGTACAGGTAACCGTCCAGCAGCTCCGCGGAGTCCTCGGCCAGCTCGAACGACCACCGCAGGCCGACCCGGTCACCGTCGTACAGCTCCACTCGCACGACACCAGACGATGCCAGGTCCGCCTACACTGCGCGGCATGATTTTCTCGCGGGGCAGGAAGCAGGACCCGGTCGTCGAGTTCTGGGCCTGGTGGCCCACGATCCGCCAGGCCGTGATCGACGCCATCTCCACCGGCGAGTTCGAGCCGCTCACCCCGCAGATCAGCAAGCGGGTCGCGGCCATCCACAAGGACCTGACCTGGGAGTTCAGCAAGGGCACGACCGCCACGCACGCGCTGGTCGTCTCCCCCGGCGGCAACCCTGAGCTGCGCGCGGTCGTCGCCCGCTGGGGCGCGCTCGCCCCGGCCGCCGACCCGGAGTGGGAGTTCCACACCGCGCGCCAGCCCGACCACGACACGCTGACGGCCACGATCGAGATCGCCGGCGCCCGGCTGGACCTCGCGCTGCTGCGGTTCGCGTTCACCCCCGACGAGGACTCCGCCGCGATCGACGTCGTCGGCTTCCACCCGCTGTTCCGCAAGCTGCCGGAGCCGGTCCGCGGCCAGATCACGTTCCTCGCCCTCGACTGGCTGCTCGGCGAGGAGGGCGTCGAGCTGTGGGTCGGGTCGGTCGGCTTCAGCGCCGACGAGCCCGACGGCGCGCGGGACCCGCTCGAGCTCGCCGCCGCCGTCGACGACCTGCGCGAGCGGCACCGGGAGCCGACCTGGGCCGTCTTCTCCGCCGTGGTCGACGGCGCCCCGCTGACCGGGATGGTGCAGCGGCCGCTGCGGTCGGCGCGCTGGCCGCGGTTCGACACGCACGCCGCGGTGATCCTGCCCTACCGGGCCGAGGAGGCCGGCCTGCCCACCGAAGACGCCCTGGAGGAGCTGCGGGCGTTCGAGGACGGGCCGCTCGAAGCGGCGCTGGGCGGCGCCGGCGAGGTGGTCGCGCAGGAGACCACCGCGGGCCGGCGCATCCTGCACTGCTACCTCGACGGCACGTCCGGCGCCGGCGAGAAGGTCAAGGCCGCCGCGGCCGGCTGGCCGGGCGGCAAGGCGAAGGTGAAGCTGCGCCACGACCCCGCGTTCGAGGCCGTGGCGCACCTGTCCTGACTGCTACTCCCAGACCGACGCCAGCAGCTTCCGGGTGTCGGTGAGCAGCTGCGGCAGGACCTTCGTCCGGCCGACGACGGGCATGAAGTTGGTGTCGCCGCCCCACCTGGGCACGATGTGCTGGTGCAGGTGGGCGGCGATGCCGGCGCCGGCGACCGAGCCCTGGTTCATGCCCAGGTTGAAGCCGTGCGCGCCGCTGGCCCGGCGCACGGCGCGCATCGCGGCCTGCGTGAAGGTCGCCAGCTCCACCGTCTCGTCCGCGGTCAGGTCCGTGTAGTCGGCGACGTGCCGGTACGGGCAGACCATCAGATGGCCGGGGTTGTACGGGTACAGGTTGAGCACCGCGAACACGAGCCCGCCCCTGGCGACGACGAGGCTGTCCTCATCGGGCAGGCCGGGCGCCCGGCAGAACGGGCACCCCGTCGGCTCGTCGTGGTCCCCCGCCCGGTCCTCCTTGATGTAGGCCATCCGGTGCGGGGTCCACAACCGCTCGATGTCGTCCGGCGTACCCGTCGTCATGCCGCCGAGGGTCCCACATTCGTGCGGGACCTGACGACCTCCACCACGTGCGCGACGGCCTCGTCGAGGGCGACACCGTTGCGCTGGGAGCCGTCACGGTAGCGGAACGACACGGTGCCACCGGTGACGTCGTCGTCGCCGGCGATCACCATGAAGGGGATCTTCTGCTGCTGCGCGGTGCGGATCTTCTTCTGCATCCGCTCGTCGGAGTGGTCGACCTCGACCCGGATGCCTTCCTTGCGCAGCCGCGCCGCGAACTCGGCCAGGTAGTCGCCGTGGTCGGCGCGCACCGGGATGCCGACCACCTGCACCGGCGAGAGCCACGCCGGGAACGCGCCCGCGTAGTGCTCGGTCAGCACGCCGAAGAACCGCTCGATCGAGCCGAACAGCGCCCGGTGGATCATCACCGGCTGCTGCCGGCTGCCGTCGGACGCCTGGTACTCCAGCTCGAAGCGCTTCGGCTGGTTGAAGTCGACCTGGATCGTCGACATCTGCCAGGTCCGGCCGATCGCGTCGCGCGCCTGCACGGAGATCTTCGGCCCGTAGAACGCGGCGCCGCCCGGGTCCGGCACGAGCTCCAGCCCCGACTCGAGCGCCGCGTTGCGCAGCGCCTCGGTCGCCTCTTCCCACTCCGCGGCCTCACCGATGAACTTCGGCGAGTCGTCGCGGGTGGACAGCTCCAGGTAGAAGTCGTCCAGGCCGTAGTCGCGCAGCAGGTCGAGCACGAACTGCAGCAGGCCGCGCAGCTCGCCGACCATCTGCTCCTTGGTGCAGTAGATGTGCGAGTCGTCCTGGGTCAGGCCCCGCACCCGGGTCAGGCCGTGCACGACGCCCGACTTCTCGTAGCGGTACACCGTGCCGAACTCGAACATGCGCAGCGGCAGCTCACGGTAGGACCGGCCGCGGGCCCGGAAGATGAGGTTGTGCATCGGGCAGTTCATCGCCTTCAGGTAATACTCCGCGCCCTCCATCTCCATGGGCGGGAACATCGTGTCGGCGTAGTACGGCAGGTGGCCCGACGTCTGGAACAGGTTCGACTTGCTGATGTGCGGCGTGTTGACGAACTCGTAGCCCGACTCCTCGTGCCGCTGCCGCGAGTAGCTCTCCATCTCCCGGCGGATGATGCCGCCCTTCGGGTGGAAGACCGCGAGCCCGGAGCCGATCTCGTCGGGGAAGCTGAACAGGTCCAGGTCCGCGCCGAGCTTCCGGTGGTCGCGCCGCGCCGCCTCCTCCAGGAGCTTCTGGTACTCCTTGAGCGCGTCGCGGGTCGGCCACGCGGTGCCGTAGACGCGCTGCAGCTGCGGGTTCTTCTCCGACCCGCGCCAGTACGCCGCGGCGACGCGGGTCAGCTTGAACGCCTGGATCATGCGGGTGCTCGGCAGGTGCGGCCCCCGGCACAGGTCCGACCAGCAGACCTTGTCCGACTGCGCGTCGAGGTTGTCGTAGATCGTCAGCTCGCCGCCGCCGACCTCCATGACCTCCTTGTCGTCCACCGTCTGGCCGCTGTCGCTCTTCACGTCGACGAGCTCCAGCTTGAACGGCTCGTCCTTCAGCTCGGCCTTGGCCTGCTCGACCGACTCGAACCGCCGCCGGCGGAACTTCTGCCCCGACTTGATGATCTCCTGCATGCGCTTCTCGAGCTTGTCCAGGTCATCGGGGTGGAACGGCTTGGCGACCTGGAAGTCGTAGTAGAAACCGTGCTCGATCGGCGGCCCGATGCCGAGCTTCGCCTCCGGGAACAGGTCCTGCACGGCCTGCGCCAGCACGTGCGCGGTCGAGTGGCGCAGCACGTTGAGCCCGTCCGGCGACGACAGGTCGACGGCCTCGACCTCCGTGTCCTGCTCCGGCGTCCAGTCGAGGTCGCGGAGCCGGCCGTCGGCCTCGCGGACGACGACGATCGCCTTGGGCCCGCTGGTCGGCAGCCCGGCCTCCGCGACCGCGGCGGCGGCGGTCGTGCCGGCCGTGACCACGATGGTATTCGAGCGCACTGTGGACACGGTCTGCTCCCAAGCGTGAAGAGGTCTGATTCCCCGCAAACTCTATCCGCCGCGTCACCGCAGGGCCGAGAACACCCCGCCCGCCACGACCGCGCCCACCACGGCCCCGACGACGACCTGCGCCACCGTGTGGTCCTTCAGCGCCACCCGCGACCATCCGACCAGCCCCGCCAGCGGCGCCGTCACGATCAGCAGCCAGCCGTAGACCAGCATCAGGATCACCAGCGCCCCCGCGGCCACGGCCGTGTGGATCGACATCTTCCACCAGTGGTTGACGACCGCCGCGACGACCAGCCCCACCCCACCGGCGACGACCGCCGCGAGCAGCTCCTGCTGCGCGTCCAGCCCGACCAGCACCACGAACCCGACCGCCACCGACACCAGCCCGACCAGCAACGGCCCCCGCCGCTGCCGGTGATCCCCCACATGCCGGTCCGTGAGCTCCCCGCGCCGCACGCCGCGCAGGATGTACAGGAACGGCAGCACACTCTCGAACAGCGCCGCGACGACCCCCAGCAGCAGCCCGCGCCCGACGCTCGGCGCCCCGTGCACCGCCAGCAGCACCAGCAGCACCGACACCAGCACCGCCGGCGCCAGCACCTCGGTCACCCCACGAGCGATCCGCTGCACGATCACCGCCGTACCGTACAGAACCCCGCAGCACCCCACGATCCGCACACACCCCCACCCCCGAGCCATGCCGGCCGATGCGCTCCCCCGTTTTGAAGCACATCGACCGGCACACCCCGACCAGCGCCGACGCCCCGATCCGTCCAGCGCCACATGCCCGGCCAACCTTCGATCGCCCGAACACTCGTTCCGTCCCGCGCCCGACCCAGCCCGCCAAACCCGAGCCACAACCCCACTGGCCCCGCTGCAGACCGCCGAACCCGAGCCTCTGCCCAGCTCAGCCCGCCAAGCCCGAGCCACGACCCAGCCGGCCCACTGCGGACCAGCCTGCCGATCGCCGAGCCACTTCCCCGACCAGCCCGCGCCGGACGAGCCTGCCGAACCCGCGCCTGCCCAACCGGCCGCGCGCCCACCCGGCCTGCCGAACCTCCGAGCCGCTACCCAGCCGGCCCGCGCCCGACCCGCCTGGCGGCTCTGAGCCACTGCCCGACCGGTCTGCGCTCGACCGGCCCGGCGAACCCCGAGCCACTGCCCAACCAGCTGTCGTTCAACCGGCCGGATCTCGAAGTGCCAGCGATCAATGCGCCCCGCTCTGCCCCGCCCTGCCCCGAGGTCACGCAGGCCGGACTCCCCCAGGTCAGGCTCTGGGCGCGGCGCGACGTCCTCGGTTCACGCACCGCCGAGGTCCCCAGGTCACCCGCCCCGACCGCGGCGGCCCAGCACCAAGGGGCGGAGCTGAGACCCGCGGTCCGGCGCGGCGGCGACGGATGCCGGAGCCCGCCAGCACCGCCATCCACGCCGAATCCCAACGACATCACAACCGACACCGGAGCCCGACGACGCCACAGCCAACGCCGACCGCCTGGCCCGCCGCGCGCACCGGCTCGCGACCCCGACGCCGCTGAAGCCCGGTGGCGCACCCGAGCGGTGGCGCCGCCATCCACGCCGAAGCCCAGCAGCGCTGCGACCAACACCGGAGCCCGACGACGCCACAGCCAACGCCGACCCCGACGGCGCCGAAGCTCGGTGACGTGCCCGAGCGGTGGCACCGAACCCGAAGGCGCCGCGACGACTGCTACAGCCAGCCTTGCAGTGCCGCAACCGACACCCGGCCGCGGCGGCAACGGCTCCCGACGGCGCAGCAACCGACACCGGAGCCCGACGGCGCCGCGACACACGCCGAGACCCGCCTGAGCCGCACCCGACGCCCGTCAGTGCCGGCAGCCGAGACCCGGCGGCACCGCAGCCAGGACCGGATGGCGCCGGGATCGACGCTGAAGGCCCCTAGCGCCGCGGCGGGAGTTGCACGGCCGCGGCGCCGGGGTTGGTCAGCGCTTCCAGAAGGCGCCCCTGGACTTGGGCTGGTCGGGGTGGTCGCCCGAGACCTTGTCGAGCTCCTCGAGGACCTGCTGCCACAGCTCGTCGAGGGGCTGGGAGGCGATGGCCGCCGGGGTGAGGCGGTCGGCCAGGAGGCGCAGGACGCCGATGCCCAGCACCGCCAGGCGCGAGCCCAGGTCTTCGAGCAGCTCGCGGCGCTCGAAGTCGGGGCGGTCGGCGGCGGCGCGCAGGCGGCGGGCCTCCTCGGCGGCGAGCTGGCGCAGCTCCGCCGAGTCGGCGCGCTGGCGCTCCGCCTCGACCGACGGCTGGGCCGCGGGCTGCGCCGAGGCCGGTGCCTGCGGGCGGACCGAGCCCCGGCCGCGCAGCGCCCGCGCGACACCACCGGCGGGACGGGCGAACACGCTGCCGCCACCACCCGCCGACTTGCGGTGCACGGCGCCACCCGGGGCCGGTGGCGGCGCCATCGGCGGCATCGGCGGCGGGCCGCCCGGTGCGGGTGCGGGCATCGCGACGGCCCGGGCCAGGTCCGGCGCGGCCGCGGCATACGACATCGCCGTCGGGTGCAGCGGCGGCGGGGGCACCGCCGTCGGCAGCTCCCAGCCGGCCGGCGACTCGACGGGCTGCACCACCTGGCGCGGCTCGGCGCCGTCGGTGACGACCCGCTTGTCGACCGCGACATACGCGGTGAACCGGCACAGCACCCCGAAGCGCAGCGACACCGCGGTGATCCGCTGCTCGAGCTGGTTGTCGTCGCTGGTGGCGGCCCAGCGGGCGCCGGGCCCGGCGACATAGGCGTCCTCCAGGTCGCGCAGCAGCGCGCGGGCCCAGATCGCGGTGAGCGCCGGGTTGTCGTGCTCGGTGGCGGTGACGGTGGTCGACCAGGGGGTGCCGTCGCGCATGGTGCCGGCGACGGTGAGCGTGCCGCCGGCCGGGCCGCGATACCGCCCGGTGACGACGAACGGCACGCCGGGGAACACGTCGGGCAGCCGGGCCGGTGCCTGGGTGCCGTCGATGAGGTCGAGCCCTTCGGCGGTGACGGTGACGCCGCTGACGACGGGCGCGCCGATCCGCCGGTGGATGCGGTCCATGGCCTCGTCGAGCCGGTCCTCGCTCTCGACGAGCTCGCAGCGGCCACCGCCGGCGATCGCGAGGCGGCCGAGGAACCCGGCGTTGACGGCCTGGTCGATGCCGACGGTGTGCACCCGCACCCCGCGCAGCGCGCCCGTGACGGTCCGCAGGATCTGGTCCTCGTTGCCGACCTGGCCGTCGGTGACCAGGACGAGCACCCGGTCGCGGTCGCCTGTCGCGGCGTCGAGCAGCTTCAGCCCGTCGATGAGCGGCTGGAGCAGCTCGGTGCCGCCGCGGGCGTCGACCCGGGACAGGTGCTCGACGGCCCGGAAGCGGTGCCGGTCGGTGCCGTCGGACAGGCCGGACGGCAGCGAGTCGGGTGTCTCCACCCGGTCGTCGAAGGACAGCACGGCGAAGCGGTCGGTGGCGGTGAGGGTGTCGACGATGCGGGCGGCGGCGCGGCGCGCGGCGACCATCTTCCAGCCGCCCATGCTGCCGGAGCGGTCCAGCAGCAGCACCACGTCCTTGGCCTTCGGCGGCGCCTGGGACTCCGGCGGCAGCACCGTCAACCGATAGGTGCCTTCGCCGCCCTCGGCGTCGGGCACCACCGCGAGCCCGGCCTCGCCGGCGCCATAGGCCAGCCGGAGCACGAAGTCGCGGTCGGCCCGCTCGCCGGGGCGCACCGACACGGTGCGCTCGGTCTGCTGCACGGCGTGCAGGCTGGAGCGGACCTCGCCGAGCGGCAGCCCGGCCGGGTCGATGTCGACGTCGATGCTCAGGCGCAGCGGGTTGGGGAAGCCGGGCAGCAGGACCGGCGGCGTGATGCGGGACGCGTCGGGCACGGCGTCGGTGTCCAGGGCGTGCCCGGCGCCGACACTGTCACCGTCGAGGGCGCCGCCGGGGATGTAGCGCGGGGCGACGACCAGCGGGAACCGGAACGTGGCCTCGCCGTCCTCGAACGCCAGCGGGCCCGCCAGCGACAGTGACACGCTGACCCGCTCGCCGGGCAGGATGTTGCCGACGCGCATGGTGAACACGTCGGGCCGCTCCTCCTCGGCGATCGAGGCGCGCTGGCCGGCGGCGACGGCGCGGTCGTAGGTCTCGCGGGCGGCGCCGCGCTCCTGCAGCTCCGCCTCGACGACCCGCCCGTCGGCGGTCATCGCCATGCGGGTCACGGCCGCCCGGTCGGGCAGCGGGAAGACATAGGTGGCCTCGAGGGGCACGTCGTGGACGTTGACGAACTCCTGGGTGAGGTCGATGCGCGCGACCAGGCCGGTGATGGCCGTGCGCACGTCGATCCGGTCGAGCGGCAGGTTGCCCCGCTCGGTGCGCAGCGCGCCGAGACCGGCGTCATCCTTCGGGGCGGCGACCCGCTGGGCCTCTGCCTCGGTCATCGTGGCGACTCTCATTGCCCACTCCCTAGCTCGGCACTCGTATCACGCGTCAGTCCGTTGGCCAGACCCAGCGCCGCCAGCAGCTCCAGCAGCGGCTTGGCGGCCGTCTGGATGGCGGCCACGTCGTCGGGCCCAGGTGTGCCGGGCAGCAGCAGCGTCACGTCACCGCCCAGCGGCACCCCGCTGAGCAGTGCGGGCGGTGGCGCCGGTGGCGGTGTGTGCGGTGCGGGCGGCTCGGCCCAGAACCGTGTCCTGGGTTGCTCGTGCTTCGGCAGGTCGGCGATCTCCCACAGGACAGCGTCGGGCGCCTCGGCAAGCTCGATCTGAATGTCGGCGATCCGCCTGCCTTCCGACTGGCGGCGTTTGATCGCCACCAGCTGCGCAAGGTGTCGCGGACCGTAGAGCGCGGTGCGGCCCCGCATGGTCGGGCGGTCGACGAGGCCGATCGTCGCATACCACCTGATGGCACGGGCGTCGGGAACGTCGCGCACCCGACCGTTGGGTGCGCCCGCATAGGCGGTGCCCTCGAGCGCGGCGGCAACACGTGCCGTCAGCTCGTCAAGCGTCCATCCCGTCGCGGTCACCCGCCAATCATGACACTGTCACATGACACTGTCAACAAATCGGGGCAGCCGGACCTCGGCCCGCACCCCCGGCCGCGCGTCCAGCAGCCGCACCGTGCCGCCGTGCCGCCGGACCAGCTCACGCACGATCGCCAGGCCGAGGCCGGTGCCGCCGGCGTCGCGGGCGCGGCCGTCGTCGAGGCGGGTGAAACGGTCGAAGACCCGCTCGCGCAGCGGCCCGGGGATGCCCTCCCCGTCGTCGGTGACAGTGACAACGACCTCCTGGCCGTCGGACTCCGCCTGCAGCACCACCTTGTTGCGGGCGTGCCGGACCGCGTTGTCGGCGAGGTTGAGCACCACCCTGATGAGCGCGTCCTGCTCGCCCTCCACCCACAGCGACTCACCCGACGGTTCGACGTCGACGCCGGTGTACCGCTTCGCCAAGGTCCTCAGCAGGCTCTGCATCTCGACCGGCTCCCGCGCCACCCGCCGCCCGTCGCGCTCGTCCGCCCTGGCCAGCAGGAGCAGGTCGTCGACCAGCCGGGACAGGCGGTCCAGGTCGGTCAGCAGGTCGTCGCCGACGGTCTGCCAGTCACCGAGCTGCTGCGCCACCTCGACCTGGATGCGCATGCTCGCCAGCGGGCTGCGCAGCTCGTGCGCCGCGTCCGCGATGAAGGACCGCTGCCTGGCCCGGGTCGTCGCGAGCCGGTCCAGCATGTGGTTGAGCGTCACCGCGAGCCGTTGGATCTCGTCGCTGGACGGCGGCACCGGCAGCCGCTCGTCGGTCGCCGCGCCGGTGATCCGCTCGGCGGACGCGCTGAGCCGGTCGACGGGCGCCAGCGCCTGCCCGACGACCTTCCAGGCGATCGCGACCAGGATGGTGACCAGCGCCGGGTACGTCACCCACAACGACGTCTTGAGCAGTTCGAGGCTGCGGTTGTAGTCGCCCAGCGGCACCGCGACCACGACGATCCGGCCGTCCTCGACCTGCCGCACGGTGACCCGCAACTGGTCGGGCTGCAGCGCCCGGTCGCCGGACACGGTGATCCGCTCGTGCAGCGCCTTGTCGATCTCGTCGCGATGCAGCAACGGCACGAGCAGGTCGGCGTTCCGGTCGCCGGCGACGACCCGGTGCTGGGCGTCGAGCACCTGCACGACCTGCCCCGCCGGCGCCGGCAGCGGCGACGGGAGCGTCGACCCCTCCTCCAGCATCGCGGCGATCTCGCCGACGGTCGTGTCGGCCGAGCGGTCCAGCGTGCCCCGGAAGCTGTACGTCATCGCGGTCGCCATCGCCACGCCGGCGATCGCGAGCCCGACGATCAGCCCGCTCGTACCGAGGAGCACCAGCCGGCCTCGAAGCGAAAGACGCGACCACCAGATCATGCTGACCTGAGCCGATATCCGGCGCCGCGGACCGTCTCGAGGGCGTCGCGACCCAGCTTGCGCCGCAGGTAGCCGACGTAGACCTCGACGGCGTTGGGCGCGGTGTCGATGCTGGCGTCCCACACGTGATCGAGCAGCTCGGTCTTCGACACCACCTGCCCGGGGCGGCGCATCAGGTACTCCAGCAGCGCGTATTCCCGCGCCGTCAGCACGATCTCCTCGCCGCCGCTGGTGACCCGCCGACGCGCCGGATCCAGGGTCAGCTCCCCGACCGTCAGGACGCTCGGCCGCTCCGGCGCGCCGCGGCGCAGCAGCGCGCGGAGGCGGGCGACCAGCACCACATACGAGAACGGCTTGGTCAGGTAGTCGTCGGCGCCGCAGTCGAGGCCGTCGGCCTGGTCGTACTCGCCGTCCTTCGCGGACAGCATGAGCACCGGCACCCAGTTCTTCTCCGCGCGCAGGGCGGACACCACCCGGTACCCGGACAGGCCGGGCAGCATGATGTCCAGGATCACCGCGTCGTAGCCGCCGTGTCTGGCCAGCTCAAGGCCGGTCGGCCCGTCCCCGGCGACGTCCACGGCGAACCCTTCCGCCTGCAGGCCGCGCTGCAGCGCCCCCGCCATGCGGATCTCATCCTCGACCACCAGCAGCCTCACGTGCACCAGCGTGGCACGCTGTGCTGTGGGAACGCACAGGCGGTCTCAGCGATGTCACAGCCGACCCCGCGCACCATGGTCGGCAGGAGGTGTACCCAATGTCGAAGTTCACGTCACGACCTGTCCTACGGTGGGCGGTGCCCGCGGTCGCCGCGGTCGCCGTGGTGGGTGCCGGCGTGGCCGCAAAGACCCTCGCCGTCGCCGCCGAGCCGAACCTGCCGCCGCGCACCGCCGCACAGCTGCTGGTCGATCTGCAGACCGCGCAGCTGGACGGCCTGTCCGGCACCGTCGTCGAGCGCGCCGACCTGGGCCTGCCGGCCCTGCCGTCGCTGCTGGGCGACCAGAGTTCGGAGCTCACGTCGCTTGTGTCGGGCAAGCACACCCTGCGGGTGTGGTACTCGGGACCTGACAAGGCCCGGTTGTCGCTGCTCGGCACGCAGGGGCAGAGCGACATCATCCACAACGGCTCCGACACCTGGACCTGGAACAGCAAGTCCGCGACGGCGCAGCACTACAAGAAGAACGGCGCCGAGACGGACCCGACGCAGAAGGGTCCGGTCCCCAGCGAGCTGCCGAAGAGTCCTCAGGAAGCGGCCGACCTCGCCCTCAAGGCGATCGACCCGACCACGCAGGTCTCCATCGGCAACTCCGCGAAGATCGCCGGCCGGGACGCGTACGAGCTGATCCTGCGCCCGCGTGACACGGCGTCGACGATCGGTCAGATCCGCCTGGCCATCGACGCGCAGGAGAAGCTGCCGCTGCGGGTGCAGGTGCTCGCCAAGGGCGACTCCAACCCGGCGTTCGAGGTGGCGTTCACGCAGGTGAGCTTCGCCCGGCCCGACGACTCGCAGTTCGTGTTCAACCCGCCGGCCGGCACCAAGGTCGAGGAGGCGGACCCGGGCAAGGCCGAGGGCGCCGGCAAGCAGCCGGAGCACAACGGCCAGCAGAACGGTGAGCAGCCCAAGAGCACCGTCATCGGCACCGGCTGGACCTCGGTCTTCGTCGTGCGGACCGGGCAGCCGGGGCAGGCCTCGACGGACCCCGCCGAGGAGAAGAAGGTGCAGGACGCCATCAACCAGCTCCCGCTGGGCAACGGCGGCCGGACGTTCAACAGCAAGCTGTTCAGCGTGCTGATCACCGACGACGGCCGGGTCCTGGCCGGAGCGGTGACCCCGGAGCGGCTCTCGCAGGTGGCCGCGGACCCGGCGGCCGCGCTCAAGTAGGCAACGAGATCACTGAGGGACCGGGGCGGCCTTGCCCCGGTCCCTTTCCTCGTGCCGGGCCGCCGCCGCGCGGTGCAGCGTCGCGATGGAGTACATGTCGCGGGCCCGCCGCAGCAGCTCCTCCTCGGACTCGGTGTTCTGCCGCACGGAGAAGCCGACCGTCGCGTACGCCAGGACGCTCAGCAGCACGCAGGCGGCCACGCAGACCGGCGTGAGCAGGGCCAGCGGGCTCGCACCGCTGACGGGCCCGCTCGACGGCACGGCGGCGACCCGCACCGCGGTCATCACCGCGTAATGCGTGCTGCAGGCCGCCAAGGCCATGATCGCCGCAGCGACGCCGAGCGCCCTGTTGCCGCGGACCGTCGACACGCACCACAGAGACACCGTCGCCCCGACGACCGCCGCGACGAGGGCGGCCAGGGCGGTCGCCGGGTCGTAGCCGACGGTGCCGGCGACGCGCATCGCGAGCGGCGCGGTGCTGTACGCCGCGGCCATGCCAGCGCCGGTGACGATCCCAGCCGGCAGCACCTTCCACAGCGACGGCCGGCCGAAGCCGACGATGTACAGGCCCAGGCAGTACACCACCACCGCGATGCCGAAACCGAGCGCCGTGATCGGCACGTCGTAGCGGACCACCCCGTCGGGCACGTCGGTGCCGAGCAGCGCCATGAAGTGCGGCACCCAGCTGCCCGCTCCCCCGATGCCGACGGCCGACAGGGTCAGCCACCGGGCTCTGCTGCCGCCGCTGGACGCCCTGGACCGGGCGGCGATGAACACGCCGAGCAGGCATCCGAGGAATGACAGGACGAGGGCGAGCGCCGGCGTGATGGCGCCGTAGGCGAAGTGCTCCACGATCGCCCATTCAGCCAGCGCGATGGGTGGGCCGGTCGGACAACCTGTGCGCGTTTGCCCTCACCCTGCGGGGGTAGCTGAGAGTGAGCACCGAGAGTAAGGGGAGCACACATGAGTCAGGTTGTGGAGAGCGTGGACGTGGCCGTGCCCGTCCGGACCGCTTACAACCAGTGGACCCAGTTCGAGGAGTTCCCGGCGTTCATGCACAGCGTGCGGGAGATCCGCCAGCTCGACGACACAAGGCTGCACTGGGTGGTGGAGTTCGGCGGTGTACGGCGTGAGTTCGACGCGCGCATCACCGAGCAGCACCCGGACGAACGGGTCGCCTGGACGTCGACGGAAGGCCCCAGGCACGCCGGTGTGGTGACGTTCCACCGGCTCGACGACACGCACAGCAGGGTGACCGCGCAGCTCGACATCGACCCGGAGGGCTTCGTCGAGAACGTCGCGGACAAGGTCGGCATCGTGGACCGGGTGATCAGGTCCGACATGGCGAACTTCCGCGAGTTCATCGAGCACCGGGGCGCGGAGACCGGGGCCTGGCGCGGCGACGTGGCCTCCCCCTCGACGGCTCCCGCCGCACCGAAACCCGGTTCGTGGCTGCACGGCGACGCGGTCCAGGCCGCGCCCGACCTCACGCAGAGCACCGACGTCACACGCATGCCGGACGCGGACGACTCCCGGCACGCCATCTGAGCTCCACTCTCCACCGCACCGGAAAAGCCGGCCGGCCAGCGTTCGCGCTGACCGGCCGGCGTGCTGTGTGCCGGGCTACCGCCGTCGCGCCGTGCTGAGCAGCCGGCCGCTGCCCAGGGTGTACGGTGCGCCGTCCGGCCCGCCGAACAGCTCCACGTCCGCGAACCCGCCGGCGCGCAGCAGCTCGCCGAGGTGCCCGCTGGTGTAGACGTGGTGCACGGCGGTCGCGGTGAGCCGCTCCTCGCCGCGCGTGAACGTGTACGTGCTGAGCATCCGGCTCGCGACCACGTCGTAGTCGGTGCTCGTCTCGACGGTGATGTCGCCGGTGCGCATCATCCGGTCCGCCTTGGTGAAGCCGGGCAGGACCGACTCCGCCGCCGCGCTGAAGTCGACGACGAACCAGCCGCCGGGGCGCAGCGCCGCGGCCGCCGCCGCCACGAACTCGGGCAGCTCGGCCGGCTCCAGGTAGCCGAAGCTGTTGCCGAGGCACAGCACGGCGTCGAACTCGCCGGTCCGCGGGATGTCCCGCATCTCGGCGACCCTGAACTCGACCTCCAGGCCGTTCTTCGCCTGTACGGCGTGTGCGATGGCCTCTTCGGAGATGTCCACGCCGGTGACACGGTGGCCGCGGGCGGCGAGGGCGAGGCTGTGCCGGCCGCTGCCGCAGGGCACGTCGAGCACCCGTGCCCCGGGTCTGATCCTCGTCTCGATGAAGTCGACGTCGGCGGCGGTCATCTCGGGTCCGGCGACGCGGCGCCAGAACTCGTTCGGGAGCTCGGTGAAGAAGTCCGCGTACCACGCGGACTGGACGTGCTGGGACAACTGAGGATCTCCTCTTGGATGTGCACGATCGGGGTCTCCGCGTCGCCCGGGCACACCTCGGCAGACCATCGGACCGCGTCGGGTCCGTGGTTCACCGGCGACCCGGGACCGTGTCCCGGGCAGGCATGGCATCCTCCAAGAAGCTGTTGCGCCGACGGTACCAGCGACGCATCGACAGCCGGAAGCGCCTTATTCGACCGGTCGGCGCTGTGCGGGGACCCTCGTCTCCGCCGGGGTCGTGCTCTCCGAGGGCGTGTAACGGCCCGACTCCATCGACCAGTCGACGTTGCCGCGGATCCAGTGCGCGAAGTCGCCGGCGACGGCCGCGACCGCGAAGTCGCCCGCGAGCGGCCCGGCCTGGAACCGCTCACGGGCCGCGATGAACTCCTCCACCAGGGCGTCGTGCTCGGCGACCGCCACGCGGACCGCCGCCTCCACCGGCAGCCGGCGCTCGTGCCGCAGGGCGAGCACGATGTTGTGGTGGTCGCCGGCGGCCTCCTCCTTCGGCCACGACACGAGGTCGTTGAAGATCGCGGTGATCATCCCGGCGGAGCGGCGCATCACGGCGAAGTCCGCGTCCTCGAACACCCCCGGGGACAGCTCGACGCCGTGCATGGGCTCGATGAGGTCGAAGAACATGTCGATGGCCGCGGTGCGGAAGCGCATGGTGCGGTACTCGGCGACGGGCGGCGGACGGTTGGCGGCGCGGTTGCCGGCCTCCCAGACGGTGGCCTCCAGATAGTCGCCGACGTGGGCGACGAACCGCTCCCGCCAGGCCGGCCCGACGCGCTGCCTGGTGCGCCGCCACACCTCGGCGACGGCCCTGAGGTGGCCCTTCGGGTCCTCGCCGTCGTCGTCGAGCAGTTGCATGACCTCGTCGACGAGGCGCCTGGTCGCCGCCGGGTCGCCGGCCCGCTCGAGGCGGTCGTCGAGGGCGAAGACGCTGATCAGCCAGGCGGTGGCGAGCTGCAGGTCGGCGGGTGCGGCGTCGGGGTAGGTGCGGGCCATCAGGTTGGCGAACCTTGCCCTGGCGAACGCGGCCCGGGCGCCCGCGCGGTCGAGCAGGCCGTGCCTGGTGGCCCAGTGCAGCGACCAGCGCTGGACGAGGTCGGCGTGCGGCGAGAGGCGCGGTGCGAACGGGCACAGGACCGCCAGCGTCGACTGCATGATGCACCCCTCTTGCCCCAGGAGGTCTTCATGGTCGCTGCTTTTCAGGGATTACGCGACCCTGTTCGAGGGTTTCGAGTTGATATTCCTTTTTGTCGAGTTACGCGCGGGCCGCACAGGTGCCGTATTGAGCTTGACCGAGGTCCATGGGTCCCCGGCCTTCGGCGGGCGTGAAAAAGTGTCGTACCCCGGCGCTATCGTGCGCTTGTTCGGCTGGTTCGGCGCTGTCTGTTTGTTCGGCCTTTTTCTTGGAGGTACGGCCGTGTATCGACAAGGTGACGTCCTGCTGGTGCCCATCGCCGCGGGTGAGGTGCCCGCGACCGCGGTGCCCGCCCCGCGCGACCGCTCCGGCCGCATGATCCTCGCCCGTGGCGAGGCGACCGGCCACGCCCACGTGATCGTCGGGCCCGACACGCTGCTGCTCGCCGACCGTGACGACATCGACCGGCTCTTCGTCAAGGTCGTGTCCAAGGCGAGGGTCGTCCACGAGGAGCACGGCTCGATCGCGATCCCAGCCGGGGCGTACCGGATCATCCGCCAGCGCGAATACGTGCCCGGCTCGTGGCGTCCGGTGGCGGACTGATGACCACGACCCCGCTCACCTCCGAGACCAGCGCCGCGGCGCTCGGCGCCAACGCGGCGAAGTGGCTCGCCGCGGGCCTGTCGACCGCGCCCGCCGACCGCGAGGCCGCCGCCGAGGCGGTCCGCCTGGCCTACCGCTCGGCCGGCCTGCCCGAGCCCGCGCACATCGTGTGGTTCGCCTCACCGGCCGCGGGCGCCAGGGCGGCCGCCCTGCTCACCGGCCGCCGCGACCTGCCGGGCCCGGCCGCCGCCCCGCGACCCATGACCACCGCCGCCCGCCGCGCCGCCCGGGCCGGTCTCGCCCTGCCCACCACCCGCCTGGGCGTGGGGACCGCGGCCGCCTTCAGCGACGACGACGTGCTCGTGGCCGAGGAGCTGCGCGCCCAGGGCTGCCCACCCGTCCCGGGCACGGCCGGCGTCTCGGTCCGCGCCGCCGTCCGCACCACCCCGTGGGCCGCCGCGCGCGCCGAGGTCCACGAGTCGCTCGGCCCCGACGGCTGGGCCCGCCTGTGGGCCGCCTGCGGCGCCGACGTGTGGCGCATGGTCAACGACCGCGTCGCCGCCCCGCTGCGCACCCACCTGCGCAACGAGCTGCCCGCTCACGCCCGCACCGTCCTCCTCGACGCCGTCTCCGGCCAGCACGACGCGGGCTGGCTTGCCGCCTTCGACGCGGCCGCTTCTCGCGCCGACACGCCCGGCGCGCTGTCCCTGCCTCTGCCGCGCGACGGCGGTTCGGGCTCGGGCGGCTCCGTGCACGCCGGCTCCGACGGCCGGGATGCCGCGTCCGCCGCTTCCCCGGGTGGTGGCGCCCAGGGCCTTGCGCCCGGCGCTTCCTCGGGTGATAGCGCCCAGGGCCTCGCGTCCGGTGCTTCCTTGGGTGATGGCTCCCGGGGCGGAGGGTGGGGCGGCAGTTCGCGCGGTGGTGGCTCCAGGCCGGGTGGTTCTGTGCGCGGCGGCGCTCCCGGCGGGTGGGCCGGCAGTTCGCGGGGCGGTGGGCTCCGGGCCGACAGCCCGCGCGGCGGCGGCTGGTCCGGAGAAGTCCAGGGCGACGGATGGGCCGAGGACGCTCAGGGTGACGGCCTCCGGGGCGGCGAATGGGCCGGAGGCGCTCAGGCCGACGGCCACCCGGCCGGCGGCGCGGGAGTCGCACACTCGTCCGGGGGCCTCGGAGTCGACGCCCAGCGGGGCGACGGCGCGCGGGCCGACGGGGGCAGGGCCGACACCGCGGTGCTGCGTGCCGCGCAGCGGCTCGCGGGGCTGGCGGGTGTGGCGCGGTCCGCCGGGTGGTGGTGGCCGTATGCCAACGTCGCCATCCTGACCGACCGGCCCGTCGAGCTGCACCGCGACAACGTGGGCCGGCTGCACGCCGCCGACACCCCCGCGCTGCGCTACGGCGACGGGTTCGCGCTGCACGCGTGGCGCGGCATGCCGATCCCCTCGGAGCTCGTGCACCGGCTCGCCCGCCTGACCCACGCCGAGATCGCCGCGGAGCGCAACGCCGAGCTGCGGCGCGTCATGCTCGAGCACTTCGGCTATGAGCGCTACCTGCGGGAAGCGGGCGCGCGGCGGCTCGGCTCCGACGCGTGCGGCGTCCTGTGGCAGCTGCGCTTCGCCGACGACGAGCCGCTCACCATGGTGGAGGTCATCAACAGCACCCCGGAGCCCGACGGCACCAGCCGCATCTACTGGCTGCGCGTCCCACCGACCACCCGCACCCCTCGGGAGGGGGTGGCCTGGACGTTCGGGCTCACCGAGCAGGAGTACCAGCCGCTGGTCGAGACCTGATCGGCGCGGGCCGGCGGGGTCAGCCGCCGCCGCGTTGCGCCTCGACCTGCGCGCGGCTCGGGCCGAGGTCCGGCCAGTCGCGCTTCGGGTCGGTCTCGACGAGCTCGACCGTGTCGCTGGGGCGGATGCGGGCGGGCAGCTCGCCGAACCTGGCATGCCGCAGGAAGGCCAGGTCCGGATCGCTGAACGTGATCCTGGCCGAGCCGTCGTCCGCCGTGTCGCTCGTCATACCGACAATCGTCCGCCGGGCCCGGGCCGGTACGCAAGGCCGCCGGCCGCCGGCACGGGCGCCTTCGGGGTTGGGATGCGGGGTGAGCTGTGGGACACGAGAATGGGGCGATGCCGAGCGTGGGGCGGGCGAAGGTGCTCGCGTACCGGACCGTCGCCAACCAGCTGCACGAGCGGGTCGACGCCGACCCGGGTGACCTCGCGGTGCTCGACCTCGGGGTGCCCAACGTGCCGGCCGGGACGGCGCGGCAGGCCCTCGCCGCCCGGACGAGCAGGTTCGACGGGGACCTCGCGATGGTGTGGTCGACCCGGGGCGCACGCCACCTGCACCGGCGGGCGGACCTGCCGGGGCTGGTCGCGGCGCTGTGGCCGGTGAGCGACGCCGACGCGGAGGCCAGGTTCGGCAGCAAGCAGATCCCCGACGGCGGCAAGCTGGGGATCGGGGCGTTCCGGGCGACGGCCGGGGCGTTCGCGGCGGTGGTCAAGGGGCCGACGTCGAAGGGTGACGCGAGCCGAGGCGTCAGCGACCTCGTCCCGGAGGCGTTGACGTACTACTGCGGGCCGTGCAAGGCGACGCACATCGCCGGGTCGGTGTTCCAGCAGGCGGGGCTCGCGGGTGGGGTGCAGCTCGACGAGGCGGCGGCGACCAGCGTGCTGCTGCCGATCGACGACCCGCCGCCCGTGCCGGAGGGGCCGGGCGACCCGTCGGGGCTGATCCGCGCGTACCTGCGGCTGCTCGGACCCGCGACGCCCAGCGACGTCGCGAAGTACCTCGGCACGACCGTCACGGCGATCAAGCCGGCGTGGCCGGATGGCCTGGCGGAGGTGAGCGTCGACGGGCGCAAGACGTGGATCCCCGAGGAGTGCCTGGCGGACCTGCTGGACGCCGGGCCGGTGCACGGGGTGCGGCTGCTGCCGGCGTCCGATCCGTTCCTGCAGGCGCGGGACCGCGGCGTACTGACGCCGCAGAAGGAACGGGAGAGGGAGGTCTGGCGGGTGCTCGGCAACCCCGGGGCGCTGCTGGTCGACGGGGACCTCGCGGGGTCGTGGCGGGCGAAGGTCGCGGGGAAGCGGCTGGCGGTGACGGTGTCGGCGTGGGGGCCGCTGCGGGCGCCGGTGCGGGCCGCGATCGACGAGGAGGCGCAGCGGGCGGCGGCCGCGCGGGGCATCCCCACCGCCGAGGTCACCGTGGAGCGTGGGGATACTTGAGCGCATGAGTTACTTGATCGCGTTCGCGTCGCGACGGTTGGTGGAGGACGAGTCGCTCCTCCCTGGGTACGTGTACCACGACCCCGAGGACGCGACCCTGCCGGCCGCGCCCGACGGGCGGAAGGCCAGCGGGTGGAACCTGCTGGTCGGTGACGAGACCGACGAGCAGCTCGCCGACGCGGGTGAGCTGCTCATGCCCGACCTGGAGTGGCTCGTCGAGCGCTACCCGGCGTTCGGCAAGGTCGTCAGCGCGGGTTCCGAGGGGCGGCAGTTCGAGTGGGACGCCGACTCCGGCACCTACACCGACGTCGGCCCCTCCACGTTTCAGGACTGAGGCCCCGGCACCGGCAGGATGATCGACGACGGGGCAAGGATCTCCTGCCGGACGGCGCGCAGCTCCAGCTCATGACCGAGCGGCGCGCCCGTGCCCGGGTTGCGCGAGAAGCGCGGGTGCGCCCCGCCGCTGACCTGGACCCGGATGCGGCGCCCCGCCGCGAACCGGTACGCGGTCGGCCACAGCTCCACCCGCACCTCGACCCCGCCGCCACCTGTGGCGCGGGCGAGCCCGTCGCAGATGTTCCACGAGCGGTCCTGCTCGTCCACCTCGCACAGCCGGACGAACACGTCGAAATGCGGCACGAGGTCGCGGTCGGTGAACGGCGTGCCGTCCGGCCGGACGCAGGCAGCCCGGACGGTGATCTCCGCGGCGATCGGGCCGACCACCTCCAGGGGCTCCTCGAGGGGTTCGGACGTGAACGTCAGCACGTCCGGTCGCGCCTCGAGCGGATGGTTGTCGCGCCGGCCGGAGATCTTGCCGATGAGCCGCGGGCCGCCGAGCGCCGGCGTCGGGTCCTTCGGGTCGTACGTGAACCCTTCCAGCCGCTCGCCGTCCGGCGCGGCGGTGGCGCTCAGGCCGCCGTCGCGGCCCAGGTGCAACCGGCGCGTCCCACCGTCCACGGGAGGCCATTCCGGCAGCTCGCGCCACGTGTCGGTGCCGCCGACGTGGACCCGGACGGGCTGTTCGCGGATGCTTTCGGGGCCGCCGGTGTGCGCGCGGAACCAGGCGACGGCCTCGGCCGCGGAGTGCTGGAAGAGCCCGGCGCTGCCGTGGTGCCACGGGCCGACGGTGAGGTGCGGCCGGAGGCCCGCCGCCTGTAACGCGGTGTAGTCGGCCAGTTGCCATGGCAGGAAGATGTCGTACCAGCCGCCTATCATCAGGACCGGCGCGGTGACCTTCGGCAGGGTGTGGGTGTGTCCGCGCTGAGTCCAGTAGGGGGAGGTGGGGTCGGCCTCGGCGAGCCACCGCTGGAAGAACTCGACCTCGGCTCCGGTCGTGATGCGGTCCGCCTCGGCGAGCGGCACGCGGGCGAGGCCGCGCTGCAGTCTCGGCTGGCCGCGCAGCAGGTCGACGGCGTTGTCCAGCCGGGTGCCGCGCTGCGCGTCGAGGATCGCCGACCAGGTGAGCACGGTGTCGAGGGAGAAGGCGCCGCCGGCGTAGGTCGGCGGGCCGAAGTCGGAGGCGGTGACGATCGTGGCCATCGCCTGGAGCTCGTCGCCCGCCTCGGCCGCGAGCGCCCACTGCACGAAACCGACGTAGCTGGGGCCGTAGGTGAGGAGGCGGCCGTCGTACCAACGCTGCAACCGCAACCAGTCGAGGGTGTCGAGGCCGTCCTCGCGCTCCTGCAGCAGCGGCTCGAACGTGCCGCCGGAGTCCGACGTGCCCCGGCACGACTGGATCAGCACGTTGAAGCCGCGCTGGGCGACGGCCCGGCACAGCACGCTGGTGGGCGCGCCGCGGCCGTAGGGCGTGCGCACCAGCACCGTGGGCAGCGCGGCGTCGAGGGCCGGGCCGTAGTGGTCGGCGCGCAGGATCGCGCCGTCGCGCATCCGGACGGGGATGCCCTTGGTGACGCGGACGCGTCCGGTCAGCGCGGGCGGGAGCTTCAGCAGTCGGCCTACGGGGTCGAGCCTCATGCCGCCCTACGTTAGTAGTCGTTGCAGCAGCGGCCCATGAGCGCCTTGACGTTGTTGACGTAGTTCCAGTTGGTGATCCCGGCGTCACCCTTGGTGAGGTCGACCGCGCCGGCGCCGTTGTTGTAGGCGGACACGACCGCGTTGAGCAGCGTCGGGTCGGCGCCCATGATGTCGAACGTGCCGAGCTGCTCGCCGAAGTAGCGGATCGCCCAGGCCAGGTACTGCCCGCCGAGCATCACGTTGTCCTTCGGGGTGTCGATCTTCCAGCTGGTGCCGAAGCGCTGGTTCATCCAGGTCTCGGTGTTGGGCATGACCTGCATGACCCCGACGCCCCCGTCGCAGGCGTAGATGTTGGACTGCCAGCCGCTCTCCTGGTCGGCCACCCCGTACATCAGCCGCTTCGGGACCCTGATGGCCTGCACCTCGGCGGGGGTGCTGCTGCCCCAGAACTGTTTCGTGGACGCCGCGTCCAGATACTCGCGGACGCTCGACTTCGGCAGCTGGGTGCCCTTGTACGTGGGCTGACAGCCGGGCTTCGCGCTGACCTTCGGCGGCGGGGGCGGCAGCGCGGTCTGCTTCGGCGGCGCGATCGACTTCTTCGTCGGGACCTTCGAGGGCGTCGCGGACGGGGTGGGGCTCGGCGGCGGCGGCGCCGACGTCGCCGCCACGACCACCTCGCTCGCCTCGGTGCTCGGCTCGGCCTCCACCTGCGACGGCCGCGAGCCGGCGGACGTGGGCTTCGGATCCTTGCCCTTGACGAGGACCGTGAGCCCGCCGAGCGCGACCAGGACGACCACGACGAGCGCGCCCAACAGGAAGATCATCCCCGGACGCCGCCGGCGCGGCGCGTCCTCCTCGATCCCCCAGCGCTGCTCAGCGGTGTCGTCGTCCCCATAGAAGCTGCCGTAGCTCATCGATGCCTCCCCGTCCTGGCACGCTATCGCGGACCGCGCCGGCCCGCTGTCCCCTATGACGTCGGAGGAGGCCGGTTTCGATGAGTCCGGGCGCGGTACATCACATCGCGCACTGTGCGTGACGGCACCCTCGGGCCGCCTGGAACAATGGATGCCATGCAGACCCGCGCAGACCTCCGCAACGTCGCCATCGTCGCTCACGTCGACCACGGCAAGACCACCCTTGTCGACGCGATGCTGCGGCAGAGCGGCGCGTTCCACGCGCGCGCGGAGCAGGTCGACCGGGTGATGGACTCGATGGACCTGGAGCGCGAGAAGGGCATCACCATTCTCGCGAAGAACACCGCCGTGCGCTATGTCCCTGCCGACGGCGGAGCCCCGACCACGATCAACATCATCGACACCCCCGGCCACGCCGACTTCGGCGGTGAGGTCGAGCGCGGCCTGACGATGGTCGACGGCGTGGTCCTGCTCGTCGACGCCTCCGAGGGCCCGTTGCCGCAGACCCGGTTCGTGCTGCGCAAGGCGCTGAAGGCCCGCCTGCCGATCATCCTGGTGATCAACAAGGTGGACCGCCCCGACGCCCGGATCAAGGAGGTCATCGACGAGACGTACGAGCTCTTCCTCGACCTCGACGCCGACGAGCACCAGATCGAGTTCCCGATCGTCTACGCCTGCGCCCGCGACGGCATCGCCTCGCTGAGCCAGCCCGAGGACGGCACGGTGCCCGCCGACAGCGACGACCTGCAGCCGCTCTTCCAGACCCTGCTCAACACCATCCCGGCCCCGTCCTACACGGAGGGCGCGCCGCTGCAGGCGCACGTCACCAACCTCGACGCGTCGCCGTTCCTCGGCCGGCTCGCACTGTGCCGGGTCCGCGAAGGCAAGATCCGCAAGGGCCAGACCGTCGCCTGGATCCGCACCGACGGCACCGTGCAGAACGTCCGCATCTCCGAGCTGCTGATGACCCAGGGCCTGGAGCGCAAGCCCGCCGAGGAGGCCGGGCAGGGTGACATCATCGCGCTCGCCGGCATCCCCGACATCATGATCGGCGAGACCCTCGCCGACGCGGAGAACCCGGTCGCGCTGCCCCTCATCACCGTCGACGAGCCGGCGATCTCGATGACCATCGGCACCAACCAGTCACCGCTCGCCGGCAAGGTCAAGGGCACCAAGGTCACCGCCCGCCTGGTCAAGGACCGCCTCGACCGCGAGATGGTCGGCAACGTGTCGCTGCGCATCCTCCCGACCGAGCGCCCCGACACGTGGGAGGTCCAGGGCCGCGGCGAGCTCGCCCTCGCCATCCTCGTCGAACAGATGCGCCGCGAGGGCTATGAGCTGACCGTCGGCAAGCCGCAGGTCGTCACCCGCGAGGTCGACGGCAAGGTGCACGAGCCGGTCGAGCGCCTCACGATCGACGCCCCCGACGAATACCTGGGCGCCATCACCCAGCTCCTCGCCACCCGCAAGGGCCGCATGGAGCAGATGGTCAACCACGGCACCGGCTGGATCCGCATGGAGTGGCTGGTCCCGGCCCGCGGCCTCATCGGCTTCCGCACCGAGTTCCTCACCGACACCCGCGGCACCGGCATCCTGCACCACGTCTTCGAGAAGTACGAGCCGTGGTTCGGCGAGCTGCGCATGCGCGCCACCGGCTCCCTCGTCGCCGACCGGGCCGGCGTCGCCACCCCCTTCGCGATGATGAACCTCCAGGAGCGCGGCTCCATGTTCATCGAGCCCACCACCGAGGTGTACGAGGGCATGATCGTCGGCGAGAACTCCCGCGCCGACGACATGGACGTCAACATCACCAAGGAGAAGAAGCTCACCAACATGCGCTCGTCCGCCTCGGACGAGACGGAGAAGCTCATCCCGCCGCGCAAGCTCACCCTGGAGCAGGCCCTCGAGTTCTGCCGCGAGGACGAGTGCGTCGAGGTCACCCCGACCGCCGTCCGCATCCGCAAGGTCATGCTCGACCAGAAGGACCGCGAGCGCGTCGCCCGCAAGCGCTCCCACGCCTGATCTGTCCGCTCGAGGGGCCGCTCCGGCGGCCCTTCAGCGTCTCCGGCGCTTGGGCCACCCTAGGCCGCCTCCCGGCGACCAGCACCTTCTCGTCCGCAGACATCGACCACCGACTGGCCGCTGCTTCGACGTCCCTCAGCCATCACCCGGCGTCTCAGGCGCTGCCCGTGGCGGCGGCGTGCGGGACGGACCAGAGTGGCTGCTCGTGGGGGATGCGCTCCAGCACCCCGCCGGCGAACACGGTGTACAGGGGCAGGCTCCGCAGGTGCACGTAGCCGATGTGGCAGTCGCACTCCTCCTTCGGGCAGGGCGCTGTGGTGCGGCGCCAGGTGTCGTCGTACAGGTTGCCGAGTGGCTCGGGCACGAAGTGGCACCGGCGGACCGTGCCGTCGCCGAGCACGGAGATCACCTCGTCGCCGGTGCGGCACGCGCGCCCGCGGGACCGGTGCGGCCTGACGCTGTAGCCGAACAGCGGGTCGATCGCGTTCCACGCGGCCTCCTCCGCCGGCGTGTACGTGTGCCCGTCGGCGGCGTTGACCCACAGGTACACCTCGGGAGGCAGCGACGCACGCAGCGCCTTCGCGTC
Organism: Dactylosporangium maewongense; assembly: GCF_039531485.1. Taxonomy (NCBI): domain Bacteria; kingdom Bacillati; phylum Actinomycetota; class Actinomycetes; order Micromonosporales; family Micromonosporaceae; genus Dactylosporangium; species Dactylosporangium maewongense. Next base: position 255,101 of record NZ_BAAAQD010000007.1, on the reverse strand, counting down.
GGGAAGGTGCGCGGGCAGGCCGACGACGCCGACGGAGTGCCGGATGCCGTGCCGGCGCAGCGTCGCCACCTGCAGCAGGAAGCGCTCCAGGCTCGTCTGCCCGGGGTGGTACGTGCACCACAGCGCGAGCGTGTCCCGGTCGGCGTCGGCGACCCAGCCGAGCCGCCCCGCGAGGTTGGTCTGGATCGCGGCCCGCCCGACGTGCGGCAGGTGCGACAGCCGGACGAGCGCGGCCCGGTACCAGGACCGCGTCAGCCCCTCGCCCCACGGCGTGAACAGCACCTCGGTCGGCTCGGCGGGGTGCGACTCGACCCAGCCGACGAACCGGTCGAGCGCGGCCCGGTCCTCGCGCAGCAGTTCGGGTGGGTCGCGCCGCTTCGCGAACGGGCAGTACGGGCAGTCGTAGTTGCAGCTCGCGAGCGGGCCGCGGTACAGGATCTTCATCGCGGCACGTGCCCGGCCATGGCGGCGCGGACGCCTGCGGAGATGAGCCAGGGCCCGATCGCGTCGGAGTGCGCGAGCCCCTCGGCGGTGAGCCGGTACCCGTCGAGGTGGCCGCTGTCGCGGAGCAGGCCCAGCGCCGGGAAGTCGTCGTCGACGCCGGTGCCGAACCGCGCCCGGTACGCCGCCGGCTCCACCCCCGACGCCCGCAGCAGCGACTTGAGCAGCCAGCGGCGGCGCTGCTCGGTGCCGTCGAGCACGAACCCGACCTCGGCCACGTCGAAGTCCTCCGCCGGCCGCGCCAGGTAGTCGTCCAGAATGCCCCGGACCTGCCGGACACTCACCGCATAGTCGAACGAATAGTGCAGTCCCGTCGTGTACGACCTGGCCCCGCACCCCAGTCCGACCATGCCGTCGTCCTGGCAGCAGTACCCGGGACCGGCGGAATCGCCGATCGGCGCGGCGTCACGCCGCCGGAACGCGCGCATCGACTGCTGCTCGTAGCCCGCGTCGGCGAGCAGGTCGACGGCGTGCCGGTAGAGCCCGAGCCGCTGCGCGTCCCATTCGGGGTCGGGCGTGCCGGGGGCGCGCCGGCCGAGCCCGGTCATCGGCCGCACGTACAGCGGGTACAGGTACAGCTCCTCGGGCCGCCACGTCAGCGCCGTGCGCAGCGACGCGGTCCAGGTGGCGGCGGTCTGACCGGGGATGCCGTAGATGAGGTCGATGTTCAGCTCGGCCGGACCGGCCGCGCGGATCGTGTCGAGGGCCCGGTCGACCTCGGCGCGACGCTGCGGCCGGCCCGCGGCGTGCGCCTCGGCGTCGAGGAAGCTCTGCACGCCGATGCTGACCCTGGTCGTGCCGCGCTCGACGAGGACCGCGAGCCGGTCGGCGGTCGCCGTGGCGGGCGACGTCTCCACCGACGTCGGCACCGCGCGCAGGTCCGCGCCGGTGGCCCGCTCGACGGTGTCGAACAGCCGGCTCAGCTCGGCCGCCGTCAGGTACGTCGGGGTCCCGCCGCCGATCGCGGCCCGGGCGTAGCTCGCGCCCGGCACGGCGGCGGCGACCCGGCCCGCCTGCCGGGCCATCTGGTCGAGGTATGCGGTGACCTGCTCGGCGGGCGGCCGCGCCCTGGTGAACAGGTTGCAGAACCCGCACCGCATCTCACAGAACGGCACGTGGACGTAGAGGAACAGCGCGTCCGTCGCCTCCGCCGCCCACACGTCGGCGAGCGCCGGCCGGGGACGCAGCGGCCGGTATGCGGTCTTGTGCGGGTACGCGTACAGGTACCCCTGATACGGAGATCCGAGCATCACCACTCCCCCAGCTCGAGCGTGAACTCGGCGTACGGCACCGTCCACACCACCTCGTGCGCGAAGCGGTGCCCGATGTGCCCGTCCTCGCCGTACGCCGTGCCGTGGTCGCTGCACATGATCACGTGGCACGGCCGGCCGCGGGACGTGACGAGCCCGAACAGCGTCGGCAGGTGCCGGTCGACGTATGCCAGCGCCGCCCCGTGCGACGCGACCGTGTCCTCGGCGGCGCCGGGCAGGTAGTGCCGGTTGGGCTGATGCATGGCGGCGACGTTGACGAACGTGAACAGCGGCCCGTCATCGGGCAGCACCGTCTTGAGCCGCTCGAGCTGCGCCTCGAAGCAGCCCGGGTTGGTGACCCCGAAGTCCCGCGTCCAGTGCGCCTCGTCGAAGAGCCCCGGCAGCACCCCGCCCTGCGCCGACGTCATCGCGAAGAAGCCCACGCCGCCGACGCAGATGGTGTGGTACCCCGCGGCCCGCAACCCGGTGACGACATCACCCTCGTCGAACTCCCACGTGTCCTCGCCGACCGTCGTGCTGCCCGGGAAGCGCGCCGCGAACGGCCGCTCGTGCGGCCCCGGCGTCACCGGTGTCGGCAGGAACCCGCCGAAGAACGCGTGGTGCGCCGCATACGTGAACGACGCCGGCGTGTGCCGCCGCTCCCACTCCCCACCGGGAAGCACCTTCGCCAGGTTGGGCGTCTGCCCGGCCCGCAACTGCCCGGCCGCGACGTCGTGCCGCAGCGTGTCCAACGTGACGAACAGCAGGTCATGGCTTCCGACAAACCTCTTCACCGCACAGCCCAGCTCTCCGTGGCGCCTCCACGAGCAGCCGCACCCGCCGCTGATTCACCACGCGGAGCCCCCTGCCCGCCGACCGCAACGCCGGAAACGCCCGACCCGGCAACCACAACGCGGGGAACACCCGGCCCAGCGACCACGCCACCCAGAGCACGCTGCCCGGCAACCACGTCACTCGGCCCGGCAAGCACGACATGCGGCAGGCGCGCGGCAACCGTGCCACGGGCGAACGTCCCAGGCAGTGCCGTGACCGTAGCGGGTTCGCTGACCCGGATCGGCGCGCGCACGGTGCCGCCGGCCAGCTGCGGCAAGGCAATCAGCCGCGACGACTCGCGGCCGACCGACTGCGACGGCTGGTCAGCGACGACCTGCGCCTGCACGCCTGCTACCGGAGACGGCGGCGCAGCGGTGACCGAAGGCGACGGGGCGGTGAAGCGGCCGGAGAGGAGGGCGTCGAGCTCTGCGGAGTACGTGTCGCGGCCGGCGACGAGCAGCCCGGGCAGCAGGTCGCCGAACGCGTTGACCTCGGCGACGGCGTGGGTGCCGTGGTCGCGGCCGAACATCAGGTCCACGCCGACGTGCAGGCTGCCGGGGAAGCAGGCCGCCGCCGCCTCGCAGGTGCGCATCGCGGCCGCCCAGTGCTCCTCCCCCACGGCGGCCCGGACGCCGGGCAGGTCGCCGCGGGCGTTGCCCAGGTGCAAATTGGTCATCGGGGACCTGCCGGTGCGCACGACGACGTGGCTGACCCGGCCGGCGACGACGAGCACCCGCAGGTCGAACACGAGCCCGTCGTGCGACGCCTTCGGCAGCCACCGCTCGACGTGCAGGCCGTCGACGGCGAGCCGGTCGACGATCGCGGCGATGGTCCGCTCGTCGGTATACCTGTGCACCCGCAGCTCGTTGTAGAGCTTGCCGCCGTCGAGAGCCGCGGAGGTGTACGCGACGACCCGCCCCCGCTCGCGAGCCCCGCCGAACCCGAGCGCGACGACCCCCGACGCCGACGACCCGTGCGGTGGCTTGACGAACACCCGCCGCCAGCCGCGCTCACGGATCTCCTCGTAGCCGGCCGCGGCGAACGCGTCGGGCACCGCCACGCCCCTGGACCGCAGCAGCGCGTGGCACCGCCGCTTGTCGAACATGACGTCGAGCTCGTCGACCGCGGTCAGCAGCGGCACGCCCCACGCCTCGACCCGGCGGGCCGCCGCGACGAGGCCGCGGTGCCAGGCGGCGAGCCCGACGATCTCGCCGTGCGCGGCCTCGCTCCCCGCGCCCCGCAGCAGCCGGTCGGTCTCGGCGTCCTCCCCCGGTGACTCCAGCCGGATCCAGCTCGACCCGCCGCCGTCGACCCGCGCGCCGGCGCAGACGTCACGCCAGCTCACGACCGTGGGCTCGGGAAGTCCCGCGGCGACGGCCGCGTCGCGGAACAGCCTGACCCGCCGGTTGCCGGGAACGCCGACGACGGTGATGGCGGTCATTCCGACACTGCCGTGTAGCGCTCGCCGTCGTCCTCCTCTTGCTGGTCGGACAGGTCGACGTCGACGCCGGGCAGCTCGGCCCGGAGCCGGTCGGCCAGCTCGGCCGAGACGAAGTGGTGGGACAGGTCGAGCCGTCGCAGGTGGGTCAGCGGCTGGCCGAGCAGGAGCGCCTCGGCGCCCCGGTCGGAGAGGATGCCGAGGGACAGGTCGAGCTCCTCGAGGCGGGGCACGACGGGCGCGCCGGCGAGCGCGGCGGCGACCTGGTCGGCGATCTCGGCGTTGCGCAGCGCGAGCCGGCGCAGCCGGGGCATGCCCGAGCCGCTGAGGACCGGCGTCAGGTCATCGACGGTGATGTCGCCGCCATACTCGCTGACGCCGAGCCACAGCTCCAGGTCGGTCAGCGCCGGCAGGTGCGAGTCGACGACGCCGCGGAGGAAGGCCGCGGGCAGGCCGCCGCTCTCCACCGCCAGCTCACGCAGGCGCATGTGCCGCACCGGCGACAGCTGCAGCCCGTCGGCGCCGCGGATGCGCAGGATCTCCAGCCCCGGGAACGCGGCGAGCAGCGGCGCCACGTCGGTGTGGTTGATCCAGGAGATCTCGCACTCCTCGCCGGTCATCTCGCCGATGAACAGCGCCCGCAGGTGCGGCAGGCGGGCGCGGGCGGCGATGAGCAGGTGCAGGGGCGGCGCGGTGTCATACGCCTCGCCCCACTGGCCGATGACGAACGCGTGGATGGACTCGCCGCCGACGACGTCGAGGCACCGGTCGAGGGTGGAGCCGAACACCTCCTCGCTGTCCTCATAGTCCGTCTCGATCCGCCACGCGACGGCGCTGCGCGGGGTGCCAGCCCGGTCCAGCTTGTCGACGACGCCGGGCCCGAACTGCATCACCGGAAGCCCGGCGAACGTCGTGATGTGCCTCATGCGCGGGACCCTAACAGGACCCCCCGACATTTCCCGGCGACCGGCGGGGCAGCTGCGGCGCGGCGAACCGCCAACCCTGCGTGAGCAGCTCGTCGCAGGCCGCGAGTGCCGTGCGCAGTCGCATCCGGTACGTCCCGGTCAGCTCGATCCACGGGACCCGGCCGGCGGCGAGCTCGGTGCGGAACCGGTCGGTCATCCACCCGCGTAGATGCTCGCCGTCACGCATCCCGTCGTCCTCGAAGGGCACGTCGTCGTCGGGGGTCAGCAGGTACAGCGCGGGCTCGCGGGCGGCGGCGCGGACCTCCGGCGAGGCGGAGCCGAGGTAGCGCTCCTCCCAGACGGCGGTGGCGAACGCGTCGGTGTCGCAGATGAGCAGCGGCCCGCCGCCCCGGGCAGCGGCGTCCTCCGCGGCGTTCTGCTCGCGCACGACGGTCAGGAAGTCCTCGCGGTCCCAGACGAGGTCCTCGACCTTGACGCCGCCGGCCATCTTCAGCTCGGTGAGGGTCCGCCCGTGCTCCGGGACCCAGCGCGTGCCGGCGAACGCTCCGCCGCGCAGTCTGAGCTGGGCGGCGAGCGCCCGCGCGAGGGTGGTGGTGCCGGTCGACTCGGCACCGACGACGACCACCCGCCGGGCCAGCCAGCCGCGTACGGGAGGGGCCAGGAACGCCCAGTTGGCCACCGGATCGGCGCGGACGGCCGTGCCCGAGACCGGCACACCGTGCCTCGGCGGGTCGACCGGGACGTGCCGCGCGTCGAACCGTCGGGCGAGCTCATCGCCGTACAACTCGGATGAAAAAACCAGGTCGACCTGCACCGGACCGACGGCCCCGCGGAAGACCTCGTAGTGCGCCTGCCAGATGTCGGGGTCGTCGTAGTCGATCGGCAGGTCGCAGTACACGCCGGCGAAGCGCACGTGCGGGCTGGCCGAATGGACCTCGCGCAGCCAGTCGAGGCGGGTCTCGAGCGGGATGGACTCGGTGCTCGACGGTGCGACGACGACGGTGACGCGGTCGCATGTACGGGCAGCGGTGTCGATGAGCAGGTGGTGCCCGGCGTGCGGCGGGTAGAACTTGCCGACGACGAGGCCGTGGGTCACGCCGGCACCGTCTCGCGCCGCGGGTCGAGGGCCTGCCGCCACGCGCGCAACCCCAGGACGCACAGGGCGAGGAAGGCGAGGTAGAGCACCGCGGTGAGCCACAGGTCCTTGTACCCGTAGAGCGGCACGTAGACGACGTCGACCGCGATCCACAGCCACCAGCTCTCGACGAGCCGGCGGGTCTGTCCGTAGGTCGCGAGCAGGGAGAGAGCGGTGGTCGCGGCGTCCGGCCACGGCACGGTCGAGCTGGTGAAACGGTCGAGGTACCACCACAACGCCACGGTGAGCGACACACCGGCGACAGCGAGTGCACCCCATTCGACGCGGGTCGTGCGACGGACTACCGTCGTGGCACCGGGACGCCACCGCCACCAGCCGTAGGCGCCGAGCACCACATAGACCACCTGAAGCCAGGCGTCGCCGTAGAGGCCGACGTGCCAGAACGCGACCATGAGCAGCAGCACGTTGGCGATGCCGATGGGCCAGTTCGCGATGTGCTGCCGCACGACCAGCCAGACCGTGACCAGCCCCGTCAGGAACCCCAGCAGCTCCGCCCATGTGGTGGGGGCGCCGAAAGCGTGGAAGGCGGTGGATGTGAGCCAGTCGAGCACGATGTCCCCTACCCTGTCCGAATGGTTCTGGAAGTTGCACTCATCGACGTGCTCGCCGGTCGCGAGGACGAGTTCTCCGCCGCGTACAGCAAGGCACACACACTGCTCGCGACCACCCCCGGCTGCCGGTCCGTGCGCATGACACGCGGCGTCGAGTCACCGACCCGGTTCGTGCTGCTGGTGGAGTGGGACTCGGTCGACGCGCACCTGGACAACTTCCGCGCCACCGACCGCTTCACGCAGTGGCGCGGGCTGCTCGGGCCGTTCTTCAACGGCGCGCCGACCGTCGAGCACTTCGTCGACGTGCCCGCCTGACCGGTCAGTCGCCGGCCTTTTTCCACACGGTGAAGTCGAGGTACGTGGTGTAGAGCTGGCCGCTGACGACGGCCTCGCCGGACCGGGGCGTGAACCAGCCGAACCGCTGGTCGCCGGTGCGGACGCAGACCTTCGTGGTGGGCAGCAGCGCGCTGAGCAGGACCCGGTCGCCCCACTGGGCGGCCGGGACCGCCGAGCAGACGGCGAGGGTCGGCGTAACCAGGACGGGGGCGAAGGCCGCGCCGCCCACGGCGGTCAGCCCGAGCGCGCCGGCGGCCATGTCGGCGCCGGACGCCTGCTTGGCGCCGTTGTCGAAGTCGAACGTCTCGTCGGGCTGCCCCGCGAGGACGGTCATCCGCACGGTGCCGGCGCGCAGCACGTCGGTGACGGTGCCCTCCGGCACGGGGCTGGTCACGACGGCGCTCGGGTCGGGGGTGCCGGCGCTGAGCGCGGGCACGGGCGATCCGTTGGCGTCGAGGCTCGGGGACCCTGCGCCCCCCGCAGCGGCCCCGGCGGTGGCCCCGGACCCGGCCGGCGTCGTCGCCTCGGTCAGCGGCGCGGTGGCGGCACGGTTCTCACCGGTCGGCGTCTGCGTGTCGCCGGACGACTTCCGGGTGGCGAGCACCCCGCCCACCGCCGCGGCGAGGAGCACGATCAGGCCGATGACCAGGGCGGCGATCCGCCAGCGGCGGCTGTGCACCTCCGGGGGCGGCTCGGCGGCCGCGGCCGGCGGCACTTCCTGCGGTGCCTCCTGCGGCGCCCGCTGCTCTTCCTTCGGGGGAGTCGCCTGCCTGGGGACGATCGCGTAGGCCGAGGTCGGCCAGCCGGACCCGCCGTCGAGCGGCGAGTCCGACATCCAGCCACGCCGGCTGCGGGGTCGCGGCGGCGACCCGTTGACCTGGTCGTGGCTCGGCTCCGTCGGCGGATCCTGCCGTGGGGGGTGTCCCGGCTCCATGCAGCGCGTCCTTCTAGTCCTGGCGTCGGTGCAGATCGTGCACTTGCGCACGGCACTCGTGCACTCGCCCGGGCAGAGTATCGCTGACAGCCCGCGTCTCGCGCCACGGCTGATGGCGTTGATGACCCACCGTTCGGGTGCCCGCCTGCACCCGCTCGGGTCGCCTGGTCAGCGCGCCAGCATCTGCGCGACCGCGGTCGCCCCCGACGCCGCGTACCAGCCGCTGACCGCGAGTACCGCCAGCACGGCGGCGGCGGCGAAGATGCCCGCGGCCTCGGTCGTCGACCGGCGCAGCGAGCGGCCGCGGCGGTGCCGTGGTCCCTGTTCGGCCACGTCGGCGGCCGCAATGATCATGGTGATGTCACGGCGCCCCAGGCCCGGCCGGCCGATGCAGTGTCGCCCTTGTGTCATGTTCGCCCCGCTATGTCGTCTTCCTCAGCACGGAGGTTATCTCCGCAAATGCCGTTTTCCGCGCCGTACACGCCGGAGATCACCTGACCGGTGCGCGGCGGGTCCGTCCGCTCTGCTGTGATGGGCGGATGAGGATGGTGGGGCTGACCGGCGGCATCGGCGCCGGTAAGAGCGCCGTGGCGGAGCGGCTGGCCGCCCTCGGCGCCGTGATCATCGACGCGGACCGGCTGGCGCGCGAGGTCGTGGAGCCCGGCACGCCCGGCCTGGCCGCGGTCGTCGAGGCGTTCGGCGACGACGTGCTCACCGCGGACGGCGCGCTCGACCGGGCCGCGATGGCGAGCCGGATCTTCGGCTCCGACGAGGCGCGCGCGACGCTGGAGGGCATCGTGCACCCCCTCGTCCGGGCACGGACGGCCGAGCTGGTCGCGGCCGCGCCTGACGGCGCCGTCGTCGTCAACGATGTGCCACTCCTCGTCGAGAAGCAGATGTCGCGCCTGTACGAGACGGTGGTCATCGTGTTCGCCTCGCTTCCCACGCGGCTGGACCGGCTGGTGCGGTTGCGCGGGATGACGCCCGAGGAGGCCCGGGCCCGGATCGCGGCGCAGGCGACGGACGAGCAGCGGCGGGCGGTCGCGGACGTCTCGATCGTCAACGACGGCACACCGGCCGAGCTGGACGCGGCGGTCGCGGCGGCTTGGCCCTTGATCGCCGGCGCCGCCTGACGTCTGCGCCCCTGACGCAGGGGCGCTCGCGGCGGCCGGTCGCGCGTGTCGCGCGATCCATCCACGGTGCGCTCGCCGACCGTGACGGGCCGGGGCAGCAACCTGGCGCCGGGAGGGCCGGACCGAGTAAATGGCCGGCCTGCTCTCCGGTCGGCCGCCGCGAGCGGCCTACAGCTCTACGGTAGTCCGGTGATCTTCCCCACACAATCGCCAGGTTGAATACGATCAACCACCCAGGGCGAGGAACCCGAAAGTTGTCATACCCCCCGCGTACGGTTGGGGTCATGGCGCTCGACATTCCCCGCTTGGACAACCGCTTCGAGGTGGTCAGCGAATACGTTCCGTCCGGCGACCAGCCCGCCGCCATCGAGCAGCTGGCGCGTCGCATCCGGTCCGGCGAGCGGCACTCGGTGCTGCTCGGCGCGACCGGCACCGGCAAGAGCGCGACGACCGCATGGCTCGTCGAGCGGCTGCAGCGCCCGACGCTCGTGCTCGCCCACAACAAGACCCTCGCAGCGCAGCTGGCCACGGAGTTCCGCGGCCTCATGCCCAACAACGCGGTCGAATACTTCGTCAGCTACTACGACTACTACCAGCCCGAGGCCTACATCCCGCAGACCGACACCTACATCGAGAAGGACTCGTCGGTCAACGAGGAGGTCGAGCGGCTGCGCCACTCCGCGACGATGAGCCTGCTGACCCGCCGCGACGTCATCGTGGTCGCGACCGTCTCCGCGATCTACGGTCTGGGCACGCCCGAGGAGTATCTGGACCGGGCCGCCAAGGTGACCGTCGGGCAGGAGCTCGAGCGCGACAAGCTGCTGCGGCGGCTGGTCGACATCCAGTACACGCGCAACGACCTCGCGTTCAACCGTGGCACGTTCCGGGTCCGCGGCGACACGCTGGAGATCATCCCCGCCTATGAGGAGCTCGCGATCCGGATCGAGTTCTTCGGCGACGAGATCGAGCGCCTGTCCTACCTGCACCCGCTGACCGGCGACGAGATCCGCCAGGTCGACCAGCTGATGATCTTCCCCGCGACGCACTACGGCGGTGGCCCCGAGCGCATGGAGCGGGCGATCTCGCAGATCGAGGTGGAGCTGGAGGAGCGCCTCGCCGAGCTCGACCGCGAGGGCAAGCTGCTGGAGGCCCAGCGGCTGCGCATGCGCACCACGTATGACATCGAGATGATGCGCCAGGTCGGCTTCTGCAACGGCATCGAGAACTACTCCCGCCACATCGACGGCCGTGAGGCGGGCAGCCCGCCGCACTGCCTGCTCGACTACTTCCCCGACGACTTCCTCACCGTCATCGACGAGTCGCACGCCACCGTGCCGCAGATCGGCGGCATGTATGAGGGCGACGCCTCACGGAAGCGGACGCTCGTCGAGCACGGGTTCCGGTTGCCCAGCGCCCAGGACAACCGGCCGCTGCGCTTCGACGAGTTCGAGGAGCGGGTCGGCCAGACCGTCTACCTGTCGGCGACCCCCGGCCCGTGGGAGCTCGGCCGCACGCAGGGCGAGTTCGTCGAGCAGGTCATCCGCCCGACCGGCCTCGTCGACCCGCAGGTCATCGTCAAGCCCACCAAGGGCCAGATCGACGACCTCATGCACGAGATCAACCAGCGGGTCGAGCTCGACGAGCGGGTCCTCGTCACCACCCTGACGAAGAAGATGGCCGAGGACCTCACCGACTACCTGCTGGAGCACGGCATCCGCGTGCGCTACCTGCACTCCGAGGTCGACACCCTGCGCCGCGTCGAGCTGCTGCGCGAGCTGCGGCGCGGCGAGTTCGACGTGCTCGTCGGCATCAACCTGCTCCGCGAGGGCCTCGACCTGCCCGAGGTGAGCCTGGTCGCGATCCTCGACGCCGACAAGGAAGGCTTCCTGCGCTCCGGCACCAGCCTCATCCAGACCATCGGCCGCGCCGCACGTAACGTCTCCGGCCAGGTCCACATGTATGCCGACAAGATGACCCCGTCGATGGCCCTCGCCATCGACGAGACCAACCGGCGCCGCGACAAGCAGATCGCCTACAACCTCGCCAACGGCATCGACCCCCAGCCGCTGCGCAAGAAGCTCGGCGACATCCTCGACGACATCTACCGCGAGGCCGAGGACACCGCCGGCGCCGTCGTCGGCCACGGTCCGGGCGGCGCCATCACCGTCGGCGGCGGCCGCCAGATGAGCCGCGGCAAGTCCCCCGAGAACACCCGCGCCCGCCAGAAGGGCGGCGGCACGAAGGGCACCGCCGGCGCCGCCACCCCAGCCCGCGCGGGCATGGCCCGCGCCGAGCTCGCCACCCTCATCCAGGATCTCAGCGACCAGATGCTCGGCGCCGCCCGCGAGCTGCAGTTCGAGCTCGCCGCCCGCCTCCGCGACGAGGTCTCCGAACTCAAGAAGGAACTCCGCGCCATGGATGTAGCCGGCGTCAAGTAACCACCCACCCCGTCCCCGGCACCGCGCGCAGCGGCTCCACACCTACCGGAGCCGCTGCACGCCACGGCCTCCCAGGCCCGCACGCAGGCAGCACCCGCACCGACCAGCGCCCCCGCCTGCCGTCGTCCGTGGCGGCGGGCGGGGCCAGCGGCGGGCGGCGGACGGGGCCAGCCGCGGACGGGGCCAGCGGCGGGCCGCGGGCGGCGCTCCACACCTACCGACGACACCGCCTGGTGCCACGATGTCAGGGGCGACGGTGGGCACGGCGACCATCGGCAGACAGCACGTCCGCGCCCGTTCAGAGCCGCCCCACACCACCGCCTCCGGCTACACGCGGGCAACGCTCACTCCCACCAGCGGCACCCACCCGCCGTCTTCGGCGGGCATCACTTCGCGCCTACCGAAGCCAGCCACCTAGCGCCCTCGGCAGGCAGGCAGCACATCCACACCTACCGAACCGCCGCACAGCACCACCTCCGGCCGCACGCGGGCAACGCCCCACACCCACCCACCATCGTCGGCAGGCAGCACTTCGCGCCTACCGGAGACGCCACCCACCCGGGCGCGGACCCAGTTGCCACCAACGGCGGCTGCATGCGGGCAGCGCTCGACGCCACCGAGAGCGCCGTCCGTCTGCCGCCACCCATCGCGCCCGTCGGCCGCAACCCCGCCCTGCCGTCAACGACCGGCACGGAGCTTCCACCGCTGTCTCCGGCTGCAGCTCCACTCCCACCGCAGGCGCTGCCCACCCAGGCGTGGACCTGCCCGTCGCCATCGCCGGCTGCACGCGGGCAGCACAGGGCGGGTTGGCGGTATTGCCCCCCGACTCCGCCCTCACAAGGATCCAGCTTCGTCGTTCAGTGCTGCCACACCGCCGGTGGTCTCAGAACCAGCGCAAGTCCCTCGAATGGTTAAACCTCGCCCTCGCCGGCGGCTGTGGATCCGAGACATCCGGGGTGATCACCGTCTGGGACGATGCGCCGCCACCCCGACTCACGACTCCACACAGACGTCGATCAATGCCATAATTTGCACCTTTTACGCCATAGATATTTCGCTATCCACCTACAAAATGATCTCTGAAAATGTGGGCGGATCGCGCAGCGTCGATGCGAGCCGACGCGCCAGCGGGTGCCCCCGCGATGACTGCAAGACCAGCGACGGCGTGGATGCACCAGGTGGCGCTCTCGTGCGCTGACCAGGTGAGGACGGCGGCTGGGGAACATCACCGCGACCGCGGCGCGGGCGGCACTCACGCCACCGTGGACGCGCAGGTGAAGTCCGTACGTGGCACGGCCGAAGCGCGCCCGAAATGCGCCACGCCCACGCACAAGGCGGGGCCGAACAAAGGCCTCCCGGAGCCGACCGTGTGGTCCGCGGACAGCGCCGCGCCTGGTGGGAACGGCGGGAACGGGAGAGGCCCCGTAGCCGAATCCGGCTACGGGGCCCCTCCTATGTTCTGCGAGCCGTCAGCTCTTGCCGCCGGCCAGCTTCTCGCGCAGGGCCGCGAGGGCCTCGTCCGTCGCGAGGGTGCCTGCCGGCTCCTCCGGGGCGCGAGCCGCCGTCGGGGTCGACGAGGTGACCGGGCCGCTGCTCGTCGCGCCGGCCGCGGCAGTGGCGGCGGGCTCGGCGGCGTCGGCCTGGCGGGCCGTCTGCACCTGCTTGGTGTGGGCCTCCCAGCGCTGGCGGGCCTCAGCGTACTGCTGCTCCCACGCCTCGCGCTGCTTCTCGAAGCCGGCCATCCACTCGGCGGTCTCCGGGTCGAAGCCCTCCGGGTAGATGTAGTTGCCCTGCTCGTCGTACGTGGCCGACATGCCGTAGAGGGTCGGGTCGAAGTGCTCCTCGCCCTCGACGAAGCCCTCGTTGGCCTGCTTGAGCGACAGCGAGATCCGGCGACGCTCGAGGTCGATGTCGATGACCTTGACCATGACGTCGGAGCCGACCTGCACGACCTGCTCCGGGATCTCCACGTGGCGCTCGGCCAGCTCGGAGATGTGCACCAGGCCCTCGATGCCGTCGTCGACGCGGACGAACGCACCGAACGGAACGAGCTTGGTGACCTTGCCCGGGACGATCTGCTGGATCGCGTGGGTGCGCGCGAACTGGCGCCACGGGTCTTCCTGGGTCGCCTTCAGCGACAGGGAGACGCGCTCACGGTCCAGGTCGACGTCGAGCACCTCGACCTCGACCTCCTGGCCGACCTCGACAACCTCGGACGGGTGGTCGATGTGCTTCCAGGACAGCTCGGACACGTGCACCAGGCCGTCGACGCCACCGAGGTCGACGAACGCACCGAAGTTGACGATCGAGGACACGACGCCCTTGCGGACCTGGCCCTTCTGCAGCTTGTGCAGGAACTCGGTGCGCACCTCGGACTGGGTCTGCTCGAGGTAGGCCCGGCGGGACAGGACCACGTTGTTGCGGTTCTTGTCCAGCTCGATGATCTTCGCCTCGAGCTCGCGCCCCACGTACGGCTGCAGGTCGCGGACCCGGCGCATCTCGACCAGGGACGCCGGCAGGAAGCCACGGAGCCCGATGTCGAGGATGAGACCACCCTTGACCACCTCGATGACGGAGCCGCGAACGATCCCGTCGTCTTCCTTGATCTTCTCGATCGTGCCCCACGCCCGCTCGTACTGCGCGCGCTTCTTCGAGAGGATCAGACGCCCTTCCTTGTCCTCCTTCTGAAGGACCAGGGCTTCGATGTGGTCACCGACCGACACGACCTCAGCAGGGTCGACATCATGCTTGATCGACAACTCGCGCGAGGGGATGACACCCTCGGTCTTGTAGCCGATGTCGAGCAGGACCTCGTCCCGGTCGACCTTGACGACGGTGCCTTCGACGATGTCGCCGTCGTTGAAGTACTTGATGGTCTCGTCGATCGCGGCGAGGAACGCCTCATCGGACGCGAGTTCGTCGACGACCTTGTTGCTGCTGGCGCTCGAGGTGGCCTCGATGCTGCTCGTCATGTGGGTTGTTGCTCCGGTCGGTGGGTGACTTCGGTGGACCTGCGCTCCCGCGGACCATCGTCGGGGCACAACCCGCCTGTCGCAGTGCAGGATCAGTGCATTGGAAGCTCAGGATGTGTCAGACGATCGTGAGCCTGCTCCATGCCGAGGCGCACAACCCACGAGTGCACCGATCAGCCTACCCTGCGCAATACCACATGGTCCAACCCTCCCCCAGACCCGATCCGCCGACTTTTGCGGGGCCTACCGTTGCAGTCCATGGAAACGTCACCAGACGCAGGCGTCACACGACGCGCAGTGAACCCAGCCGAGAGCCGCCGCGCGAGCCGGGGCTGGTGGGACGCTGACGCCGACGCCTACCAGGCCGAACACGGCGCGTTCCTCGGTGACGCCGACTTCGTCTGGTGCCCGGAAGGCCTGCGCGAGGCCGACGCCCGGCTGCTCGGCGACGTCACCGGCAAGGACGTCCTGGAGATCGGCTGCGGCGCGGCATCGTGCTCGCGCTGGCTGCACACCCAGGACGCGCGGGTCATCGCCAGCGACCTGTCGGCCGGCATGCTGCGGCACGCCGCCGCCGGAAACACCCGATCGGGTGTAAAAGTGCCGCTCCTGCAGGCAGACGCCACGGCCCTGCCGTTCGCCGAAGGCGTATTCGACATCGTGTGCACCGCGTTCGGCGCCGTGCCGTTCGTCGCCGACTCCGGTCGCGTCATGCGGGAGGTGTACCGCGTGCTGCGCCCCGGTGGCCGCTGGGCCTTCTCGATCACCCATCCGATGCGGTGGGTGTTCCTGGACGACCCGGGCGAGGGCGGCCTGGTCGCGGTGCACTCCTACTTCGACCGCCGCGCCTACGTCGAGGAGGACGAGGCACACGTCCCGACGTACGTCGAGCAGCACCGCACCCTCGGCGACCGCATCCGCGAGCTCGTCACGGCCGGCTTCGTCCTCAACGACCTCATCGAGCCCGAGTGGCCAGACGACCACAAGGGCACGTGGGGCCAGTGGAGCCCCCTGCGCGGCAAGATCTTCCCCGGCACCGCCATCTTCATCGCCACCAAGCCGACCTGACCGCGCCTCGGCCGCGCCACCGCGCCAGCAGTCCGCGAGTCGGTCCAACCCCACAAAATGCTGATATTTCCGGTTTAGCGGGCGCGGAGCGCCTGATAAACCGGAAAGAAAGGTCCCACGCGAGCGCAAGCGCCGTGGAACCGGAAGAGAGGACCCTTCGAAATCGGCGTAAGACGGGTATTCGGAGGAAGAGGGCGCCGAGCGGTCCACCGTACGGGCGAAGGCGGCGAGCGGAACGACGGAGGGCGCACGTGGACCGCGATCCGCCCGTTGGTGGAACGTGGAAAGTCGAGGAGGTAGGGCGACCGACCGCCTCGTCGTCCACGGGGCGTGGAGGAGCCGGGCGTTGACCGGCCCGGCCATACCGAGCCGCTCAGCGACCGAACAGCCAAGTCGAGCCGTCAGTCCAGCAGCCGAGCTGAGCCGTCGAGCCAGGCAGCCGGCCAAAGCCGCCGAACCGGAGGCACGCGAGCAGGCGAGCACGACGGCGGAGCGTCCCGGCGGCTCGGTGCCGGTGTCGGCCCGTGGACGGGGCGACACCGGCGGTGCGAGACGACGCGATCAGAGGTCAGCGGGACAGCGGTCAGTGGACGGTGGATCAGTGGTCGGCGGCGTTCCAGTCGCGGCCTGAGCCGACCGAGACGCCCAGCGGGACGTCCAAGGGGTAGGCCTCGCCCATCTGCTGGCGGACGAGGGCCTCGACGGCGTCGTGCTCGCCTGGGGCGACCTCGAACACCAGCTCGTCGTGGACCTGCAGGAGCATGCGGGACCGCAGGCCGGCCTCGCGCAGGGCTGCGTCCACGTGGAGCATGGCGACCTTGATGATGTCGGCGGCGGAGCCCTGGATGGGGGCGTTGAGGGCCATGCGCTCGGCCATCTCGCGCCGCTGGCGGTTGTCGCTGTTGAGGTCGGGCAGGTAGCGGCGGCGGCCGAGGACGGTCTCGGTGTAGCCGTCGCGGCGGGCCTGGACGACGATCTGGCGCAGGTAGTCGCGGACGCCGCCGAACGTGGCGAAATACTCCTCCATGAGGACCGTGGCCTCGGCGGGGGTGATGCCGAGCTGCGAGGCGAGACCGTAGGAGGACAGGCCGTAGGCGAGGCCGTAGTTCATGGCCTTGATCTTGCGGCGCTGGTCGGGGACGACCTCGTCGGCGGGGATCGAGAAGACCGACGAGGCGGTCGCGGCGTGGAAGTCGAAGCCCGAGTTGAAGGCCTCGATCAACGCCTCGTCCTTCGACAGGTGGGCCATGATCCGCATCTCGATCTGGCTGTAGTCGGCGGTGAGGAGGGACTCGAAGCCTTCGCCGACGATGAAGGCGCGGCGGATCTGCCGGCCGTCCTCGGTGCGGATGGGGATGTTCTGCAGGTTGGGGTCGGTGCTGGAGAGCCGGCCGGTGGCCGCGACGGTCTGGTAGTAGGTGGTGTGGATGCGGCCGTCGTCGCTGACCGACTTGAGCAGGCCGTCGACGGTGGTCTTGAGCTTGGCCCAGTCGCGGTGGCTCAGCAGGTGCGCCAGCAGCGGGTGCTCGGTCTGCTTGTGCAGATTCTGCAGCGCCTCGGCGTCGGTGGTGTAGCCGGTCTTGATGCGCTTGGTCTTCGGCAGGCCGAGCTCGTTGAACAGGATCTCCTGCAGCTGCTTGGGCGAGCCGAGGTTGAACTCCCGGCCGATCACCTCATAGGCGCCCTGCGCCGCGGCCTTGACGTTGCTGGCGAACTTCGACTCCAGCTCGCTGAGATAGTCGGTGTCGGCGGCGATGCCGACCCGCTCCATCTCCGCGAGCACGGTGACCAGCGGCAGCTCGACCTCGGCGAGCAGGCGGGCGGAGGAGTCGCCGTCGCGCCGCAGCTCCTCGGCGATCGCGTCGGCGAGGTCGAGGGTGGCGCGGGCGCGGAGCATCAGATTCTCCTCCGCCTCTCCCGTGTTGCCACCCAGGCCGTCCAGGGCGAGCTGGCCGGTGTCGGGGGCGTCGACCCGCAGCTCGCGCTTGAGGTAGCGCAGCGCCAGGTCGTTGAGGTCGTAGGAGCGCTGGTCGGGGCGGGCCAGATAGGCCTCGAGCGCGGTGTCGCTGGCGACGCCCTCGAGCGCCCAGCCGCGGGCGCCGAACGCGAGCCGGGCCGGCTTCACGTCGTGCAGCACCTTGAGCCGGTCGGCGGCGGCGAGCCACTCCCCCACGGCCGCGTCGTCGGCGGCGTCGAGCTCGGTCGGGTCGAACCAGGCGGCCGGGCCGCCGGCGACGGCGAGGCCGATGCCGGTGACCTCGCCGGTGCCGCGGCCGAACTTGCCGGCGACGGCGACGCCGACGCGGGTGCCGGCCGGCGCGTGCTCGGTGAGCCAGGCGCCGACGCCCTCGCGCAGGACCGTGCCGGACAGGTCGAAACCGCTCTCCGCCTCGGGCTCCACGGCGTCGAGATACTGGTAGAGCCGGTCGCGCAGGATACGGAACTCCAGGGCGTCGAAGACCTGGTGGACGGCCTCTCGGTCCCAGCCGCGCCAGTGCAGCTCGTCGGGGGTGATCGGCAGCTCGAGGTCGTCGACGAGCCCGTTGAGCTCATAGTTGCGCATGACGTCGGCGAGGTGGGCGCGCACATTCTCGCCGGCCTTGCCCTTGATCTCGTCGACCCGGGCGATGATCCCGTCGAGGTCGCCGAACTGCAGGATCCACTTGGCGGCGGTCTTGTCGCCGACGCCGGGGACGCCGGGGAGGTTGTCGCTGTCCTCGCCGACGAGCGCCGCCTTCGCCCGGTAGAGCGACGGCGGGATGCCATAGCGCTCCTCGACCTTGGCCGGCGTCATGCGGTCCATCTCGGAGACGCCGCGCTTGAGATAGAGCACCGTCACGAGGCCGGTGACCAGCTGGAACGCGTCGCGGTCGCCGGTGATGATCGAGGTGGGGATGCCCTGCGCGGCGGCCTCCCGGGCGAGGGTGGCGATCACGTCGTCGGCCTCGTAACCCGGCTTCTCGATGAAGGGGATCCGCAACGCGTTGAGGACCTCCTTGATCAGGTCGAGCTGGCCGGAGAACTCCGGCCGGGTCGTCGAGCGGTTGGCCTTGTATTCCGCATACTTCTCCAGGCGGAAGGTCTGGCGCGACACATCGAAGGCGACCGCCACATGCGTGGGCTTCTCGTCCCGCAACATGTTGATCAGCATCGACGTGAAGCCGAAGACGGCGTTGGTCACCTGCCCCGTCTTCGTGGAGAAGTTCTCCGCGGGGAGGGCGAAGAACGCCCGGTAGGCGAGGGAGTGCCCGTCGAGCAGCAGGAGCCTGGTGTCCTCTGTTGAACCCGTCACATCCTTGAGCCTAGTCGGGGGGTATGACAGTTCCCCGCGGAGACCCCGCGCCGTGACGCGACAAACCGATTCCCGCGACGGTTGCGAACAGGAAGATTACGACTGCGCAACTTCCTGGGGCGTGTTGCCCCGAAGGCCTAGTGCCAGCACCCGAGTTTCATTAGGTTCTGCCCCTATCAGCGTCTTGGCATCTAGGCGCAACCACGCCTACCGCGCTGTAAAAAGGAGACAGGTGATGATCCGCCCCAACCTCGCATGGCGCTCGGTCGCCGTGCTGAGCGCTGCCGTCCTGGCACTCAGTGCATGTGGTGACGATGCAGATAAGCCCAGCACCGGCGCAACCACCGGCGGTGCCGCCCCTGGCGACGGCGTTCTGAAGATCGGCACCATCCTGCCGCAGACCGGCTCGCTGGCGTTCCTCGGCCCCCCGGAGTTCGCGGGCGTCGACGTCGCGATCAAGGAGATCAACGCCAACGGTGGCGTCCTGGGCAAGCCCGTCACGATCCAGCACATGGACTCGGGCGACACCTCCACGGACATCGCCACCCAGTCGGTCAACAAGCTGCTCACGGACAAGACCGACGTCATCATCGGTGCCGCCTCGTCGTCCGTCTCGCTGTCCGTGATCGACAAGATCACCGGCGCGGGCGTGGTCCAGATCTCGCCGGCCAACACGTCGACGGCGCTGACCACTTACAACGACAAGGGTCTCTACTTCCGGACCGCCCCGCCGGACACGCTGCAGGGCCGCGTCCTCGGTGACCTGATCGTCCAGGACGGCAACGCCACCACCGGCATGCTGGTCCTCAACGACTCCTACGGCACCGGCCTCGCCGAGAACGCCAAGGCGGAGATCGAGAGCGGCGGCGGCAAGGTCGCCGTGTCGGTGACCTACGACCCGAAGGCCGCGGACTTCTCGGCCGACGTCGCGAAGATCAAGGCTGCCAACCCGGACGCCATCGCCATCATCGGCTTCGACGAGACCAAGAAGATCGTCCCCAAGCTGATCGAGGCCGGTCTCAAGACCAAGAAGTGGTACTTCGTGGACGGCAACATCGCCGACTACTCGAAGGACTTCGCCCCCGGCACGCTGAAGGGCTACAAGGGCACCCAGCCCGGCGCCGCGACCAAGGACGACTTCAAGAAGCGCGCCCTTGAGATCAACAAGGACCTGAAGGACTGGAACTACGCCGTCGAGTCCTACGACGCCACCATCCTCGCGGCCCTCGCGGCCCTCGAGGCCGGCAGCGACAACCCGGCCGAGATCGCGAAGCACCTGATCACCGTCTCCAAGGGCGGCGAGAAGTGCACGGACTTCAAGTCCTGCGCGGACCTGATCAAGCAGAAGAAGGACATCGACTACGACGGCCTGAGCGGCCCGATCTCCTTCAACGACGCCGGCGACCCGGCCGAGGCCACCATCGGTGTCTACACCTACGACGAGAACAACAAGCTCACGTCGGACGTGAAGTACCAGAACGGCAAGATCTGATCTGAATAGGCAAAAGGGCCCCACCGCGGAAGCGGTGGGGCCCTTTTCCATAGGTGCACCACACAAAGAAATCCCGCGCCTGCCGAAGAACAAACGGCAGGCGCGGGAATCCAAAAACGATGGTTCAGGCGCGAGCGAGCGTACCCAGGTACAACTCGATCACCCGCGGGTCGTTGATCAGATCCTGACCGGACGCCGTGTAGGCATTGCGGCCCTGATCGAGGACGTATCCCCGGTCGCAGATCTGCAGGCAACGGCGGGCGTTCTGCTCGACCATCACGACCGTCACGCCGGTCGAGTTGATCTGCTTGGTCCGGAAGAACACCTCGTCCTGCAGCGCCGGCGAGAGGCCCGCTGAGGGCTCGTCCAGCAGCAGCACGGTCGGCTCCATCATGAGCGCGCGGGCCATGGCGACCATCTGCCGCTCACCGCCCGACATGAGCCCGGCCCGCTGCTTGCGCCGCTCGGCCAGGGTCGGGAAGAGCTGGGTCACGAAGTCGAAGCGCTCCTTGTACCGCTTCGGCTTCAGGAACGTGCCCATCTGCAGGTTCTCTTCGATGGTGAGCGCGGCGAAGACGTTGTTGTTCTGAGGGACGAAGCCGATGCCCCGCTCCACCAGCGCGTGCGCCTTCAGGTTGGTGATGTTCTCCCCGCGCAGGGTGACTGCCCCCGAGCGGATATTGACCAGGCCGAACATGGCTTTCAGGAGGGTCGACTTGCCGGCGCCGTTGGGGCCGATGATGCCCACCAGCTCGCCGTCGTGCACGTACAGGTCAGCGCCGTTGAGGATGTTGACGCCGGGCAGGTAGCCCGCGACGACGTCGTCGGCCCGCAGGACCGCCCCGTCGGCGTGTGCCAGGTGGTCGCCGCGGTCGACGATCTCGTTGCTGGCGACCGGGGCGTCGTCCTCGATCGGAACGGTCATGCCGGTCCCCCCTTCGGGTCTTCTTCAGGAGCAGCAGAAAGCTCGTCGACGGCGCCGATCAGGGTCACCTCGCCGTCGGATTCGTCCAGCGTAGAGGCGTCCACCTCCTCGCCGCCGACGGTCTTGACCGCGCCGTCGTGGTGCGCGCCCAGGTAGGCGTCGATCACGCGCGGGTCGGCCATGACCTTGTCCGGGGTGCCCTCGGCGATGACGCCGCCCTGCCCCATGACGATGATCCAGTCGCTGATGTCGTGGACCATGTCCATGTCGTGCTCGACGAAGAGCACGGTCATGCCGTCCTCACGCAGCTGCTTGACGTGGCCGAGCAGCGACTGCGTCAGCGCCGGGTTGACCCCGGCCATCGGCTCGTCGAGCATGACCATCTCCGGCTGCACCATGAGCGCCCGGGCCATCTCCAGGAGCTTGCGCTGGCCGCCGGAGAGGCTGCCGGCGAAGTCGTCCTTCTTGGCGATGAGCTTGAACCGGGTGAGCAGGTCCTCGGCGCGGGCGGTGACCTCGGCTTCCTGCTGTTTCCAGGTGCCGGGCAGCAGCGCGCGCCAGAAGCTCTCGCCGCGCTGCCCGGTGGCGCCGAGCCGCATGTTGTCGATGACCTTGAGCTTGGACAGGGCCTTCGTGAGCTGGAAGGTGCGGACCATACCGGCCCGCGCGACCTTGTGCGCCGCCACGCCGGACAGCGACTTGCCGTTGAACGTCCACGAGCCCTCGTCGGGCGCGTCGAAGCCGGTGAGCAGGTTGAAGAAGGTCGTCTTGCCGGCACCGTTGGGGCCGATGAGGGCCGTGATCGAGCCGCGCTGGATCTCGACGTGCTTCACGTCGACGGCGGTGAGGCCGCCGAAGCGGCGCACCACGTTGTCGGCGACGAGGATCGGGTCCGGTTTCGGGACGCCGGGCTCGCACGGCAGGCCGGCCAGGGCCTGCACGGCTCGCGCCCGAGCGGCCCGGTCGGGCTTGTTCTCAACGTCCATCGAGCATGACCTCCCTCTTGTCGCCGAAGATGCCCTGCGGCCGGTAGATCAGCAGCAGGATGAGGCCGAGACCGACCAGGATGTACCGGACGGAGCCGGCCTGCGAGGTGGTCATGAACCACTCCGGGAAGACCTTGTTGTTGGAGGCCTCGCTCAGGGCCGAGTCGATGAAGACCAGCAGGACCCAGAAGATCATCGAGCCGACGACCGGGCCGAAGACCCGGGCCGCGCCGCCGAGGATCACGATGGTGTACGCGAAGAACGTGAACTCCGTGCCGTACGTGTCCGGCTGGACCGCCGCCCGGTCGAGGGCGAAGACGAAACCGCCGAGGGCGCCGATGACGCCGCCGAGGACCAGCGACTGCATCTTGTACGAGAAGACGTTCTTGCCGAGGCTGCGCACGGCGTCCTCGTCCTCCCGGATGGCCTTGAGCACGCGGCCCCACGGGCTGCTCATGAGCAGCCAGACCACGAGGCAGCTGAGCAGCACCAGGGTCCAGCCGACGACCAGGATCCACAGCTCACGGTCGGTGAACGTGATGAGTCCGAGGTCGATGCCCTTGCCGCCGGCGAACGGGTTGAGCGCGTAGAAGTCCTGCGAGAAGCTCTGCAGGCCGTCGGAGGCGCCCGTCCACTTGCGCAGGTCGGTGGCGCGGTAGAAGAGCCGGATGATCTCGGCCGCGGCGATCGTGACGATGGCCAGATAGTCCGCGCGCAGTCGCAGCGTCGGGATACCGAGCAGCAGCGCGAGGACCACCGCCGCGAGCAGGCCGACGAGGACGCCGAGCCACAGCGGCAGCCCGAAGGTCGCCACCGTGATCGCGATGCCGTAGGCGCCGACGCCGAGGAAGGCGGACTGGCCGAAGTTGAGCAGGCCAGTGTAGCCGAAGTGGACGTTGAGTCCGATGGCCGCGAGGGCGTAGGCAATAGCGGTGGAACCGATGATCGCTTCCAACGACACGCTGAAGATGCTTTCCCAGTTCATCGTCGTCCCCTCAGCCGATCCGGGCCCGGCGGCCGAGGATGCCCTGCGGCCGGAAGAGCAGGATCACGATCAGCACCCCGAGGGCGCCCACAGACTTCAGCTCGGTCGGGATCCACAGCGTGGAGAGCTGGATGAACAACCCGATGACGAGGCTGCCGAGCAGCGCGCCCCAGGCCGTGCCGAAGCCACCGAGGGTCACCGCGGCGAAGATGAGCAGGAGGATCTGGAAGCCCATCTGGAAGCCCACGCCCTGGAAGGCGCCCAGGATCACGCCGCTGAGCGCGGCGAGGCCGCCGCCGATCGTCCACACGAGGCGGATGATGCGGTCGACGTTGATGCCGGACGCGGCGGCCAGGGCCGGGTTGTCGGCGACGGCGCGGGTGGCCTTGCCGAGCCGGGTGCCGACCAGCGCGAAGGACACCGCGGCGAGGACGACGAGGGCGATGCCGTCGGCGATCAGGTTCTTCGGCGCGATCAGGAAGGGTCCGTACTGCACGCCCGCCTGGGCGTTGTAGTCGGCGAAGTTGCGCGACTCACCGCCGAAGAAGTACAGGAAGACGTACCTGATCAGCAGCGACAGGCCGATCGAGATGATCATCATGGTGACCAGGTTGGTGCGGCGCTTGCGCAGCCAGCCCCAGAACGCGCGGTCCTGGAAGTAGCCCAGGGCGGCGCCGATGGCCACCGAGATGATGCCGGACAGCACCAGCGGCATCCCGATCGTCACGTTGAACAGGAACGTGATGAGACCACCCAGCGTGACCATCTCGCCGTGGGCGAAGTTGGTCAGACCGGTGGTGCCGAAGATCAGCGAGATGCCGAGCGCCGCCAGCGCGATGATCAGCGCGAAGTGCAGGCCGGAGTACAGCAGGTCGGCGACGCGGTCGAACGACGACGACCCCTCGGTCTTGGTGCCGGGCTGGTTGTTGCCACTGCCGCCGGTCGTGCCGGCCGCGCCGAGCGGGAACAGCACGTTGCGCAGCTGCCCGTCCGCCACGGTGACGGTGGGCAGCACGGGCCGGTTGTTGGTGAGCCCGACCCCGGAGGGCAGCGACGCTACATCGAGTTCCACCTTGTAGGTGCCCGGACCGGTTACGGGAATACTCCACTTGCCCTGCTCGTCGGATGTGGCCTCACCGGCGGGCGCGCCGTCCTGGGTAGACGCCTTGATCTTGACACCGGCGACCGGAGCGCCGTTGTTGGTCAACGTCCCCTGCAGTGCTTCCCCTTCGGCCCACGCGCTTGTGGCGCCTAGACCGAAGGAGAGCATCACGCAGGCCAGGAAGGCCGTGAGCATGATCACGGCTCTACGCAATGGTGCTCCTCGAATAACAGATGGCAGCAATCGTCCCGACCCTCGGGACTGGCGGATCATAGCCCGCCCCAGAAGCCGATTGCGGTCCGTTACCAAGCCGTTATTCGACCCTGAGCACTACCTGCGCAGACACGCCCTGCGCAGGTAAAAGGTCAGGACTCAGGGGTTACCGTGCTGTTACCGGTGGCGGTTTCCGCGATGATCCGATCCGCCACTTCGCGCATGGTCATTCGATGATCCATCGCGGTGCGCTGAATCCATTTGAACGCCTGCGGCTCGTTCATCGAGTAGGTCGCCATGAGCTGACCCTTGGCGCGCTCGACGACCTTGCGGGTCTCGAGCCGGTCGGTCAGCGTGGCGACCTCCTGCTCGAGCACGGCCAGCTCGGCGAACCGCGACACGGCGATCTCCACCGCCGGCACCAGGTCGCTCTTCTGGAACGGCTTCACCAGGTAGGCCATCGCGCCGGCGGCGCGAGCGCGCTCGACCAGGTCCCGCTGGCTGAACGCGGTGAGGATGACGACCGGCGCGAGGCGCGCGCCGGCGATCTTCTCCGCGGCGGCCAGCCCGTCCATGATCGGCATCTTGATGTCCATGATGACCAGGTCGGGCTTGAGCTCCTCGGCGAGGCGGACGGCCGTCTCGCCGTCGCCGGCCTCGCCGACCACGTCGTAGCCCTCCTCGACGAGCATCTCCCGGAGGTCGAGACGGATGAGCGCCTCGTCTTCCGCGATGAGCACCCGACGGCTCTGTGCCTCGGCCACGCGCAACTCCCGATCCGATCCGACACGACTGACGGCGATTACCGCCGCGATCAGACTAGTGGGTACCCTGGTGCGGCGTACCCGTCCCGGTATCCCAATCGGCAGAGGAACGGAGCTCAAACCTCCGACAGTGTGGGTTCGAATCCCACCCGGGGCACGCAAGATCTCACGCGGGCGGCAGCACGACCGGGTCCGCGCCGGCGGTCAGCAGGTCCAGTCCGGCGCCGCCGACGACCTGCGCGGGCTGCCGGTCCCGCCCGAGGATCGCGGCCAGCCGCGCGACAGGAAGCCGGTCCGCGCCGCGGGACGCCGCAAAAACGACGTTGCCGAAGCGCCGGCCCCGCAGGAGTTCCGGACGCACGAGCAGGCACACGTCGGCGAAGGCGGTGCGCAGGGTGGCCGCCTGCCCCCGGGAGAAGGTCAGGGGCGCGAGGTCCGCGACGTTGACCGCGTAGACCCCCTCGGGGCGCAGGATCCGGGCCACCTCCGCGGCGAACGTGACGTCCGACACGCTTTCCGGCATCTGCGCGGCGTCGTACACGTCGCCGATGACGAGATCGTAGGACGAATCCGGAATGTCGGACACGACCTCTCGGGCGTCCCCGAAGACGAACGAGACGCCGGTGGCGTCGGCGAGCGGCACGACCCGCTGCACGAAGTCGGCGAGCCGCCGGTCCCGCTCGACGATCACCTGCGTGGAGCCGGGGCGCGTGGCGGTGACGTAGCGCGGCATCGTGAAGGCGCCGCCGCCCAGGTGCAGCACGGTGAGGGGGCGCGCCTGCGGTGCCATCGTGTCGACGACCGCGGCGATGCGGCGGGTGTACTCGAAGCTGAGGTAGGTCGGGTCCGCGACGTCGACGTACGACTGCTGCACCTCTTCGAAGAGCAGCGTCCAGCCGCCCTTGCGGCGCGGGTCGCGCACCAGCCTGGCGTTGCCGAACTCGGTGCGCTCGCCGATCCCGTCGATGATCTCCCGCCACCCACCCATCTAGGCGGGTGCCTCGTCCACGAGCTCCACGGGCGGCCCGTCGGCATAGCGCGCGGCGAACAGCGGCTTGCCCTTGTCGACCTCCTCCGTGCCGACGATGACCACCCCGCGCACGAAGTCGGACGAGACGCTGTTGACGTGCACGCCCTGCTCGGCCCAGTAGGTGTTGTCGTCGTTGACCTGCTGGTAGCGCTTCGCCAGCTCGGCGGCGGAGAACTTCGCGTCGTGCACGAGCACGCACGACGCCGCGAACGTGCCGGTGATCCACTTGTCCAGGTCGGCGGACGGCTTGCGGTAGACCTCGACGCCGTCGTCGCCGACCCGGGCTCCGGCGAACACGGCCGCGAAGTCGGCCTCGCCCTTCGCGTCGATCTGCGAGACGACCTCCACCAGGTCCCCGGACGGCGACGCGCCGCACCCGGCGGTCTTCACGACCGCGCCCGAGCCACCCGAGCCGCCGGGCGAGGCGGACGAGGACGGAGCCGCCGACGTACAGGCCGTCAGCCCGAGCAGCAGCGCCACCACCAGTACACGTCGCATCACCGCCAACCTACCGGAGCATGCACCGGGGCGCCCGCGGCGGTAGGCAGGGCGGAGCGGGGCCCAAAGCCAGCGAAACCGGCGATTTGTCTCAGTTCTGGAGCTTCCGGGCCGAACCGAAAGACATGGACGGCACCACCCTGATCAAGAGCATCGACGACGTCATCGATGCCCGTGCCGTCACCACCGTGTTCCAGCCGATCGTGCGGCTCGACTCGTGGCGCCGCCACCGGCCCGAGGTCGTCGGCTACGAGGCGCTGACCCGCGGCCCGGCCGGCACGCCGTGGGAGGCGCCGCTGGAGCTGTTCGGCGCCGCCGGCCGGGCCGGGCGCCTCGCCGAGCTCGACTGGGTCTGCCGCGCCGCCGCGTACCGTGCCGCGATCGACGCCGGCCTGCCGCTCGGCCTCACCCTGTTCGTCAACGCCGAGCCCGCCGCGCTCGGCGTGCCGTGCCCGCCGGACCTCGCCCCGGCCATCCTCGACGCCCAGCTGCGGCTGCGGGTCGTCGTCGAGATGACCGAGCGGGCGATCGCCGACGACCCGGCGGCCCTGCTGACCGCCGCCGAGGCGTGCCGCGGCTCCGGCTGGGGCGTGGCGCTGGACGACGTCGGCGCCGAGCCCGCGTCCCTGGCGGTCATGCCGTTCGTGCACCCGGACGTGGTCAAGGTCGACCGGCACCTCACCCAGCAGCCCGAGGGGGCCTACGCCGCCCGCGTCGTCAACGCGATCGTCGCCTACGCCGAACGCACCGGCGCCGCGATCCTCGCCGAGGGGGTCGAGACCCGCGAGCACGTCGCCGCCGCGCTGGGCATGGGCGCGACGCTCGGCCAGGGCTGGCTGTTCGGCCGGCCGGGGCCGCTGCCGGAGGACGTCGCCGAGCGCAGCGCGACCCTGCCGGTGCCGTTCGTCGCGCCGCCCGCCGGGACTGGGACCAGGACTCCGTACGAGATCGTCGCCGGCCGCCGCCCGACCGCCGAGGCGACGAAGCGGATGCTCATGCCGCTGAGCCGGTACCTGGAGGAGAAGGCGCTCGACGCGGCGGAGCCGCCGATCCTGCTCGGCTGCTTCCAGGAGGCGCGGTTCCTGACCCCGCCGACCGCCCGCCGCTACGCGACCGTCGCGCGGACCGCCGCCCTGGTCTGCGCCCTCGGCACCGAGATCCCGAGCGCACCGGTGCCGGGCGTCAGGGGCGCCGCGATCGCCGGCGACGACCCGCTGCGCGGCGAGTGGAACGTGGTCGTCGTCGGGCCGCACTTCGCCGGCGCCCTCGTCGCGCGGGACCTCGCCGACGACGGACCCGACGACGACCGGCGGTTCACCTACGCCCTCACGTACGACCGCGACCTCGTGCTCGAAGCGGCCCGTGCGCTCCTGCACTGGATCGTGCCAACATAGGCGGTTATGAAGCGGGTGGCGCTGGTGGTGGTGCTCGCCCTTCTGGCCGGCTGCGGCAACGGCGGCGGCGAGAAGGAGAGCCCGGTCAAGCTGCGGATCGAGCTGACCCAGGGCCGGGTCGACGAGGTCCGGCACACGGTGCAGATCTCCATGCACAACGAGGGCCCCGCGAAGGTCACCGTCGAGCGGGTCGAGCTGCAGGCGCCCTCGTTCAAGGGGGTCGGGCCGGTCGCGGTCGACGCCCCGCTGCCCGTCGGCGGCCTGCGCGTCGACGTGCCCGTCTCCTACGGCACGGGGATCTGCCAGGGCGACGAGCTCAAGCCCCGCAGCGCCGCCTCGCATGTCGGTTTCGCCGTCCGTACCGAGGACGGCAAGCTCCACGACCTGCGGCTGCCGCTGCCCGACCCGGACCCGATGCTCGACAAGCTGCTCGCTATCGACTGCCAGCAGGCGTACCTGGACCGGCAGGTCTCGCTCACGTTCGGCCCCTGGACGCACCTGCCGAGCGGCTGGCTCAACGGCACCGTGGTGCTGAAGCGGACGGGGTACACCGGCACCGTGACGCTGCAGGAGTTCGTCGGCAGCATCCTGCTCGAAGTGCTGCCGCTGCCCGCGCGGGAGCAGACGCCGAAGCCGTACGCGGTGCTGCAGCCCGGGCAGACCGAGGTGACGGTCCCGGTCGTGGTCGACGGCGAGCGCTGCACCCCGCACGCCCTCGCCGAGATCAAGAAGCCGTACGTGTTCCCCGCCTGGCTCAGCCTCGACGGCGGCCCGCCGCTGTACACGGAGCTGAAGATCACCGATGCGGAGCGTGACGCGTTCAAGCCGGTCATCGACGCCTGCGCCGCCAACCGCACCGAGATGTAGCACAAACTTTTAAGCCAGACTTAGGCCAGTTGCGATGGGGTACGGCGGGTGCCATGCTCCAGAGCCATGTCCGAGGTCGGTGCGCGCGTCCGCGCGGCGTTACCCGCGGTCGCGCTGCTGACCCTGGCAACCGCGGCCGTCCTCGGCCTGTCCACGCTGCTCGGGATCGCCGCGGCGCCGCCGATCTGGCAGGTCGTCCTGACGCTGGTCGCGGGCCTGCTGCTGGGCGTCGCCGCCACCGACCAGGTCCGCGCCGCCCTCACTGACTGGCAGGGCGCGGCCACCGCCGAGGCTGGGTCGCACCGGCGGGGCCGCCGCGGGCCGGCTCCCGTCCAGGACCCTGACCAGCCGCTCGAGAAGCCCGCCCGGCCCCGGCCGAAGCGGCCGTCGTGGCGGCGGATCGGGATCATCGCGGCGGTCGTCGTCGTGCTCGTCGCGCTGCTGTGGGTGCCGCAGGTGCCGGTCCACGGGGTCGCCACGGCGATCCTCACGTTCGGGTTCGGCTACGCGGCGTACGTGCTGCCGGTCCTGCCGCTGCTGCTGCTCTGGCCGCTGCCGCGCCTGCCCCGGGCCACCTGGCCGTGGCAGCTGCCCCTGGTGCCGATCGTCGACCGGCGGCTGTGGACCGGCGCCGAACTGCGCGACCTGGCCGTCGCCACCGGGCACTACCTGCGCGAACGGGTCCTGACCCGCACCACCGGCATCGCCCTGGCCACGCTCGGGCTGCTGCACCTGGTCCGCGGCAACCCGAGCCTCCTGGACGGCGGCACGTCCCGCGCCGGCGGGCTCGCCGGCTGGCTGCTCGCCGAGCCACTGCGCCTGATCCTGTCCACCGGCGGCGCGATCGGCCTGCTCGGCGGGGTCCTCGTCGGCGCCGCGGCGGTCATCGCCGCGTCCGTCGGCCGCGCGTGGGGCACCGTCGCCGGCTACTCGGTGCTCGCCGTCGCGGTCCTGGTGCCGCTGGTCGGTGCGGGCGCCGGGCACTGGCTCGGCTTCGAGTACTACCTGCGCACCGAGCAGGGCAAGGTGGTCGTCGTCGCGGGCCTGTCCCCGTCGCACCGGCAGGCGGTCCACGACACCGCCGTGCCCGTGGACGGCCTGGCGCCGTCGCTGGTGGCGCTGCTCGACAAGGGGCTGCAGGTCACCGGCAACGACGACGGCGACCGGATCGCGCGGGCCCTGGCGGACCCGTCGAAGGCGGCCGCCGAGCTGTTCGTCGGCGACCAGTTCGAGCTCAAGGCCGGCGAGTGCTTCGACTGGATCGGCGGGTCGTCGCAGCTGCGCTACGTGACGCCGTGCAACGCCGCGCACATCGGCGAGGTCACGTACGTCGGGCACCTGCCGTTCCTGGAGGACCCGGGCCGCGAGGCCGTCGACGCGGCCGCGAAGGCGGTCTGCGAGCAGTCCTACGGCGCGTACCTCGGTGTCCCGTACGGCCAGTCGTTCCTGCCCCTGGACAAGCCGATGCTCCCGGCGGGCTGGACGCAGCGGCCCGTCATCGCGTGCTCCGTCACGTCGGTCGGGCCGTGGACGCTCAAGGGCACGAAGACGGTCGCCGCGCTGCAGCAGAAGGTGCCGTGGGGCGCCGCGGGCGGCTGCAAGGTCGAGGTGCCGGACGCGCTGCGGGTCACCGCGGAGCAGCCCAACATCCGCTGCGTCGCGCCCGGCCCGGAGCAGCGGCTCGCGGTGCAGGGCGCCGGCTTCACGATGGACCTGGAGTTCGCCGCGATCGGCAAGGCGGCCGGCGGCGCCAAGATCGGCGCGGCCTGCCTCGACGGCGCCGACCTGGGCAACGGCTACACCTTCGAGGTCGGCCCCGAGGGCGTCATCGAGATCTTCAAGCTGACCGGCGGGCAGCCGGCGAGGCTCGCCGCGTCGGCGAAGCCGAAGAACGCCGGCCCGCCGCCGACCGCCTCGACGCCGCTGCAGGTCACCTGCAAGCCGACCGCGGACGGCGGGATCGAGCTGACCGCCTTCTCGACCGGCAACCGCAAGGCGACCGCGGTCGACAAGACGAACCCGGTGACCCGCCTCTCCCCCAGGCTGATGCTGGCCAACGCCGGCGCCGGCGGCGTCGTCATGACCACCATGATCTTCAGCGCCACCCGCGTCTGAGGCGCTACCCGAGCGTGAGCATGACCGACGCGGAGCTGTGCGGCTTGTTCGGCCGCAGCGACGCCTCGCCGGCCGACGCGACCTCGGCGCAGATGCTGTCGTCCCACGTGAGCACGCCCCGCATCGGCAGGCACCCGACGTAGAAGCCCGGCGCCTGCTCCGTGACCGGCCAGCCCAGCGCGCGCAGCTCCGCGACGAGCTGGGCGACGATCTCCCCCGCCGGCCGGCCGTCGGTCGCCCAGAACTCGGTCGCCTGCGGGCACTCCACGATCTCACCGTCCTCCGTCTCGCAGTCGCCCCAGAACCCCATCCGGTCCAGCCCCACACCGTCGGGCAGGTCGTCGCCGTGCACCCACTGCCTGGCGTCGCCGGACGGCAGCGCCCTGCCGCCACCGCCGACGACGATGGTCCCGACGCACAGGAGCAGGGCCGCGACCCCGCCGCCGATCATGAGCAG
Source organism: Dactylosporangium maewongense (assembly GCF_039531485.1). Classification (NCBI taxonomy): domain Bacteria; kingdom Bacillati; phylum Actinomycetota; class Actinomycetes; order Micromonosporales; family Micromonosporaceae; genus Dactylosporangium; species Dactylosporangium maewongense. Next base: position 223,444 of record NZ_BAAAQD010000007.1, on the reverse strand, counting down.
GGTGCCCCGGGCGTCCGGCCCGGCCGCCCGGACCCGGAACGCGAAGCCGGCCGCCCAGGCGATCAGGGCGAGCAGCACGTACGGCACGAACCAGTCCGTCGCCGGCGGCTGCAGCACCCCGGCCCGCCCGGTCGACAGCAGCACGAGCGCGGGAGCGGCGACGAGCAGCGCGGCCACCGCCGGCACCCCGACCCGCCAGGTGGGCGCGATGAACACCGCGATCAGGGCGGGGACGGGCAGCGCCACCGCCTGGGTGAACCACTCGTGGCCGACCTGGGTGAACCAGGAGACCCACGCGCAGACGGCGATCACGGCGAGGACGGCGGGCACCCGCCAGCGGCGGGCGAGCAGAGCGGTCACAGCGGTGGATCATGGCACCTGGGCGGGGAAAACGCACGCCCCGATTTGGAAAGCGAGCGTTCGCTCTATAATCAGAGGATGCCGCGCGTCTCCGAAGCCCACCTCGCCGCCCGCCGGGAACAGATCATCGACGCGGCGACGCGCTGCTTCCTGCGCAACGGGTTCCACCAGACGTCCATGCAGGATGTCATCAAAGAGGCGGAGCTGTCCGTCGGGGCGTTCTACCGCTACTTCGACAGCAAGGCCGCGCTGATCAAGGCGATCGCCGGCGAGAAGATCGGTGTGGTGCAGGCGACCGCCGACCACCTGCTGCGGCAGGACCCGCCGCCGCCCGTGCTGGCGGTGATCGACGACCTGCTGCGCCAGATCGACATCAACCTCACCGACGACGGCACGGTCCGCATCGCCGTGCAGGTGTGGGGCGAGGCGGTGCACGACCCCGAGTTCTCCGGGCTGATCACCGAGATCTACGGCCGGATCCGGGGCAACGCGGTCGCCCTGGCCCGGCGCGCCCAGGAGAGCGGCCAGCTGCCCGCCGGCGCCGACCCGGTCGCGATCGGCTCGGCGCTCTTCGGGCTCATCCAGGGGTACATCCTGCAGCGGGTGCTCATCGGCGAGGTCGACCGCGAGTCGTACATGAGCGGCATCGCGGCCCTGATGGGGGCCGGCCACGAGGACCGGCCCCGCACCGTCACGACCGAGTGATCTTGACGTCGTCGACGCCGGCCTCGACCAGGCTGGCCGTGCCGGAGTCGTTCGCCTCGATCAGGATCCGGATCGACTGCCCGGCATAGGCGGTCAGGCTCACCGAGGCCGTGGCCCACGCGCCGGCCCGGTTCGACGCGGCGCCCGCCTGGGTGAACACGGTCGTCGTGGTGCTGCCGACGACGCGCACCCGCAGGTAGTCGGCGCTGGTCGCGTTGTTGAGGTGGGCGAGGTACCAGGAGAACGAGAGCGTCAGCGTGCCACCTGACGGCACCGCCGGCAGCGTGATCGCGGGCGAGCGGATGCTGGTGACCCCGCCGTCCACGTCGTAGGTCCCGGCGCTGCTGCCCGCCGCCGCGCCCGTGACCAGGTCGAAGCTGCCGCTGACGGTGGTGCCGAGCTGCAGCGCGACGCCGGAGCTGGTGGCGGCCGGGTCGCCCCGCTCGAACGCGCCGGCCGTGGCCGTGTCGGTGCCGGACGGGTTCGTGGTCCAGCCGGTGGCCGTCTCGAACGTGTCACTGTAGACGGTGGTGCCCGGCGGGACCGGGGTGCTGGTCGCGATGGTCCACACCGCGTATGCGATGGCGTCGCTGTTGCGGTCCAGGGCCGTGTCGTTGATGTTGCTCGTGGTGTCGCAGGCGCGGTGGTAGCAGACGTCGAACGCGGTGCCGGACGTGCCGCCCCACTTCGTGGCCTGGGCCGCGGTCTTGGTGCCTTCCGCCCCGGTGAAGATGCCGCCCGCGGGGATGCCGTTGGCGATGAACGGGCCGTAGTCGGAGCGGCCGTCGAAGTCGGTGCCCTCCGTCGGCACGCCGATCGACGTGAAGTAGTCCTTCAGCGTCTGCTCGAGGGCGGCCGAGCCGGCGGGGCCGGGGCCGGAGCCGACGCCGTCGGAGTTGTCGCCGTCGTAGAGGAAGTAGCCGGCGTTCGGCGAGCCGACCATGTCGAAGTTCAGGTACGCCTTGATCTTCGCCTTCTCGGCCGCGGACAGGCTGTTGACGTAGGCGGTCGAGCCGCGCAGCCCGAGCTCCTCCGCGCCCCACCAGCCGAAGCGCAGGTGCTTGGTGGTGCTCAGCGCCTGCCGGGACACCTCGAGCGCGACCTCCAGGTTGGCCGAGGAGCCGGAGCCGTTGTCGTTGATGCCGGGCCCGGCGGTGACGCTGTCCAGGTGTGCGCCGACCATCAGCACGTCGTCGGGGTCGCCGCCCGGCCAGTCCGCGATCAGGTTGTAGCCGGTGGCGCCGTTGTACGTGAACGACTGCACGACCGTGGTGTACCCGGCGGCGTCGAGCTGCCCCTTCACGTAGTTGACCGAGGCCAGGTAGCCGGGCCGGCCGTGGGCCCGGTTGCCGCCGTTGGCGGTCGCGATGCTCTGCAGCTGGCTCAGGTGCGCCTTGACGTTGGCGACGGAGATGTTGGGCGCGGCGGCGAGCAGGATCTTCGCCGGCGCCGCCGAGGCGGGCGCCGGCAGCGCGGTGGCCGCCAGAGCCACCGCCAGCGCGACGGTGCGGACCTTCTTCACGTGGACAGCTCCCGAGGGTCGAGGGGGTCACGGCCCGGCGGGAGAGGTCAGCCGTCAGCCGCCTGGCCGTCTGCCATGGTCCCGAGAGACATCGAAATACGTCAAGCTTTCGATTCGCCCATCGCATTGATACACGCATAAGGTGCCGGACATGAACAACCCTTCAGGCACCTCCCGGCGGACCGTCCTGGCCGCCGCGGCGGCAACGGCGGCGGCACCCTTCGTCGCCGGCGGCGAAGCGGGCGCGGCACCCGCGGCGAAACCCACAACCTGGGACCTCACGCTGCTCGGCACCTCGGACACCCACGGCAACGTCTACAACTGGGACTACTACAAGGACGCCGAGTACGACGACAGCGCCCACAACGACATCGGCCTGGCGAAGGTCGCCACGCTCGTCAACCAGATCCGGGCCGAGCGGCGGGGCAAGGCCACCCTCGTCCTCGACGCCGGCGACACGATCCAGGGCACGCCCCTGGCGACGTACTACGCCAAGCAGGAGCCGATCACCACGACCGGCGAGAAGCACCCGATGGCGCGGGCGATGAACGTCATCGACTACGACGCCGTCACCCTGGGCAACCACGAGTTCAACTACGGGCTGCCGCTGCTCGCCCTGTGGATCCGCCAGCTGGGCTTCCCGGCCCTTGCGGCGAACGCCGTCAACGTGAAGACCGGCCGGCCCGCGTTCGTGCCGTACGTCATCAAGAAGGTCGACCTGGGCCACGGCGCGCCGAACCTCCGGGTCGGCATCCTCGGCCTCACCAACCCCGGCGTCGCCATCTGGGACCGCGCCAACGTCGAGGGCACGCTCCGCTTCGAGGACTGCGTCGCCACCGCCGCGAAGTACGTGCCCGAGATGCGCCGCCGCGGCGCCGACATCGTGCTCATCTCCGCGCACGGCGGCGACAGCGGCAAGTCCAGCTACGGCCCGGAGCTGCCGAACGAGAACCCGTCGGCGCTCATCGCCGAGCAGGTCCCCGGCATCGACGCGATCCTCTTCGGCCACGCGCACAGCGACATCCCGCAGCGCTTCGTGACCAACACGGCGACCGGCGCGCAGGTGCTGCTGTCGGAGCCGTCGCGGTGGGGCCAGCGGCTGACCCGGATGGACTTCCAGCTCAGCCGCGACCGCGGCCGCTGGGTGATCACGTCGAAGGCGTCGACGTCGCTGAACACCAACACGGTCGAGGCCGACCCGAAGGTCGTCGCCGCCGTGCGGGCGCAGCACAACAAGACCGTCGCCTACGTCAACCAGGTCGTCGCGACCTCCACCGAGACGCTGTCGGCGGCCGAGTCCCGCTACAAGGACACCGCGATCCTGGACTACATCAACAAGGTCCAGACCGACACGGTCACCGCCGCGCTCGGCACGGCGCTGCCGGTGCTGTCGATCGCCGCCCCGTTCTCGCGGACCGCGGTGTTCCCCGCCGGCGACGTCAAGATCAAGGACGTGGCGGGGCTGTACATCTACGACAACACCCTGGAGGCCGTCGTCCTGACCGGCGCCGAGGTGCGCGCCTACCTGGAGTACTCGGCGAAGTACTTCGTGACGCTGCCGGTCGGCGCGCCCGTCGACCCGGCGACGATCAACGACCCGTCCGTGCCGGACTACAACTACGACGTGATCTCCGGCGTCGAGTACGACATCGACATCAGCAAGCCGGTCGGGCAGCGCATCACGCGGCTCGTGCACCCGGGCACCACCACGCCCGTCGGCGACACCGAGCAGTTCGTGGTCGCGGTGAACAACTACCGGCGCTCCGGCGGCGGCAACTTCCCCGGCATCGTGAAGTCGCAGGTGTACAACGCGCAGCAGGAGATCCGGCAGCTGCTGATCGACTGGGCGCAGGCGAAGGGCTCGATCGATCCGGCCGACTTCTTCACCCCGAACTGGCGGCTCGTGCGGGAGAACGTGCCGGTCTTCGCGTAACGCCATACTCTGGGCGGCATGCAGGAACGGATCTTAGGACGGACCGGTGCCCCGGTCGGCGTGGTAGGGCTCGGCGCGTGGCAGCTCGGCGCCGACTGGGGCGAGGTCGACGAGGACCAGGCGCTCGCGACCCTCGCCGCCGCGCACGAGGCGGGCGTGACGTTCATCGACACCGCCGACGTGTACGGCGACGGCCGCAGCGAGCGCCTCGTCGGGGCCTTCATCAAGGACCGGCCCGGCATCACGGTCGCCACGAAGATGGGGCGCCGGGTGCCGCAGGAGGCCGACCGGTACAACCTCGACAACTTCCGCGCGTGGAACGACCGGTCCCGGGAGAACCTCGGCGTCGACACCATCGACCTGGTCCAGCTGCACTGCCCGCCGTCGGAGGTGTACTCCACCGACGAGGTGTTCGACGGCCTGGACCTGATGGTGCAGGAAGGCCGCATGAAGGCCTACGGGGTGAGCGTCGAGACGGTCGCCGAGGCGCTGACCGCGATCGCCCGGCCCGGCGTCGCCACCGTGCAGATCATCTTCAACATGCTGCGGCTCAAGCCCCTGGACGACGTGCTGCCCACGGCGGAGAAGATGGGCGTCGGCATCATCGCCCGCGTCCCGCTCGCCAGCGGCCTGCTGTCCGGGCGCTACGACGAGCACACCACGTTCGGCGCCGACGACCACCGCACCTACAACCGGCACGGCGAGGCGTTCGACCAGGGCGAGACGTTCTCCGGCGTCGACTACGACACCGGGCTCGCCGCCGTGCGCCGGCTCGCGCCGCTCAAGCCCGAAGGGCTGACGATGGCGCAGTTCGCGCTGCGCTGGATCGTCGACCACCCCGCCGTGTCGGTGGTCATCCCGGGCGCCCGCAGCGGCGAGCAGGCCCGCGCCAACGCGGCCGTCGGGAGCGCCGACCCGCTGCCCGCCGCCACCCATGAGGCGGTCCGCGAGGTGTACGACGACCTCATCCGCCAGTCGGTCCACAGCAGGTGGTAGCGACTGGCGACACCATCGGTGTCGAGGAGGAGTTCCACGTCGTCGACGCGGAGACCGGCGAGCTGTCGCCGTCCGCCCGGCGGGTGCTGCGCGGCGCCGACGCCGAGCCGGAGCTGCACCGGTCGATGGTCGAGACGGCCACCGCCGTGCACACCGACCTCACCGCGCTGCGCGCCGACCTGATCGAGAAGCGCCGCTCCCTGGTGGAGTCCGCCGGGCGGCACGGCCTGGCGATCGTCGCCGCCGGCACGGTCCCCGGCTCGGGCGCGGCCCCGAGCCGGGTCTACCCGGACGAGCGCTACGAGCGCATGGCCCAGGAGTACCGGCAGCTCGTCGACGAGCAGCAGGTCGCCGCGTGCCAGGTGCAGGTCGGCGTGCCCGACAGGGACCTCGCGGTGCGGATCACCCGGCGGATCCGGGAGTGGCTGCCGGCGCTGCTCGCGCTCAGCGTCAGCTCGCCGTACTTCGCCGGCAACGACACCGGCTACGCGTCCTACCGCACGGTCGTCACGTCGCGCTGGCCGACCGTCGGCCCGCCGCCGGACCTGGGCTCCGCCGCGGAATACCAGCGGGTCGTCGACACGCTCGTGGAGAGCGGCGTGATCAGCGACGCGGGCATGGTCTACTTCGACGCCCGGCCGTCCGCGCGGTACCCGACGGTCGAGGTGCGGGTCGCCGACTCGTGCCCGAACGTCGACGACGCGGTGCTGCTCGCCGCGCTCGCCCGCGGTCTCGTCACGGTCGCCGCCGACGACGACGCCGCCGGCCGGCCCCTGCCGGAGGCGCCGCAGGTGCTGCTGCGGGCCGCGACGTGGCGGGCCGCCCGGTCCGGGCTCAGCGGCCACCTCGTCGACCCGTCGACCCGGTCCGCGCTGCCGGCGATCGCCCGCGTCGACGCGCTGATGGAGCACGTCCGCCCGGCCCTCGAGGCCCGCGGCGAGTGGGAGATCGCCGTCGACCTCCTGGAGGACCTCCGCGGGCGCGGCACGTCGGCGACCCGGCAGCGGGCGCTCAAGGACCACCGCGAGGTCGTACAGTCCCTGGCAAAGGAGACGGCCGAAGGGACAGGTTCCGGATGACGCTGCGCGGGCTGCTGGTCGACTACGGCGGGGTCCTCACCACCGACGTGTTCGCCTCCTTCGACGCGTTCTGCGCCCGGGAGGGCCTGCCGCCCGGCACGGTCCGCGACCTCTTCCGCGACGACCCGGCCGCCCGGTCGCTGCTCGGTGGCCTGGAGGACGGCACGCTGCCCGACGCCGAGTTCGAGGCCGGGTTCGCGGCGCTGCTCGGGGTGTCGCCGGAGGGCCTCATCGAGCGGCTCCTCGGCGCCACCACCGCCGATGTGGCGATGCTCGACTTCGTCCGGGCCGCCCGCGGCCGCGGCATCCGCACGGGCCTGATCTCCAATTCGTGGGGTTCTCAGCGGTACGACCGGATCCTGCTCGACGAGCTGTTCGACGGGATCGTGATCTCCGGAGACGTCGGGGTGCGCAAGCCCGACCCGCAGATCTACGTGCTGGGCGCGGCGGCGATCGGGCTGCCGCCGCAGGAGTGCGTCTACGTCGACGACCTGCCGGGCAACCTCAAGCCGGCGCGGGCGCTGGGCATGACGACGGTCCGGCACCGCACCCCGGAGGAGACCCTGGAGATCCTGACGGCGTGCCTGCAGGACGCCCCGGCATGAGCGGGCGCGCTCCCGACGGGCGGGCTCTTGTGAACCGCCGGGCGCTCCCGACGGGCGGGCTCTCGTGAACCGCCGGGCGCTCCTGCTCGGCGGTGCCGGCGCCCTGCTGCTCTCGGCGTGCGAGTCGGACGGCGCCGGGGCGACCGGAAACCTGCGGATCGCGACCGGTAGCACGGGCGCCGTCTACTACCAGTACGGCAAGGCGATCGCGGACCTCGCGAAGCGGTACCTGCCGGACGTCCACGCCAGCGTCCTCACCACGAACGCGTCGAAGGAGAACGTCGGCGCGATCCTCGCCGGCCAGGCCGAGCTCGGCTTCACCCAGGCCGACACCGCCGGCGAGGGCGACCGGGCCGCGCCGGGGCAGCTCGCCGCGCTCGCCCGCATCTACGACGACTACGTGCACCTCGTCGTCGCCCGGGACAGCCCGATCGAGACCGTCGCGGACCTGCACGGCCGGCAGGTGTCGGTCGGCGCCGCCGGCTCCGGCACCGCGGGCACCGCCGACCACATCCTCGACGTCGCCGGGGCCGGCCTCAAGGCGAGCATCATCCAGCGCCCGCTCAACCTCGACGACTCGGTCAAGGCGCTGCAGGCCCGCCAGATCGACGCGTTCTTCTTCTCCGGCGGGCTGGCCGTCGGCCTGATCCGGCAGCTGGCGGAGAAGTTCCCGATCCGGCTCCTCGCCCTCGACACGTTCGTCCAGCCGCTGCGCAAGGCGTTCGGCAACTACTACGCGGAGCGGGTCGTGCCCGCCTCGGCGTACCACGGCATCAACCCGACGGTCGCGATCGGCATCGCCAACTATCTCGTCGTGCGGGGGTCGATGCCCGAGCCCCTCGCCTACGGCGTGACGCGGCTGCTCTTCGAGGGCCGCGACGAGCTCGCCAAGGCGCACCAGGCGGCGGCCCGGCTCAACATCCGCTCCGCGATCAGCACCCCGCCGCTGCCGCTGCACCCCGGCGCCGTCCGCTACTACCGCGCTCAGAAGGCCTGAACGGCGACCACCACCACCTGCACCTGCGGGCCGAGGGCGCCGTCGAGCGCGGCGCCGAACACGATCTCCGCGTCCGGGTGGGCGCGGCCGGCGATCTCCTCCATCGCGGTGGCGACCTCGTCGTAGGTGACGCCGGCGTCGCCGGACACCGACACCAGCACGGTGCGGGCGCCGTCGACGCGGTCGTCGAGGAGGTGCTCCAGCCCGCCGGCCGCCGCCCGGGCCGCGGCGACGACCCGCTGGTCGCCGCCGGCCTGGCCGACCCCGATCAGGGCCGTGCCGCCGCCGGTCAGGGCGGCCCGGACCGTGTCGAAGCCGATGCGGATGATGCCGGGCGTGGTGAGCAGGCCGGCGATGCCGCGGACCGCGGTGTCGAGGACCCGGTCGGCCTCCCGGAACACGTCCATCATGCTGACGCTCCGGTCGCCGAGGCTCAGCAGACGGTCGTTGGCGATGACGATCAGCGTGTCGCAGTGCTTCCGGAGCTCGGTGATGCCCTCGTCGGCGACCGCCTGCCGCTTGCGGCCCTCGAACGCGAACGGCCGGGTCACCACGCCGACCGTCAGCACGCCGAGGGAGCGGGCGACGCGGGCGACCACGGGCGCGCCGCCGGAGCCGGTGCCGCCGCCCTCCCCGCACGCCAGGAAGACGAGGTCCGCCCCGGTGAGGACGGCCTTGAGGTCGGCCTCGTGCGCCTCGGCGGCGAGCCGGCCGGTCTCGGGGTTCCCGCGCGAGCCGAGGCCGCGGACCGCCTCGCCGATGTCGACCTTCACGTCGCTGTCGGACATCAGCAGCGTCTGCGCGTCGGTGTTGACGCTGATGTACCGGACGCCGTCGATCCGCTCCTCGATCATCCGGTTCACCGCGTTGATCCCGCCGCCGCCGATGCCGACGACCCTGATGTCGGGCGGCGACGCCGGGACGGCGGCGGTGGGCGCCGGCCGCGGTGCCGGGAGGACGGCCGCGAACGCGGCGTTGCGGCTCAGCGCGAGCCGGGCGGCGGTGTCCCGGTTGATCTGCTCCGGGCGGGGCAGCCCGCGGGACACCATCGTGTGCAGGACCCGCTCGTAGATGAGGCCGAGGGTCAGCAGCTCCGGGCCGTCCGGCACGCCGGAGCGCAGCAGCGACACCAGCTCCCCGGTGAACGCGGTGTGCTCCGCGTCGGGCGGCGCGAGCGCGAGGTGGTTCGCCGCGGTGGCGGTGAGGATGTAGACGCCCTCGATACCGGTCAGGCCGACGATGCTCTCCCCCGACATCGCCGGGATCGCCCGGCCGGAGAAGCAGCAGTCGAGCACGACGACCCGGTTCGCGGCCGGGAACCGGCCCCGGTCCATGACGACGGTGCGCAGGTCGTCGTAGCGCAGCGTGCGGAACGGCAGCCGGTCGACGTCGGTGGTGCCGATGGCCAGGTACAGCTCCCCGGTCCGCGGGCCCGGCAGGCCGTGCCCGGCGACGTAGACGATGAGGGTGTCCTCGGCCTCGACGGCGCTGTTCCACAGCTGGTCGAGGACGGACGTGTCGTCGGCGGGGTCCTGGATGACCACGCAGTGCTCCGGCGGCAGCCCGCCGAGGTCGGGGTCGGTGAGGACGCGGCGCATCGCGTCGAGGTTGTTGGCGACGGCGGGCAGGTCGGGCAGCGCCGCGGAGGCGTACGTGCCGGTGCCGATCAGCACCGCCCGGGACCGCGCCGGGTCGGGGAGCCGCACCCCGTCAGCCCTGACCGGCCGGCTGGGCCCCGGGCTGGGCTCCGGGCTGGGCTCCGGGCTGGGCTCCGGGCTCGATCGCGGGCTGGTTCAGGACCTCGCGGAGGAACGCCTGCGGGTCGGCGACCCGCTTCGCGTCGAGGGTGATCTCCCGGCCGTCGGGGGTCTTCACGGTGACCGCGATGTCGGCGCGCCGCTGGGTCAGCCACACGCCGACGGACTTCGCGAGCGCCACCCACAGCGCGCCCGCCCCGGCGACGGTCGCGGCGGCCTGCACCACCAGCGCGGTCGTGCCGCCCATGGTGCCCTCGGGCGGCGGCTCCTGGGCGAGCCGCAGCCGGCCGCGCAGCTCGGGCTCCTCCCGCAGCCACCGCCACAGCTCCTCGGTGTCCGCCGTGCTGTCGCCGACCACGATGCGTGTCTCAGGGTTCACGGAGCCACGATGTCACAGCGCTCGATGCGTCGGGTGTCCGCGCCGGTCCGCCGATCCGCCAGTTCTTCCGCACCGCCCGGCGGTTGCCACCGCCCCGGCCGTCGCCGCCCCGACCGTCGCCGCTGCCCGGGTCAGGGGCTCGGGAACCACAGGCGCGCGTGCAGGCCGCTCGGCTCGTTGGCGAGCAGGTCCAGGCGGCCCGACGACGCCTCGACGAGGACCGCGACGATCGGCAGGCCGAGGCCGCTGCCGTCGACGTTCTGCGTGCCGGGCGCCCGCCAGAACCGTTCGGTGGCCAGCTCGCGCTGCTGCTCGGTGAGGCCCGGCCCGGTGTCGATCACGTGCACGGCGACGCCGCCCTTGTCGGCGGTGGGGCGGACCGTGACGGTGCTGCCCTCGGCCGAGAACTTGACGGCGTTGTCGATCAGGGCGTCCAGCGCCTGGTCCAGCGCGGTCGTCAGCGCCCGGGCCTTCAGGGCGTGCGGCGGCCGGACGTAGCGCAGCGTGATGTGCTTCTTCGCGGCGACGGGCTGCCACGCGACGACCCGCGCCCACGCGACCTCGCCGGCGTCGATGTCGGCGAGCTCGAAGCGGCCCCGCTCGGCGCGGGCGAGCGCGAGGAGGCTGTCGAGCACCTCGCCGAGGCGTTCGACCTCCTCGACGGCGAGCCGGTGACCCTCGACGGCCTGCGGGTCGGTGAGGTCTGCGCCGAGGTCCTCGACCCGCAGCCGCACCGCGGTCAGCGGGTTGCGCAGCTGGTGGCTGGCGTGGGAGACGAACGCCCGCTGCCGCTCCAGGGAGTCGGCGACGGTCGCGGCCATCTCGTTGAACGCGGTGCCGAGGCGGCGCAGCTCCGGCGGGCCGTCGGCGGCGGGCACGCGGGCGGCGTAGTCACCGGCGGCGAGCTCGTGGGCGGCCGCGTCGAGCTCGGCGACCGGGCGCAGCGTCCAGCGGGCCAGGGACCAGGCCGCGACGATGCCGACGAACAGCACGACCAGCCCGCCGCCGGCAAGGATGCTCCAGGTGGTGCGGACGCCGGTGACGCGTCCGCCGACGGGCGAGACGGTGACGACGGCCCCGATGACCTCGCCGCCACGGCCGACCGGGACCGCGACCACGAAGGGTGCCGTCCGCCACGGCCAGATCGTGCCGTCGTCGCTGGCCTCGCGGCCTTCGAGGGCGCGGTGGGCCTGCCGCAGCACCGCCTTGTCGGCGAGGTCGACCAGGTTGGCACCGGGGCGGGACGACACGATGTTGACCGCGTCCTGGTTGAGCACGATCGCGGCGATGCCGTAGACCGCGTCGTAGCGGGCCAGCTCGGCGGCGAGCTCGTCGGTCTCGCGGGGTGCCCGCAGCGCCGGCTCGGCGATCGTGGCGAAGCGGCTGGCGTCGGCGAGCCGGTCGGCGACGACCTGCTGGGTGTCGCGGCTCGCGATGCTGAGCGCGAACGGCACTTCGAGCGCGATGAGCACCAGCAGGAGCAGCAGCACGTACGTGGCGACGAGGCGGACCCGCACGGTCAGAGTCCCGGCACGAGGCGGTAACCGACGCCGCGGACGGTCTGCACCAGGCCCGGCACGTCGAGCTTCGCCCGCAGCGAGCCGACGTGCACGTCCAGGGTGTGCCGGCCGACGAAGCTGGTCTGCCACACGGCGAGGATCAGCCGGTCGTACGTGACGACGACGCCCGGCGTGCGCACGAGCACGGCGAGGATCTCGAACTCCTTGCGGGTGAGCGCGACGTCCCGGCCGGCGACGGTGACCTGGCGGGCGGCCACGTCGACCCGGACCGGTCCGGCCGCGAGGACCTCGACGGCGCTCTGCTGCGCCCGCGTCGCGCGCCGCAGCACGGCCTCGATGCGCGCGTTGAGCTCCGCCATCGAGTAGGGCTTCACGACGTAGTCGTCGGCGCCGGTCTGCAGCCCGATGACCCGGTCGCGCTCCTCACCGCGGGCGGTGACGGCGATGATCGCGACCGACTCGTCCTTGCGGCGCAGGGTGCGACACACCTCGATGCCGTCGCCGTCGGGCAGGTTGAGGTCGAGCAGCACCAGGTCGAACGGCTCGCCCGCGAACGTGTCGAGGGCCGTCTGCGCGGTCGGGCAGTGCGCGACGTCGTGCCCGCGCCGGCGCAGGGCGGTGGCCAGCGCGGCCGCCACCCGGGCGTCATCTTCGACCAGCATCACTCGCATCGTGCGCCATGGTATTCGCAAGGGCAACAGCGCGTGTGCTCAGATGAGGGTCCGCAGCGCCTTCCGGTTGAGTTTGCCGACGCTGGTCAGCGGGATCTGGTCCAGGACGCGGATCTCCCGCGGCCGTTTCGTCGGGGCGAGGTGCTCGCGGGCGTAGGCGTCGAGCTCGTCGGCGGTCGCCGCACCGGGGGCCGTCAGCGACACGAACGCGACCACCTCCTCGCCGAGCCGCTCGTCGGGCCGGCCGACCACGGCGGCCATCGCGACGGCGGGGTGGGCGGTCAGCGCGTCCTCGACGTCACGCGGGTACACGTTGAACCCGCCCCGGATGATGAGGTCCTTCTTGCGGTCGATGATGCTGAGGTACCCGTCGCCGTCGATCGCGCCGATGTCGCCGGTCGCGAACCACCCGCCCGTCACGCCGCTGTCCCGCGCGCCCCAGTAGCCACGCATCACGTTCGGGCCGCGGACGAGGATCTCGCCGTCGTCGCCGAGCCGGACCTCGATGCCTTCGAGGGGCCTGCCGACCGTGCCGCGGCGGGGCGCGTCCAGGGGGCTGCCGCTGACGATCCCGCCGGTCTCGGTGCAGCCGTACCCTTCGAGGACCCGCGCGGACGGCACCAGCCGCTCGAACGCCGCGGCCGCGGCGGGTGGCAGCGGGGCGGCGCCGGAGAACACGAACCGCAGCGCGCTCAGGTCGTGCTCCGCCAGGGGCTGGCCGAGCAGCATGACGATCATCGACGGGACGACGGCGGCGGTCTGTGCCCGCTGCTGCGCGGCGAGCCGCAGCCAGCCGGCGGGCTCGAACCACCGTTGCAGCACCGCGACCGGCGGCTCCGCGGCCTGCATCGCGCCGACGGTGACCATCAGGCCGTAGGAGTGCGACAGCGGCAGTGCGGTGATGCCGGTGTTGAGGCCGGGCGTGTGGGCCGCCTCCCGCGAGACCCGCCCCGCGTGCGCCAGGTTGGCGTGACTGAGCGCGACACCCTTGCTCCGTCCGGTGGTGCCGCCGGTGTACAGCAGTGCCGCGAGCTCACCGGGGTCCCGGTCCACGACCGGGATCGGGTCGGCCGCCAGCAGCGCGTCGAAGGACGGGGTGCCGACGACGATCGCGGGCACGCCGAGCTCGCGGCACAGGTCGCCGAACTTGGGCACCAGCTCCGGCGAGGTGACGACGGCGACGGCGCCCGAGTCGCGCAGGACGTGACGGAGCTCGTCGGCGGTGACGAGGAAGACCACCGGTGTGACCACCGCGCCGGCGCGCCATACCGCCTCGTACACCTGCGAAACCTCGGGACAGTTGGCCATGACGACCGCCACCCGGTCGCTGGGGCGCACCCCGGCCGCGCGCAGACCTCCGGCGATGCGGGTCGCGCGCTCGTGCCCCTCCCCTGACGTGTGCCAGGCGCCCTCGAAGCAGAGTGCCGGGTAGTCGCCGTGCCGGTCGAGGGACGCCTCCGCGAGGCGGGCGAGGTTGGGCATCGACGACCTCCAGTCGCAATGTTTCTACACTGACTATGCCGATACCTGGGTACTGTCAAGTCCTCGCGAGGGAGCCGCATCATGACGGACCGTCCGATCACCGCCGGCGAGCGGTTCGCCGACGTCGGCGACTGGGGCTCCAGCCGGGGCGTCAACGGAAGCGCCGGCCCCAACCTGTGGCGGACGCTGGGCTTCCGGCGCACCGGCTGGGAGCCCGGCGGCTCGACCGTGGAGTGGGACGCGACCGTCGACTACGGCTTCACCACCCTCGGCGGCCCGGTGATCCAGGGCGGCCTGGTGACCGCGATCCTCGACTCGGCGATGGGCGGCGCCTGCTTCACGACGCTGGACCGCGACGAGCTGTTCCTGACCGCGGACCTGCGGGTCGAGTTCTTCCGGCCGACCCGGCCCGGGACGCTGCGCGCCGTGGGCACCGTCCTGCGCCGGACCAGGAAGGTCGTGTTCTGCGCCGCGGAGCTGTACGACGCCGACGGCACCACCCTCGCGGCCAGCCGCTGCACGCAGGTTCTCATGGCGGTCTGACCTTTTCGGCCCGGTTTCGCAGCGTCAAGTTTCTCTCAAGGAACGACGTGCGCGATTCCGCCGGTACGGTCCGAACCGCCACGGTGAACGGGTGGACATCGTGTCAACCGGCGAGCGCTATCGGGCCTCGACCGTCGCCGCGTTCGAGGCGGCCGTGCTGGTGCGATGTGCAGGGGTGTGTGGCGGAGGAGGACGAGCCCGGGCGCTGGGGGGTGCCCGGGTCCGTTCCGCGTTCACACACGTGCCAGCGGGGGTGCTCGCCGAGTTCAACCGCTCCGTCGCCGCGGACCGGCTGGTCGAGCTGCTCGGGGCGGCCGGCCACTCGGCGAGCGTGCACCGCTACACCGCCGGCACCCGCCACCGCTACGAGATCTTCCGCGTGTTCTGCGACGCCGTCTCCTTCCTCGACCGCGCCTGGCAGCAGGGGTACGCGGACCTGTGCGGCGCGCCCGAGCTGCCCCGGTCGGCCCGCCAGATCCGCCACGCCCGCCAGCTCGCCGAGTCGGCGTGGCGGGGCGTGCTGATGGTGTCGGGTCCGTCCCGGTCCGGCTCCCCCGGCCTGCGGGTCCCCGACCTGGAGACCGCCACGGTCCTGATCCGTGCCGGCCGGATGATGAGCCTGCCGGTCCGCATGAGCACCCGCCCCGGCGGTCAGCTGCTGCTGGTCATGCCGCAGGAGGTCGCGGCCTAGCCGCACTCGCGCGGCGCGCCGCCACCGCCGGTCGTGCCACGGGTTGTCATGCCGCAGGAGGCGGGGCCTGGCCCCTGTCCTAATCCGACTCTTGAAGCCGCTCGAACTTGCGCTCCAGGCCGTCCACCAGCGCCTCCAGGCCCAGCTCGAACGCGCTGTCGTCGACGTGGGTGTGCCGCTCCGCCAGGCGGTGGGCGTCGCGCAGGTGCGGGTAGTCCCTCGCGTACAGGTCCGGGTCGTCGACGAAGCCGAGCGCGAACGAGCCCAGCGCCGAACCGGCGACGAAGAACCGCATGGTCGCGCCGATCCGGGTCGCGTGCCCCGGCGACCACCCGGCGTCCACGAGCGCGCCGTAGACCGCGTCCGCCAGGCGCAGCGACGCGGGCCGGCGGGCCGGGCCGCGCGCCAGGAACGGCACCACGTTGGGGTGCGCGCGGAACGCCGCCCGGTAGGCCCGCGCCCACGCCTTCAGCGCCTCCGGCCACGGGTCGCGGCCGAGCATGGACAGGTCGACGCCGGCGACGATGGCGTCGCCGATCGCGTCGACGATCTGCTCCTTCGTGGCGAAGTGGTTGTACAGCGACGGCGCCTGGACGCCCAGCTCGCGGGCCAGCCGCCGGGTCGACAGCGCGTCGAGCCCGTCGGCGTCGACGATCGCGGTGGCGACCTCGACGATGCGGTCACGGCTGAGGAGTGGCGTTCTGGGGCGAACCATGGCTACGATCTTAGAAACTAACGGCGTTAGTTAACGGACCGGGTTTCTTGGAGCTTGCATGGACTTCACGCTCAACGACGATCAGCGCGCGATCCGCCAGGTCACCGCCGACTTCGTCAGCCGCGAGATCACCCCGCACGCCGCCGCCTGGGACCGCGCTGAGCACGTCGACCTCGCGATCGTCAAGAAGCTCGCCGACCTGGGGATCTTCGGCATCACGATCCCCGAGGAGCACGGCGGCAGCGGTGGCGACCACACCACGTACTGCCTGGTCCTGGAGGAGCTCGGCAAGGGCGACTCGTCGGTGCGCGGCATCGTGTCGGTGTCCCTCGGCCTGGTCGCCAAGAGCATCAACGGCTACGGCACGCCCGAACAGAAGGCCGCCTGGTTGCCGCGGCTGTGCGCCGGCGACGCCCTGGGCTGCTTCGCGCTGACCGAGCCCGACACGGGCTCCGACGCGGGTGCGCTGTCGACGCGGGCGACCCGGGTCGACGAGGGCTGGCGGCTGGACGGCGCGAAGATGTTCATCACCAACGGCACCTGGGCGCAGGTCGCGGTGGTCTTCGCCCGCACCGGCGGACCGGGCCCGAAAGGGGTGTCGGCCTTCCTGGTGCCGACGGACACGCCGGGCCTGCGGATCGAGGAGATCCACGGCAAGCTCGGCCTGCGCGGGCAGGCGACCGCGGCGCTGACCTTCGAGGGCGTCACGGTCGGCGAGGACGCGCTGCTCGGCGAGCTGGGCCAGGGCTTCAAGATCGCGATGTCGGCCCTGGCGAAAGGCCGGATGTCCCTGGCGGCCGGCTGCGTCGGCATCATCCAGGGCTGCCTCGACGCCGCCGTCGCCTACGCGAAGCAGCGTTCCCAGTTCGGGCGGCCGATCGCCTCGTTCCAGCTGGTGCAGCAGCTCATCGCCGACATCTCCGTCGAGGCCGACGCGGCGCGGCTGCTGACCTGGCGGGTCGCCGACCTGATCGACCGGGGGCTGCCCTTCGCCACCGAGTCGTCCACCGCGAAGCTGTACGCCTCCGAGGCCGCCGTCCGCTCGGCGAACGCGGCGCTGCAGGTCTTCGGCGGTTACGGGTACATCGACGAATACCCCGTCGGCAAGTACCTGCGCGACGCACGGGTCACTACCGTGTACGAGGGGACGAGCCAGATCCAGAAACTCATCATCGGTCGCGCCCTCACCGGCGTGAACGCGTTCGTCTAGGGGGCCTGAATGAGCGGGCAGCGGAGCGCAGCGGAAGGTGGCGGCATGAGCATCGACGTCTACAACCCGGCGACCGAGGAGGTCATCGGGTCCGTTCCGGAGACCGATTCCGTGGACCCGGCCGTTGCCGCCGCCCGGGCCGCCCTCGGGCCGTGGTCGGCGCTGCCGCGGGCCGAGCGCGCCGCGCACCTGGCGGCGCTGCGCGACCTGCTCGTCGCGCACGCCGACGAGCTCGCCGGCATCATCACCGCGGAGATGGGCGCGCCGCTGGCCATCGCCCGCAAGGTGCAGGTGGGCCTGCCGATCGCGGTGCTGTCCTCGATGGTCGACCTGCTCAACCGCGACGAGTGCGAGGAGCGGATCGGCAACTCCCTCGTCGTGCGCGACCCGGTCGGGGTCGTCGCGGCGATCACCCCGTGGAACTATCCGCTGCACCAGACGGTCGCGAAGCTCGCCCCGGCCCTCGCGGCCGGCAACACCGTCGTGCACAAGCCGAGCGAGGTCGCGCCCCTGTCCGCGCTGCGGCTCGCCGAGCTGGTCCGCGAGGCGGGGCTGCCGTCGGGCGTGTACAACCTGGTCACCGGCTACGGCGACCCGACCGGGGCGGCCCTGGCGGGGCACGCCGGGGTGGATCTCGTGTCGTTCACCGGGTCGACGGGCGCCGGCCGTACCGTGGCCGCCCTCGCCGCGTCGCATCTCGCGCGGGTCTCGCTCGAGCTCGGCGGGAAGTCCGCCAACGTGATCCTGCCGGACGCCGACCTGGCCGCCGCGGTGAAGGTCGGCATCGGCAACTGCTACCTGAACTCCGGCCAGACCTGCACCGCCTGGACCCGCCTCCTCGTGCACGAGTCCCAGCACGACGAGGTGGTCGACCTGGCCGTCGCGGCCGCTTCGAAGTACACCGTCGGCGACCCCACCGACCCGGCGACCCGTCTCGGACCCCTCGCCTCCGCCGCCCAGCGCGACCGCGTGCGGTCCTACATCGCGCGTGGCGTCGCCGACGGTGCCCGGATGGCGCTGGGCGACGGCTCCGTGCCCGACGTCGGCTACTACGTGGCGCCGGTCGTCTTCGCCGACGTGGACCCCGCCTCCGTCATCGCGCAGGAGGAGATCTTCGGGCCGGTCCTGTCGATCATCCGGTACCGCGACGAGGACGACGCCGTCCGGATCGCCAACGGGACGCCGTACGGCCTGGCCGGCAGCGTCTGGTCGGGGTCCCCCGAGCGTGCGCTCGCGGTCGCCCGCCGCCTCCGGACCGGTCAGGTCGACGTCAACGGCGGCTCGTTCAACCCCCTCGCGCCGTTCGGCGGGATCGGGGACTCCGGATACGGGCGCGAGCTCGGCGTCCACGGCTTCGAGGAGTTCACGTCGGTGAAGGCGATCCAGCTGTGACGTCCGCGCTGGTACTGCGAGCGGTGGACGGTCCCGCCTCGGTCGAGGACGTCGTGCTGAACCCCGTCGGCCCGTCGCAGGTGCGGGTGCGCCTGGCGGCGGCCGGGGTCTGCCACTCCGACCTGTCCCTGGCCAACGGCACCCTCCGCCAGCCGTTCCCGGTGGTGCTCGGCCACGAGGGCGCCGGCGTCGTCGTGGAGGTCGGGTCCTCCGTCTCGGACATCTCGGTCGGCGACCACGTGGTGCTGAACTGGTCGCCGCCGTGCCGCTCCTGCTGGTTCTGTTCAGCCGGCGAGCCGTATCTGTGCTCGCACGCCGACGACGCCCGCGGGGTGCCCTACGCGCGCACCGCGCTCGGAGACGACCTCTACGCGGGCCTCGGCACCGGGGCGTTCGCCACCGAGACGGTCATCGGCGCGCACGCCTGCATCCCCGTGCCGGCGGACATCCCGCTCGAGGAGGCGGCCCTGCTCGGCTGCGCGGTCCTCACCGGCGTGGGGGCGGTCCTCAACTCCGCCCGGGTGCGTTCCGGGGAATCGGTCGTCGTGATCGGCCTCGGCGGTGTCGGTCTCGCGGCGCTGCAGGGCGCCCGCATCGCCGGGGCGTCCACGGTCATCGCCGTCGACGCGTCCCCGTCGAAGTCTTCGCTGGCGCTGTCGCTGGGCGCGACCCACTTCCTGGCTCCCGGCCCGTCGCTGGCCAAGGAGGTCCGCGCGCTGACCTCCGGCCGGGGCGCCGACCACGCCATCGAATGCGTCGGCCGCGCCGCGACGATCCGCGCCGCCTGGTCCGTGACCCGCCGCGGCGGGCGCGCCACCGTGCTCGGCCTGGGCTCCAGCACCGACGAGGTGACGTTCAACGCCTTGGAGGTGGCGTACTTCGCCCGGACGCTCACCGGGTGCATGTACGGCAGCACCGACCCCGCCGTCGACGTGCCCGTGCTGCTGTCGCACTACCGGTCGGGGGCGCTGAACCTGGCCGCCCTCGTCACCGACCACGTCTCCCTGGCCGAGGTGCCGGCCGCCTTCGACCGCATGCGATCCGGCGTCGGCGCCCGCACCCTCGTGCGTTTCTGACGTCACTCCGGGCGCCCGCACCCGCGCTCCCAACCCGGCAATGGCCGGCGGACGTGTCGCGGGTGCGGCCGCCCGCCGGCGGCGGGGCCGTCGCGGGTGCGGCCGCCCGCCGGCGGCGGGGCCGTCGCGGGGCACGACGCCCGCCCGTTGCGCCGCTGACGCCCGCTCCACCCAGGATTTCGCCCCACGGCGAGCGCACTTCTTGGCGCCGCCCCCTCGAACCACACCGCGCACTGCACCTGGCGTCACATCCAGCACTGCATCTCGGGCCGCACCTCGCCTCGAACCACACCTCGCGGCCTCCCGCCATCCGCTCAGACATTGATCAATGCCCCGATTCACCCCCTCTGCACCCATCAACGCCGCCCCACCCCTCAGGTCGCACCCAGCCTCGAACCGCATCCCGCAGCAGCACTGGCGCCACCTCCAGCGCCGCACCTCACCTCGAACCGCACCTCACGGCCACCCCTCTCACACATACGCTGATCAATGCCCCAACTTGCCCCATTTGCGCCATCGACGCTGCGCGATCCACCCACAAAATGATCTCTGGAATGTGGGTAGATCGCGCAACGTCTATCCGCATGCGCGCGGCCGTGGCCGTTTCGCGGTTGTCCACAAGCGGGCAGTTATCCACAGATCGGCGCAGGCCGCGAAGCGCGAAAAGCGCGGGCGGGGCAGCATTCAGGCATGCACCGGTCACTCCAGCAGTTCGCCGACGCCAACGACGGTGTCGTGCTCCGACGCGCCGCCGTCCGCGTCGTCGATCGGGTTGTTGTCGACCGTGCCGCCGGCTGCGGCCAGATCGTCAGGGTCTGCCCGAAGACGTTCGTCGACTCGGCTCTGGCTGACGACAGGCGGGCACTGCTGCGGGCCGTCGCCCGGTATGGCGGCGAGAGCGGCGCGCTGTCACACACCAGTGCGCTGGAGGTGTGGCGGCTTCCCGCGCCTACCACCGGCCCGATCCATCTCACCATCGGGCCGGGGCACTTCCTGCGCGGAGCGGCGGGCGTCCGTGTCCATCGCCGGATGGCCCCGCTGGACGACGTCGTCGTCCGCGACGGGTTGCGGGTCGTCCGCGTCGAGCGGGCGGTGGTCGACAGCTGGCCGTTGCTGGAGCGGGACCTGGGGCGGGCGGCGGCGATCGTCGCGGTCAACCGCCGCATGACGACACCCGATCGGCTCATGGCGGCCCTGGATCGCGCGCCACGGATCGGTGGGCGGCGCGGGCTGGCACGGCTCGTCGAGCTGCTGCAGGCGGGGTGCAGGAGCCAGCTCGAGCTGTGGGGGTATCAGCGGGTGTTCGCCGGTGCGGGATTCGAGGGCCTGCGATGGCAGGCACCGGTCAGGGTGGGCGGGCACACGGTGTATCTGGACGCCTTCGACCCGCGCACCGGTGTCGACTTCGAGCTCGACGGCACGGAGTTCCACGCCGGTCTCGCCGATCGGGAGCGGGATCTGCGCCGCGACACGGCGCTGCAGGCCGAGGGGCTGACCGTCGTGCGGTTCACCCACGCCCGCCTGCGCCGCGATCCAGACGGTGTTCGGCGCGAGGCGCTGGCGGTCATGAATGCGCGCGCGGACGGATGGTCGCGGCGGTGGTCGTATGCAGAATGACCTCCGCGACCATGGTGGGGTTGTCGCTCATGGGGACGTGGCCGCAGCCGTCGAGGGCGACGTGGTGTGCGTCGGGGAGGCGTTCGCGGGCGACGCCGGCCTGGACCGGCAGGAAGATGCGGTCGCGGGAGCCCCAGGCGACGGTGACCGGGACGTCGGGGCGGGCGGTGTAGGCGTAGGCGCGGCCGTGGCGGGCGACGGCGCCGAAGCCCCTGCCGCCGCGCAGGGCCAGGGTGTCGGCGAGGGCGCGTTCGGCGGTGAGGACGCTCGGGTCGCGCACCAGCCAGCCGAAGGAGAATGCCTTGCCGAAGCCGGTGCGGTAGAAGACCTTCAGCAGCGGCGTGGGGGTGAAGGCGCCGACGCGGTGGCCGCGCAGGATGCTCAGCGCGCGGCGCACCTGGGCGGGGGTGCAGAAGCCGGCGGGCGACAGGGCGGTCGCCGAGCGGGCGTGGCCGGCGGCGGCGAGCTCCAGGGCGATGGCACCGCCGAGGCTGTTGCCGGCGACGTGTGGCCGGTCCAGGCCCGTCTCGGCGAAGTACTCGGCCAGGGCCGCGACGGCGCTCGGCATGCCCTGGTTGTCGGCCGGGGCGGGCGAGCGGCCGAAGCCGGGCAGGTCGATCGCGATCACGTCGTGGTGCTCGGCGAGCAGGTCGATGACCGGCTCCCAGGCGCGCCAGTGGTGGCCGATGCCGTGGATGAGCACAAGCGGCTCACCAGTTCCCTTGCGGACACTGTGCAGGGTCATGCCCACTCCTCCGCTGCGCTCCGGTGCGGTCATGCGGTCACCTCGTATGCCGTGACGTCGAAGCGCTTCATCCGCTGCCGGAAGCGCCAGGTGGACCCCGGCCACAGGGTGGAGTTGCGGCCGGTCGTGTCGATGTACCAGCTGCTGCAGCCACCGGTCGTCCAGACCGTCTTCGCCATACGGCGGTCGACGGCGGCGGTGAAGGCACGCTGCGCCTCCGCGCGCGGCTCGATGCTGCGCGCACGGTCCAGGGTCTTCAGGGCGCCCAGGACGTATTCGATCTGGGCCTCGATCATCAGCACGACCGAGTTGTGGCCGAGGCCGGTGTTAGGGCCGAGCAGGAGGAAGAGGTTGGGGAAGCCGGCGACGGTGGTGCCGCGGTAGGCCTGCGGGCTGCCCTGCCACACCTCGGCCAGGCTGCGGCCGTCGCGGCCACGGACACGTTCGGAGATGGGGAGGTCGGTGACGTGGAAGCCGGTACCGAAGATGATGGTGTCGACCTCGTGCTCGACGCCGTCGCGGGTGACGATCCCTTGTGGACGGACCTCCGCGATCGGCTCGGTCACCACGTCGACGTTGTCCTGGGTCAGCGACGGGTAGTAGGTGTTGGACTTGAGGACCCGCTTGCAGCCCATCGCGTAGTCCGGGGTCAGCTTGGCGCGCAGCGCCGGGTCGGTGACGGCGGAGCGCAGGTTGCGCAGCGCGATCCGTTGCGCGAGCCGCATCACGGGCGGGCGGAGGAAGCCGATGACCGTGGACTCGATCGCCCAGTAGACGATCGTGCGCATCAGGCGTTGAGAGCCGGGGATCCGCTTGTACAGGGTGTGCTCCCAGCGACGCAGTGGGCGTTCGTTGCGCGGCATGACCCACGCGGCGGTGCGCTGGAAGAGGGTCAGGCGGGCGACGGAGGGCTGGATCGCCGGCACGAACTGGATCGCCGAGGCCCCGGTGCCGATGACGGCGACCCTGCGGCCGGTCAGGTCGAGGTCGTGGTTCCAGCGGGAGGAGTGGAAGGTCTCGCCGCGGAAGGTCTCCAGGCCGGCGAGCTTCGGGACGACCGGCTCGTTGAGCGGGCCGCCGGCGCTGATCAGCACGTCGGCGGTCCACTCGCCGCGGGACGTCTCGATCCGCCAGTGCCCGGCGGCGGCGTCCCAGCACGCGAGCCGCACGTCGGTGTCGAAGCGGATGCCGGGCCGCAGCCCGAAGCGGTCCGCGCAGCTTCGCAGGTACTGCCAGATCTCGGGCTGCGGGGAGTACGTGTTGCTCCAGGCCGGGTTCAGCGCGAAGGAGAACGAGTAGACGTGCGAGGGCACGTCGCACGCGCAGCCCGGGTAGGAGTTGTCGCGCCAGGTGCCGCCGAGGTCCGCCGCCCGTTCGAAGACGACGAAGTCGTCGTGGCCGCGCTGCTTGAGCCGGATCGCGGCGCCCAGGCCGCCGAACCCCGCACCGACGATCGCGATCCTGACGTGCATGCAGCCTCCCTGGTACCGACTGGTACCAGGGAGGTTACCACCGGGTATCTTCGCGGGGAAGCTATCCGGTCACAGGCCGAGCAGGCGGTCCAGGAAGTCGCGGTACTGGCGCACCGCGGCCCGCAGCCGCTCCGTGTCCTCGCCGCCCTCCTGCTGCCAGGCGCTCAGCTGCGCCCGCTGCGACTCGAGGGCCCCGGTGACGGCCGTGACCGCCTCGGTGACGAGCTGGTCGGCCTCGCCGGCGACGGACCGCGGGTCGTCGATGAAGCGCAGCTGCAGCTCGCGCCACCGTTCGCGCAGGCCGTCGGCGGCGCCTTCGGCCCAGATCGCTCCGACCGGCACCGTCTCGACCGCCCCGGGCCGCAGGTCCTGCCCGGCCCCGCCCTCCGCGCCGGTGGTGTCGCCGTCCGCCGCTCCGGCCGGCACGGGGACCGCGACGACGTCGCCGGCGTCGAGCGCCTCGCCACCTTCGAGCGCTTCGCTGCTGGCGCCGTCCTCGCCGGCGGTGACGGGCTCGTCGGTCACGACTGGGTCGTCGGTCAGGACCGGCCCGGCGAGGGTGCCGTCCCGGCGGTCGTCCGCGGTGTCAGCATCAGTGTCGTCGGCGACATCGACATCCGCATCGTCGTCGGCACGGTTGCCCGTTGCCGCATAGTCGGACGCGTCGTCGGCGTGGGTGAAGGCGGACGCGTCGTCGGCCCCCGCGTAGGTGGGCGCGTCGTCGATGCGTCCGTCGGTGTGGGCGTCGCGCGTGTCGGAGGCGTTGTCGTCGGTGTGGTCGTCCGTCAGGACGGCGGTGTCGGCGTAACGCGTGCCGGAAGCTTCGTCGTCGGTGCGGTCGTCCGCGAGGACTGCGGTGTGGTCGCCCGCGCGGGTGTCCGACTGGTCCTCCGGCAGGGAGCCGGCCCGGAGCTGGGTCGCGTGGTCCGCGGCCCACGCACGGTCCTCGGCGTCCTCCGCGGCGGCGGCTTCCTCCTCGCCGCGCTCGTCGGCCCGCGACTCGATGTCCGCGGGGACGAAGTCGGCGTCGCCCCGGGCCTCGTCCTCGTCACGGGCCGCGATCTCCTCGGCCGTCTCGTCACGGGTGGGGTTGCCGGTGTCCGTCGCCCCGCCGGCCCAGTCACCGCTCCGATCGTCTGTCCGGTCACCGGAGCCGTCGTCGGCCCGGTCGTCGGAGCGCTCGCCGGTCCAGTCGGCGGAGCCATCGTCGGAGTGGTCGACGGAGCCATCGTCGGCCCGGGTGTCGGAGCGTTCGTCGGCCAGGGTCTCGTCCAAGCGCGCGTCGGCGGCACGGTCCCCCGCCCAGTCGTCGGAGCTGCCGTCGGCCGGGGTGGCGTCCGAACGCTCGTCGGCGGCACGGTTCCCCGTCCAGTCGTCGGAGCCTCCGTCGGACAGGGTGTCGTCCGAGCGGTCGCCGTCGGCGCGGTCCTCGGCGCGCTCTTCCTCCAGGGCCTGGTCGTGGTCGACGAGCTTGACGTCGTCGCGGTCGGCGATGCCGTCGTGGTCGGCGCCGGTCAGGGCGGACTCCGAGGCGTAGGTTCCCGCCGGGTACGTCTCGCCTTCTCGCGCGTCGTCGGTGCGGGCGTCGGCGTCGGCGTCGGCGTCGGCGTCGTGGACAACGCCGGTCTCGTGGTCGGTGTGAGCGGTGCCCACGGCGGTGTCGTCGGTGCTGTCGTCGTCGGAGGGGTGGCGGGGGCCGGGCACGTGCGTCTCGTCGAGGTTGCCGCGTTGATCCTGCATCGGGGGTTTCCTTTCCCGGCCTACGACCGGCGGCTGGTGTCGCGGGGAACGTCCTCGGGGTCGCGCTGCCCGGGCACGTCGGTGTCGCGGACGGCGGAAGCGTCAGCCGCATCGTCGGCACGGACAGCGCCGGCACGGACATGGTCGGCACGGGCGTCGTCAGCGTGGACCGCATTGGCGCGGCCACCGTCAGCACGGCCATCGTCGGCGCGGAGGCCGTCGGCACGGCCATCGGCCGCGCGGACACCGTCAGCACGGACGTCATCGGCACGGACGTCATCGGCACGGACGTCATCGGCACGGACGTCATCGGCGCGGACCGCATGAGCAGCGCGGACGTCGTCGGAGGCGGCAGCGCCGGAGGTAGCAGCGCCGGAGATAGGAGTACCGGAGGGGGCCGCGGATGACGGGGTGGCGCCGGGGGTGGCGTCGACGCCGAGCAGGTCCGAGAACAGGGTGCGGTAGTGGACGACGGCCTGGCGCAGTTGTTCGGTGGTGGCCTCGCCGCGGTCGCTGAGGTCGCTGATCTCGTGCGCGTCGCGGTAGTGGCCGAGGGTGCGCGCGTGCTCGACGGAAAGGTGGGCGACCTGCTCCTCGTACTCGCCGGTCGGGTAGCCGCGCTCGGCGACCAGTTCGGTGACGAGGGCGTCGGCGTCGCGGACGGCGCCGGCGGGGTCGTCGAGGAAGCGGGCCTGGATCTCGGTCCATGCGGTGGTGTACCGGGTGCGCGCCTCCGGGGTGAGCTCGCGCAGCTCCAGCTCGGCGTGGCGGCGCTCCCGCTCGCGGAGCTCCCGTTCGGCGGCGGCGCGGCTGTCACCCTCGGCGACGGCCCGGTCGTACTCGGGGCCGAACCGGTGCTGCAGCGCCCGCCGCCGGGTGACGAACCAGATGCCGTAACCGATCGCCGCGATCACCAGGAGCACGACGATCGTGATGAGAACTTGGGTGGTTGTCATGGCGGTCCTCCTTCACAGGAGGTATGCCCGCCAGACAGTGCGTATCAAACGAAACCAGTAACTATGGACCGACGAGGTGCGTCAGGAAGTCGCGGTAACCGTGGACCGCCGCGCGCAGCTGCTCGGTGTCGTCCCGGCCGCTGGCGCGCCAGGTGCTGAGCTGGTCCTTGCGGGCGTTCAGCGACGCGGTCACCCCGGCGAGGGCGTCGTCGACGAGGCGCTCCGCCTCGCCCGCCGCGGTCTGCGGGTCGTCGACGAACCGCAGCTGCAGCTCCTGCCAGCGGGCCCGGACCTCGTACGCGTGACCCTCCGACGTCAGGGAGGACGTGGACGAGTAGTAGGAGCCGGGCGCCGGCACGGAGGACATCGGCGACGGCATCGCGGGGACGCCGGCCGCGGCGCCGTAGGCGGCCCCGTACGCGGGCATCTGCGCGCCGTTGACGGGCATGTTGCCGTTCGCGGAGGGCATGCCGGGCATGGCGCCGGGCATGGCGCCGGGCATGCCGGTGCCGGGCACCGCCGCGCCGGGCATCGCGGCGCCAGGCATCGCGGCGCCGGGCATCGCGGCGGCAGGCATGCCGGTGCCGGGCATCGCGGCTCCGGGTGTCGCGGCCACGGGCGGGCGGGGGGTGGGCGGGGCCGACGAGGCCGCCGTCTCCTCCTCTTCCTCCTCCTTGCCGCCGCGCAGCAGGATCCAGCCGCCGACCGCCAGGGCCAGCACGACCAGGCCGATCGTGATCGTCGTCGAGTTCATGTGGACCCCCTAGAGGCCGAGGATGCGATCGAGGAACTCGCGGTAGTCGCGCAGCGAGGCGCGCAGGTTCTCGGTGTCGAGGCCGCGGGCGGCCCGCTGCTGGTGCAGCTGGCTGCGCCGGGCGTCCAGGGAGGTGGTCAGGGAGCTGACCGCCTCCTGGACGAGCCGTTCGGCCTCCGAGGCGACCAGGTGCGGGTCGTCGAGGAACTTGGCCTGCAGCTCCTGCCACTTGCCGCGGATACGGTGCCGGTCGCTGTCGTTCCAGAGGGTCGCCAGGGCCCCGGCGGGTGTCCCGCCGGTGTTCGCGCGGAACGGCACGCCGTTGGTCTGCCCGCCGGCCGAGGCGGCGGAACCGCTGGTCTGTCCGGCGGCACCGCTGATCTGCCCGGCCGCACCGCTGGTCGGCCCGGACGGGGAGGAGGTCTGCCCGGTCGAGGTGGAGGGTGGCGCGGGCGCCGGCGGCTCGTCGTCAGGCTGAGGCGCCAGCTCCGGCACCGACTCGTCGGCTTCAGGTTGCATTGCGAGGTCCTACCCAGGCCCACGGAACAAAACCAGGAAAGCGTCAGACCAGGAGCACATCCGGCGCCAGGTCTGATCGCGCGATGTCGGTGTTCAGGGCGATGATGTCACCCAGGGAGCGGCGAAAGTCCACCCCGTACACCCGCCTGATCATCTCCAGTCCGGGGTCGGTGCGGTAGAAGAAGCGGTCGCCGTCGCGCAGCGCCTGGAACTGGCGGCTCCAGATCGCCAGCTGCAGCTCGCCGAACTCGGTGCCGCGCACGTGCGGCTCGGCCACCATGCCGACGAACGCGTCGACGCGGTCGACGGAGCCGTACACCGCCTTGAGCCGGGCGGCGAGGGCGGTGCGTCGCACGCCGCGGGTGACGGAGGTCGACGCCTCCTCCGACGCGGGGTCGACCCGCTTGCCGGCGGCGTCGAACAGGGCGACGAAGTCCAGCGCCGAGGGGTCGTCGACCTCCTTGCCGGCGGTCAGCCGCGGGTCGCGCGGCCACTCCTCGGTCGCCTCGCCGGTGATCGCCCGGAACGTGCGGCGGGCCGGCAGCCCGTACGCGCGGCGCAGCTGGTTGTATCCGGGGATGCCGTGGTCGCGGCCGCGCTGCACGTCGATCGCGCCGAGGTCGACGACGCCGCGGAAGCACTGCGGGAGGGCCGGGCCGTCCAGGCACTGCGGGTTGCCGGCTACCGGGACCTGGAACAGGACGCTGCGCAGCTGGTTGTCGATCTGCTCGTCGTTGCGGTACTCGGCCTCGGCGCCGATGCCCCGCAGCAGCGGCCCGAGCTGCAGCGCCGGGACGAGGTCGGGGTTGAAGTAGGCGACGTTGAGCGGGACGGCCAGCTCGACGTCGGCGCCGTCGGCCTCGACCTGTACGCCGCCGCGGCGCAGCTGGTCCAGCACGGCGGTGCTGTAGCGGTCCGCGGCCGACGAGACCTCCAGCTCGCCGTGGATCATGCTGTGGGCGCGGTACCCGACGGTGGCGAACTCGTTGGACAGCGACGCGTCCACGTCGGGCCGGTAGCCGCGGTACCTCGGCAGGGTGACGCCGAGCGCGGGCAGGAACTGCTCGTAGGTGATGAACTGCTGCTCCGCGATGACGACCCGGCGGGCGATCTGGAAGCGCTGCTCGGCGCTGAGCGTCGCGGGCAGCAGGTCGACGACCCGGTTGTGCTCGCGGGCGAAGAGCGTCTGGACGGCGGTGAGCCCGATGTTCTCGTTGGCCCGCTGGTCGCCGGCGACGACCGCCCGGCCGGGGCGGCCCAGCAGCATCCCGTCGACCGCCATCGCCGGCGCGGTGCCGGGGTCGCCGCGGCTGTCGCGGCGCGGCAGGTAGCCGTCCTGCAGCAGCAGGTGCGGGCCGTTGTTCGTCAGGTCGCCGTCGACCGGGCCCTCCCTCAGCCATTCGAGGCGTTCGCGGGTGCCGCCGTACACCGCCCAGGCGTCGACGTAGGAGCTGACCAGGTTCGTCTGCTGCCGCGGCCCGCCGCCGGGGGCGGGCCTGGGAGCGGGCCTGGAACGGGTGAACGGGATGCCACCGAGCGTGTTGGTGAACGACTCGAGCGGGTCGGCGGCGCTGAACGCGATGTCGGCCTTCTCCGCGGTGCCCTCCTCCCGCAGGCCGATGGTGTGGTCGACGAACTGGCCCCAGACGAAGCCCCACTGGCTCACCCGGCGGTCGGAGAAGATGTTCTGGTTCGTGTCGTTGAAGACGCGGTTGCTGACCCAGCGCACGTCAGGGCCCTGCACCATCGCGGACCGGCCGTCGGCGTAGCGCGCCGGCGCGACCCTGCTGTACGGCTGCCCGGCGCTGCCCCACCGGGGGTGTGCACGGTTGTTGCCGGATCCGTCGAGACTCTGCACCTCCAGGTCGACGCCCCCACCACGCCCCGGCGGCCGGTGCCGGCCGGAGAACCCGGGTGCGACGTCGGCGGCGAGCGCGACGGCCGTGCCCCCGGCCGCCACCACCGCCAGCGCCACGACTTGCACGGAGAACGGGACGAGCTTGCCGATGCGATGACCCATGACTCCTCCACAGGTGCGACCGCCTCGCCGATGGCAATGCTTCGCCGCCCGTGCATGAGCGTCAATGAAGGGGTCTTCAAGTCTGTCTTAAGGCTTGCAGCGACCGACATATCGGAAATATCCGGGCTACAAGCGCCATCGACGCGTGACCGCAACCACCCTTGAGGGGCTTCGCAAGCCGACCGCAAGTGGCCGCCAAGTGGCGCCCGGCAGAGTGCTCAACATGACGACGAACCGCAGCATCTGGGCCGGCCCGACCTTCACGACCACCGCCACGGTGTCAACCCCGCACTTGGACCATGGCAAAACTGCCGCTGGTGCGCCATGACGCGGGTAGCTTCGCCGCGACGCCCGCGGCCAACCCGGCGACCACGTCCGACTTCACCGTTCGCAGGGCCGCGACCGGCCCGGGAAAGTATGCGGTAAGACCCGAGAACGACGTCTCCGGCGCCCAGTCGCGATCGCCCACCAGGCGCCGGTAGTTCAGATCCCCCTTGAGGATGGTCAGCGTCGCCGCCCCGAAGCGGGCGGCGAGGCCGGCGGGCATCTCCGGAAACTCCAGCGGCGCACAGTAGAACGGGTCGGTGACGAGCTCCAGGCTCCCGGCCCGCAGCGCCTCCCACAGCCGCCCCCCGATCTCGCTGCCGTCGCCGAAGCGCCGCAGCTCCGCCAGGACGTCCGCGGTGAGCGCGTCGGAGACGAAGTACGGCGCGGGCTTGACGTGCAGCTCGACGCGGGCGGCCCGGCCGGTGCGCAGCAGGAAGTCGATGAGCACCAGGTCCGGCAGCAGCTCCCGGCCCGCGTTGTCGGCGACCACGCAGACGGTGCCGCCGCCACTTGCAAGCCACTTCCAGAGCCGCTCGGTGTCGTCCGCCACGAGCTCGGCCTGCATGTCGGCGAGTCCGTGCGCGAGCTGGAACCCCAGATCGGCCCGGTTGCCCCACAGCGCCGCCGCCACCAGCGCCGCGGCCTGGTCGTCCTCCGGCAGGGCTTGCAAGGCGTCGAGCGCCGCGAGCTCCGCCGGACCCGGCAGGTCGGCGGCCTTCTGCGGCCCGAACGGGTCGATCCCCTGCCACGGCCCGGGCTCGTGGTAGCCGGTCGCGTGCAGCAGCCGCCGGTAGAAGTAGTTCTCCGCCCACAGGAACGGCACCTCGAACATCGACCGCCCGAAGTACGGCTCGCCCCACCGGTCCCAGTCCTTGCAGTCGTGGGCGTCGCGCGGCAGCGGGGTCACCGTGGGGTCCTGCAAGAACCTTGCAAGCGCGTCCCGGACCGGCGCGGCGAAGGGGAAGTCCGCGAGGACCCTGGCCACGATGGCCGGGTGGCGGTCCCGCAGGACGGCGGCGGCGAACGACGCGGGGTCGGCCCCGGTGATCTGAGGCGGCGTGACGGGCGGCGTGTCGGGCATGGTGCGAGTATCACCCGTAGACTCACGCCCATGGACGACATCGTGTTCTACGGCCTCATCGTGATCGGCGGGCTGCTGCTGGTCGCCATGCTGGTCACCGCGATCGTCCTCGCCACCCGCGTCTGGAAGACCGGGAAATACCTGCAGGCGATGGGCGCGGGCGGCAAGTTCGCGTTCTGGGGCGCGATCATCTACACCATCTCCCCGGTCGACCTGCTGCCCGACCCGATCTACCTCGACGACGTCGGCGTGCTGGGCGCGGCCCTGATCTACCTGACCCGCCTGGCGGCGAAGCACCGGGAGCGCCCGCAGCAGAAGGTCCGCTGACACCGGCAATCACCCCATACGACTCTTTGTGCGGCGTCGCGCCGCGAGTCCTCGATCCGACCGTTATTAATCCACGCTGGTCGATACGCTGCCCTCCCCCTTCCCAGGATGGAGGCAACGTATGAGGTTCAGACGACTGACGGGCGCCGTCACCGTCATGCTCGCCGCCGCGCTCACCGGTGCCCTCGGCGCCGCCAGGCCGGCCGCCGCGCTGCTGCCCGACGCGTTCGGGTTCGCGCTGTGGTCGGGCGGCGTGGTGTCGCAGCAGTGGCCGGCCGCGACCACCGTCAGCCCCAGCGGGGTCGGCCGGTGGCTGGTCAAGTTCCCCGGCATCGCCACCGCCGGCGGCGTCGTGCACGTGACCGCCGTGCACGACGGGTTCGCCACTCCCCCTGGCCGCTGGTGCCAGGCCGAGGCGTGGGGCCCCTCCGGCCCGGACGAGCTCGTCATGGTCAGCTGCTACCGCCCCGGCGGGATTCTCGACTCGCAGCCCGGCTTCTCCGTGCAGTTCGCCCGCAGCTCCGGCGTCTTCGCCGCCTCCCGCTTCGGCTATGTGGACGCGAACAGCGCCGGCGGGATCATCACCCAGTACAACTCGACCGGTGCCGCCAACACCGTCACCAACGCCGGCCCCGGCCTCTACTCGGTCGCGCTGACCGGCCTCGGCACAGCCGGCCCGCAGGCCGGCAACGTCCAGGCCACCGCCGTCAACCCGGCCGCCGGCGCCAGGTGCAAGGTCGCCAGCTGGCAGTCCTCCGCCAACGGCCAGTTCTTCCGCGTCTACTGCTTCAGCTCCGCCGGCGTGCCGACCAACACCCGCTTCACGCTCACATGGACCTACCAGCGCGCCCTGTACGGCGGCGCCTCCCCGCCCTACCGGTTCGGCTACCTCTGGAACACCCCGCCGCTGGGCCCTCCCCTGACGAACTTCAACTCCGCCGGCGGCGGTGGCACCCTGGCCGGCGGTCCCCCGATCTGGACCGTCACGTTCGCCTCGATCGCCGCCCCGCCCGGCAACGTCCAGGTCACCGCGTTCGGCACCACGCCGGACTTCTGCGGCCTGCACTCGCCGTGGACCCCCGGCGCCGGCGCGCTCGGCATCCGCGTCAGCTGCTTCAACAACGCCGGCGCCGCCGTCAACAGCGGCTTCACCGTCGAGTACTCGTCCCGCTTCTGAGGAGCGACCTGAGGAACGACCTGAGGAACGACTCCGAGGAGCGATCCGAGGAGCCATCTGAGGAGCGATCTGAGGGACGGCCGCTGAGGTACACTCTCCGCATGCGTATCAGGCGTTTCGTTGCCGCGGCCGCGCGAGCTCACCGCTCGCCGGACGCTGCTGCCTGATCTTTCCTCCAGTTCAGCCGGCGACCGGAAACGGTTCGCCGGCTGTTTCTGTATGCGCTGCCGGGTCCCGTCCTCCGGTCCATTCCCCGAAGGGCCCACCCATGGACACCCGCCAGATCGTCAGCACGTTCCTCGACTTCTACCGCGAGCGCGGCCACGAGCTCCTCGGCGACGCGACGCTCATCCCGCCGCAGGACGACCCGGTCCTGTTCACGAGCGCGGGCATGCACCCGCTCACGCCGTACATCGAGGGGAAACCGCATCCGCTCGGCCGCCGCCTCACCGGGGTGCAGCGATGCCTGCGCACCACGGACCTCGACGAGGTCGGCGACGACACGCATCTCACGGTGTTCCAGATGCTGGGGTCCTGGTCGCTGGGCGACTACGGCGGCGACCAGAGCCTGCGCTGGGGTTTCGAGCTGCTCCGCGACGGGTTCCAGCTGCCGGTCGAGCGGCTGCACGTCACGGTGTACGAAGAAGACCCGCGCTCGCTGGACACGTGGCGCCAGCTGGGCGTACCGGCGGAACAACTCGGCGACGAGAACTGGTGGTCCAACGGTCCGACCGGCCCGTGCGGCCCCGACTCCGAGATCTTCGTGTGGACCGGCGACGGCCCGCCCACCGGTACACCATCCACCGACGACAACTGGGTCGAGGTGTGGAACCACGTCATGATGCGCCACCGCCGCCACCCCGACGGCAGCCTGAGCCCGCTCGAGCAACCCGGCGTCGACACCGGCATGGGCCTGGAGCGCATGTCCATGGTCCTGCAGGGGAAGCGGTCGGTCTTCGACATCGACGTCTTCGAGCCCTGGCGGCGGTGGACGTCGTCCAGGCTGCTGTGCGACCACCTCCGCTCCTGCGTCGTGGTCGTCGGCGACGGCGTCCACCCGTCCAACACCGGCCGCGGCTACGTCCTGCGCCGCCTCGTCCGCCGCACCCTCACCGAGCTCTGGCGCGACGACCCTTCCCGCACCCTCGGCGACCTGCCCGTCGAGCCCCTCGGCGACACGGTGGAGCGGTTCTCCCTGCGGGTCGACCCCCTCTATGTTCGCGACGTCCTGGTGTACGAGGAACGCCGCTTCCAGGCGCTCCTGCGTCGCGGCCGCCCCCTCGTCCAGCGGCTCCTGCTCCGCGGCCCCCTCACCGACGACGACTTCCACTACCTGCACGACACCCACGGCATCCCCCGCGACCTCGTCGAGGAGGTCCTCACGGCGGCGTAGTTCAGGCGAGCGTCAGGGTCAGCGTCGCGGCGTAGGTCCCCGGCAGCGTGCTGTCGGGGACGGCGAGGATCAGGGTGGCGAAGCAGTGGAACGTGCCCGCGCTGCCGCCCGCCGGCGCCGCGCACAGGGTGGCCCCGCCGGCCAGCCCGCCGGAGCCGGGCACCACCCGTACGCCTGCCGCGGCGTGACCGGAGCCGCCTCCGTCTTCCGCGGCGGGGTCCCACCCCAGCTGTGCGCCGGGGATGGTCGCGTCCGGCCGGGCGCTGTGCACGAAATCCTCGACCTGCGCGGTCACGTTCCAGCCCGGGTTGGTGCCGCGCAGGTCCGTGACCGTGACGGCCGGCAGCCCGCCGATCGCCTCGCCGCCGACGCTGCCGCCGGTGAGCACCGCGACATCGTCCTCGACCGCGAGGGAGAACACGCCGGTCGCGACGTCGGCGTCGACCGTCTGCGCGTGCGGCGCGGCCGGGCTCGCGGTCACGCACTGCGTGCCGCTGGCCTGGTTGTCGCACTCCGGCGGCTGCGGGGCCGTCGCCGGCAACGTGTCGGTGCCGTCGGCGGCGAACGTCGGGTTCGCGCAGCCCGCGAGCGGGTCGGCGCGGGTGATCGCCCCGGGGATCCGCTGCAGCTGCTCAAGCCCCGGCCGCACCAGGTTCACCGGCAGCGGCGCGAAGCCGAGGAACTCGACGTCGCGCTGCCCGCGGCACAGCGCGTACCGACCGAACTCGCTCAACGTGAGGCCGCGCTCCACGGTGAAGCCGGCCTCGGTCGTCGTCGGCACGATCAGCGACGCGTAGGACGACACCGGGTACGCCCGCCGGTCCTGCCCGGCCCCGGACAGCGCCACCCCGACAGCACTCGCGGTCGGCGCGATGTAGTACCCGGCCTGGTTGCGCACCTTCGCGACGGACAGCCTGTTCGCCCGCGCGTACGAGTGCTCCACATAGCCGATCATGCCGTCGCCGCCCGGCTGCACCACCGTCCCGGCGACGCCGGTCGACCCGACCCGGGCCACCTGCCCGCCGACCGGGAACGTCAACGTGGCCCCGCAGGGCGACGGCCGCCCGTGCGCCTGGCAGTAGGCGTCCCACCGGTCCGGGTGCCGCTCGCTCATCCACCCCGTGAACGCGGCCGTGGTGCCCGCCCTGTCCTCGCGCACCACGGGCCTGATCGCCCGCGCCGGCAGCCTGATCGCGGGGTTCTCGGCCGTGACCCGCGGGTCGTCCCACCGCGTGATGTCACCGGTGAAGATCCCGGTGATCGTCCCGCTGGACAGCCGCAGGTCCGTGACCCGCCGGCCGTCGACGGTCAGGTTGTACACGAACGCGAGCCCGCCGCCCGCCACCGGCACGTACGCGAACGGCCGCGCCGGCGGCTGGTCCACCCCGTCGAACCCGTACGGCGTCTCCGACACCGCGAAGTCGACGGCCCCGGCGGCGAACTGCTGCCGCCCGGTGGTGCTGCCCACGTCGGCGTAACTGGCGCGTGGCGCCGCCTGCAGGATCCACGTCCTGACCGCCGGCTGGGCCCAGTTCGACCCGGCCCCGAACACCGGCACACCCACCTCGGCCCGCGCTCCCCCCGGCCAGGCAACCGCACCGGCCACGACGGCGAGCATGACCAGACCCCGGATCTTCATGCCCGGACGCTGCACCCGCCCGTCGAGGAACCGGTCACCCCCACACGTCCGCCGGACATGCAGCACCCGAACTCCCGGTGACCCACCGCCCGCTTGGCGGAAGGTGGGAACGGTGGACGGCGAATATCGTGTCGGCATGGGGATGGCTCAGCAGTTCGCATGGAAATCGGCCGTGATGCGAATGACATGGGTTGTCGTTGCCGCCGCCTCCGTGTCGCTGCTCCTCGATGCGGTGTGGCCTCCGGCCGCGAACGCAGCCGCCGCGGGGGCGTGGGTCGGTGCGTTCTGGACCGTCAGTGAGACCCCCGGCCCGGTGATGCGGTTCCGGGTCAGGCTGGTCCGGTTGGCTGGGCTGGTCGCCGCCGCCGGCGTTGTCTGGGGCGTCGTTGATCTGGCCTGGCCCCTGGAGTCGCAGCCAACCTGGCTCCTCCACCTCGGCTCTGTTTGCGTTGCGTGGATCAGTTGTCTGGCCGTGATCGGGGTCATCGAACTGCGCGTCAGACGACAGCGGGCGAACACGATCGCGAGCAGCGGTCTGCTGTAGCTGTTCAGCGCTTCGCCCCGGTTCCCCGTTGAGCAGGGGCCGTCTGTCGCGTGGCCGATGGGGGATGATGACGCGATGGCCAGACATGCGCGACGACCCCCGAGCCTTGGCTCGGCGCTGTGGACGGCGCTCGTCTGGTTCGTGCTCGGCACCCTGGGGGTCATGCTGATCGCGTGGCTGTCCGGGCTCACGTAATCCGCCTGGACCGGCGAGCGGTGCGGTCGTGCTCGGCCGGCGAATTGCTGGTGTCGACAACTACCTGTCGCATGCCCGATTCGAACTGGAAGCCCCGGCACGCATCCGTGAGGACGACTGTCGGGAATCGGTCGGACGGCGGCACGTGACAGCGGGCATTCATACCCTGCCGGGCATGAAACAGATCTTGGCGGTCGAGCACCTGCGCAACCTGGTCCTGATGGTCTTCGGTGTGCTCCCGCTCGCCGGAATCGTGGGCTGGCTCCTGCTGATCAGCACGGACGGCGATACCGAAGCCTCGTTCCGGATCCGGATCGGTGTCATCATCGCGGCCGCGATCCTCATCGCCGGGGGCGCAGCGCTCTGGCTGATGGCGGTCATGTTCCGGCCGCGCCGGTATCTCGACGACATGGCCAGGCTGGCCCGTGGCGATTGCTGGGCACACTGGACCTACGACGAGCAGCAGTGGCGTACCGCCAACACGATCGAGGCCGCCCGGCGGCGACGCGGGAACCTCGGCGCCCACCTCATGATCGGCCTCGGCGTCCTGATCGCCTTCATCGGTCTGGTTTGGGACGACCCGGCCGCCGCCGCGTTCGCCGGGGTCGGTGTGCTCTGCGTGGTGGTCGGCGTGGCCGTCGTCGCGGCCGCAGCGTTGGGCGGGACCGGGCTGCCGTCCCGCGGCGGGCGCACCGGCGAGCTGTGGATCAGCGCGCTTGGCGTGCTGCGCCGGCCGGGCCGCTACACGGCCTTCGCCCCGACCGGCCCGTTGACCGAGGTCACGCTGGTGGCAGGCCGGCCGATGCGGGTGGTGTTCACGACGACCATCAGCAGCGGCGACGGCGTCATGCAGGAGCACCAGCTGGCGGACCTCCTGGTGCCGTCAGGGCGCGAGGAGGAGGCCAGGGCACTCGTCCAGCGCTTCAACGCCGAGGTCGTCGCACACTGAGACGCCGCGCCCGGCAGCCATGCCAGGGTGTCCGCTCCCCGATGTGGACCGTCACGGTCCAGCCGGCAGGCCGGCTCAGGTGGTGGCAGGGCCGCCGGGGAATGGCGGCCCTGCACCGGGTGGGTCAGGAGGGGTCGTAGGCGAGGTTGGGGCGGAGCCAGCGCTCGACTTCCTCGACGGGGAGGCCGCGGCGGGTGGCGTAGTCCTCGATCTGGTCGCGGTTGACCCGGCCCACGGTGAAGTAGCGGGAGTCGGGGTGGGCGAAGATCAGGCCGCTGACCGCGGCGGCCGGGGTCATGGCGAAGGACTCGGTGAGGGCCAGGCCCAGCTTGCCGGCCTCGAGGAGGTCGAACAGGGCCTGCTTGAGGGAGTGGTCGGGGCTGGCCGGGTAGCCGAGGGCGGGGCGGATGCCGCGGAAGCGCTCGGCGTGCAGGTCCTCCAGGGCGGGCTGGGCGTCGGGCTCGAACCAGGCGCGGCGGGCCTCCAGGTGGATCCACTCGGCGAAGGCCTCGGCGAGGCGGTCGGCCAGCGCCTTCACCAGGATGGCGCGGTAGTCGTCGTTGTCGGCCTCGTACCGGGCGGCGAGCTCCTCGGCGCCGTGGATGGCGACGGCGAAGCCGCCCAGGTGGTCGGGGAACGCTTCGCCGGAGGAACCGGAGGAAGCAGGGGCGATGTAGTCGGCGAGGCAGCGGTTCTCGCGGCCGTCGGGCTTCTCCGTCTGCTGGCGCAGCATCGGGAACTTCACGCCGTTGTCCAGGACGATGTCGTCGCCCACGGAAGCGGCGGGCCAGAAGCCGTAGGCGCCGCGCGCGGAGAGGGTGCCGTTGGCGATGATCTCGTCGAGCAGGGTGTTGCCCTCGGCGAAGAGCTCGGCGGCGACGGGCTGGTCGAGGATCGCGGGGTACTTGCCCTTCAGCTCCCACGCGAGGAAGAAGAACTGCCAGTCGATCATCTCGCGGAGGACCTGCAGGGGCGGCTCGACGACCCGTACACCCGTGAAGTCCGGCGTGGGGATGGCGTCGAACGACACGTCCGAGGCGTTGGCCCGGGCCTGCGCGAGGGTGAGCAGCGCGGTGTGGCGGCGCTCGGCGTGCTGGCGGCGCAGGCGCTCCTGCTCCTCGCGGTTGTCGGCGGTGAGCTGCTCGACCCGGTCCGCGTCCAGCAGGCCGGCGACGACCCCGACCACCCGCGAGGCGTCCTGCACGTGGACGGTGTTGCCGTCGTACGCCGGAGCCACCCGCACCGCCGTGTGCTGGCGCGACGTGGTGGCGC
Organism: Dactylosporangium maewongense; assembly: GCF_039531485.1. Classification (NCBI taxonomy): domain Bacteria; kingdom Bacillati; phylum Actinomycetota; class Actinomycetes; order Micromonosporales; family Micromonosporaceae; genus Dactylosporangium; species Dactylosporangium maewongense. Next base: position 185,084 of record NZ_BAAAQD010000007.1, on the reverse strand, counting down.
CGCCGATGAGCAGGGGCAGCTTCAGGCCGCGGCGCTGCATCTCGGCGGCGACGGCGACCATCTCGTCCAGCGACGGCGTGATGAGGCCGGACAGGCCGATCGCGTCGGCGCCCTCGGCGACCGCGGTGTCCAGGATCTTCGCCGCCGGGACCATGACGCCGAGGTCGATGACCTCGTAGTTGTTGCAGCCGAGGACGACGCCGACGATGTTCTTGCCGATGTCGTGGACGTCGCCCTTGACGGTCGCCATGACGACCTTGCCCTGGCCGCTGCGGCTCTGAGGACGGGCAGCGGCACTCTCGGCGGCACTCTCGGTGGCACTCTCGGCGAGCGCCGCGGCGCGGGCGGCCTCCTTCTCGGCCTCCATGAACGGCTCGAGGTAGGCGACGGAGCGCTTCATCACGCGGGCGCTCTTCACCACCTGCGGCAGGAACATCTTGCCGCTGCCGAAGAGGTCGCCGACGACCTTCATGCCGTCCATCAGCGGGCCCTCGATGACCTCCAGGGGACGGTTGGCGGCGAGGCGCGCCTCCTCGGTGTCCTCCTCGATGAAGTCGACGATGCCGTGCACGAGCGCGTGCGACAGCCGCTCGTTGACCGGGGCCTCGCGCCACGACAGGTCGACGACCCGGGAGGTGCCGGGGCCGCTGACCGTGCCGGCGAACGTGACGAGCCGGTCGGTGGCGTCCTCGCGCCGGTCGAACAGGACGTCCTCGACGAGCTCGAGCAGGTCGGCGGGGATGTCGGCGTAGACGGCGAGCTGGCCGGCGTTGACGATGCCCATGTCGAGGCCGGCCCGGACGGCGTGCAGCAGGAACGCGGAGTGCATCGCCTCGCGCACGACGTCGTTGCCGCGGAAGGAGAACGACAGGTTCGAGATGCCGCCGCTGGTACGGACGCCGGGGCAGCGCTGCTTGATCAGCGGCAGGGCGTCGATGAAGGCCTTCGCGTAGCCGTTGTGCTCGGCGATGCCGGTGGCGACGGCGAGCACGTTCGGGTCGAAGATGATGTCCTCGGGCGCGAAGCCGGCCTTGTTCACCAGCAGGTCGTACGCCCGGCCGCAGATCTCGACCTTGCGCTCGGTGGTGTCGGCCTGGCCGAGCTCGTCGAACGCCATGACGACCACGCCGGCGCCGTAGGAGCGGATGATCCGCGCCTGCTCCAGGAACGGCTCCTCGCCCTCCTTGAGGCTGATCGAGTTGACGACGCCCTTGCCCTGCACGCACTTCAGGCCGGCCTCGAGCACGCTCCAGCGCGAGCTGTCGATCATGATCGGGATGCGGGCGACCTCGGGCTCGGTGGCGATGAGGTTCAGGAACGTGGTCATCGCCTGCTCGCTGTCGAGCAGGTCGGCGTCCATGTTGACGTCGAGGAGGTTGGCGCCGCCGCGGACCTGCTCAAGGGCGACGTCGACCGCGCCCTGGTGGTCGTCGGACTCGATGAGCCGGCGGAAGCGCTTCGAACCGGTGACGTTGGTCCGCTCGCCGATCATGACGAAGCCGGTGTCGGGACCGATCTCGAACGGCTCCAGGCCGCTGAACCGGGTCGCCGGGGCGAGCTTCGGGACGTGCCGCGGCGCCATCCCCCGGACCGCCTCGGCGATCTTGCCGATGTGGGCGGGTGACGTACCGCAGCAGCCGCCGACGACGTTGACCAGCTTGTCGGACACGAAGCCGGCGAGCAGGCTCCCGGTCTCGGCGGGGGTCTGGTCATAACCGCCGAACGCGTTGGGCAGGCCCGCGTTGGGGTGCGCCGCGACATATGTGCCGGCGAAGCGGGCCAGGTCGGCGACGTGCGGGCGCATCTCCGTCGCGCCGAGCGAGCAGTTGACGCCGACGATGAGCGGGTCGGCGTGCTCGACGGAGCGCCAGAACGCCTCGACGGTCTGCCCGGACAGCGTCCGGCCGCTCAGGTCGACGATCGTGACCGAGATCCACAGCGGCAGGTGCGGCGCGACGTCGCGGGCCGCGGCGACGGCCGCCTTCACGTTGAGCGTGTCGAAGATGGTCTCAATGAGCAGCAGGTCCACGCCGCCCTCGGCGAGCGCGCTGATCTGCTCCGCGTACGTGGCGCGGACCGTGTCGAACGTCACTGCCCGGTAGGACGGGTCCTCGACCTTCGGCGACAGCGACAGCGTGACGTTCAGCGGGCCGACCGACCCGGCGACGAACCGCGGCCGGTCCGGCGTGGAGAACTCGTCCGCCGCCTGGCGCGCCAGCCGGGCGCCCTGCACGTTCATCTCGCGGACCAGCGACTCCAGGCCGTAGTCGGCCTGGGCGATGCTGGTGGCGGTGAAGGTGTTGGTGGTGGTGATGTCGGCGCCGGCGGCCAGGTATTGCCGGTGGACGTCGAGGATCACGTCGGGGCGGGTCAGGATCAGCAGGTCCGGGTCGCCCGTGACGTCCTTCGGGTGGTCCGGGGCGATCAGGTCCGCACGGTAGTCGGCGGGAGTGAGGCCGGCGGCCTGCAGCATGGTGCCCCATGCGCCGTCGAGCACGACCACCCGCTCGTCGAGGAGCTTGCGCAGATCTGCGATCGCCATGGGATCCACCTTCCGTGGGTCAGACGGAAGGCGCCCTTGCAGACAGTGATTCCAGGTCGAGCGTGGCGGATCGTCGATGATCCGTTGCAGCGCCTCTCGCCCCGATCCCAGATTCTAGCCTGTTACCGTGGTTCGCCGTCACGCAGTCGAGCTTGGATTGAGCTTGGACCTGGCCGCATCGACCGTCCCGATGTGGCTGACGATCCCGACCTGATCAGGAGTCCCGTCATGAGCGCGCAAAGTTCGGAATCGATCGCGGTCAACGCCGCCCTTGACGTGGTGCGGGCCGTCGAGCCGCGGATCGCGGACGCCATCGCCGGCGAGCTGACCGCCCAGCGCGAGTCGCTCAAGCTCATCGCCAGTGAGAACTACGCCTCACCCGCGACACTCCTCGCGATGGGCAACTGGCTCAGCGACAAGTACGCCGAAGGCACTGTCGGCCGCCGCTTCTACGCCGGATGCCAGCAGGTCGACACCGTCGAGTCGATCGCCGCGGAGCACGCCCGGGAACTGTTCGGCGCGTCACACGCCTATGTCCAACCACATTCTGGGATCGACGCGAATCTCGTCGCCTTCTGGGCGGTCCTGGCGCAGAAGGTCGAGGCGCCGTTCCTGCGCGAGAAGTCCGTCCGCCAGGTCAACGACCTCACCGAGAGTGACTGGGCGCAGCTGCGGCACGACTTCGGCGACCAGCGGATGCTCGGCATGTCCCTGGACGCCGGCGGGCACCTGACCCACGGCTTCCGGCCCAACATCTCCGGCAAGATGTTCCACCAGCGCAGCTACGGCACCAACCCGGAGACGGGCCTGCTGGACTACGACGCGCTGCGGGAGACCGCCCGCGAGTTCCGGCCGATGATCATCGTCGGTGGCTATTCGGCGTACCCCCGGAAGGTGAACTTCGCGAAGCTCCGCGAGATCGCGGACGAGGTCGGCGCCACCCTCATGGTCGACATGGCGCACTTCGCCGGGCTCGTCGCCGGCAAGGTGTTCACCGGCGACTTCGACCCGGTGCCGCACGCCCACATCGTCACCACCACGACCCACAAGACGCTGCGCGGCCCGCGCGGCGGCATGGTCCTCTGCCAGGCGGAGCTCGCCGACCAGGTCGACCGCGGCTGCCCGATGGTGCTCGGCGGCCCGCTGCCGCACGTCATGGCCGCCAAGGCCGTCGCGCTCGCCGAGGCCCGCACCCAGTCGTTCCGCGACTACGCGCAGCGCGTCGTCGACAACGCCGCCGCGCTCGCCGAGGGCCTGCAGCGCCGCGGCGTCCGCCTCGTCACCGGCGGCACCGAGAACCACCTGGTGCTCATCGACGCCTCGCAGCTGAGCGGCGCGCCGACCGGCCTCACCGGCCGCCAGGCGGAGGCGGCGCTGCTGGACGCCGGCATCGTCACCAACCGCAACTCGATCCCGCAGGACCCCAACGGCGCCTGGTACACCTCCGGCGTGCGCATCGGCACCCCGGCGCTCACCACGCGCGGCCTCGGCGTCGCCGAGATGGACACGATCGCCGAGCTCATCGCCACCGTGCTGAGCAGCACCCGGCCGGCGGCGGACTCGAAGGCGAAGTACACCCTCGACGAGTCGGTCGCGGCCAAGGTGTCCGGCCAGGCGTCCGAGCTGCTCGCCGGGTTCCCGCTGTACCCCGGGATCACCCTGCGCTGAACCACCGCGGCGGCAGCCGTGCCCCCACCGGACATCGACCGACGGGTATGGTTGCCGCCACGGGGGTGGGGTGGGTGCTGGGTGTCATCGGTGGCGTCGGTCCGGTCGCCACGATCGAGTTCTACCGGTTGCTCGTCGCCGAGGTGCAGGCCCGCACCGGGGCCTGGCCGGACCTGCTCATCCACAGCCAGCCGCTGCCGGCGCGGCTGGTCGGGGCGGTCCTTGACGGCACGCTCACCGCGGCGGAGACCGCGGAGATCGACGCGCTGCTCACCACGGCCCTCGACACGCTCGAGCGGGCCGGCTGCGACCTCGTCGCGATGCCCTGCAACACGTTCCACCGCCAGCTGCGCCCGCTGCTCGCCGGGCGGCACCTGAAGCTCGTCGACATGGTCAGCGAGACCATCGACGCGGCCGCCGCCCGCGGGCTGCGCCGGCTCGTGCTGCTCGCCACCGGCACCAGCGTCGACCACGAGGCCTACGCGGCGGCCCGGCTGCGCGGCATCGAGATCCTGCGCCCCGCCGACCAGTCGCACGTCGTGTCGCTCGTCACGCGGTGCGTCGGCGGGGCGTTCGACGCCGCGGCCGTGCACGAGGCGCTCGCCGCCGGCAACGTCGCGGGCGCCGACGGGGTGCTGCTCGGCTGCACCGACCTGACCGTCCTGCGCGACGACCTGTCCCGCGTCGCGCCGGTCGTGGACAGCCTCAGCTGCCTCGTCTCCGCCTGCGCCGACGCGCTGACCGCCTGATGCGGGCGCTCGCGGTCTGCCTCGGGTTCTTCCTGGTCATGCTCGACAGCACGATCGTGACCGTCGCGCTGCCCTCCATCGGCGGCGGCACCGCGACCCTGCAGTGGGTCGTCGACGCCTACACGGTCGTCTTCGCCGCGCTCGTCCTCGCCGGTGGGTCGTTCGCCGACCGGTTCGGGGCGCGCCGCTCCTACCACGGCGGCATGACGATCTTCGCGCTCGGCTCCGTCATGTGCGCCTGCACCACCGGCGGCGCCTGGCTGATCGCCGGCCGGGTGGTCCAGGGTGTCGGCGCGGCCGTGCTCATGCCCAGCTCGCTCGCGCTCATCCGGTCCACGTACCCCGAGCCGGCCCGGCAGGCCCGCGTCATCGGCCTGTGGGGCGGCCTCGCCGGCGTCGCGGCCGCGGCCGGTCCCCTGCTCGGCGGCGCGCTGCTCGCCGTCGCCGGCTGGCCCGCGCTGTTCCTGCTCAACGTGCCCTTCGCCGTGCTCGTGCTCTGCATCGGCCGTGGCCTGGTCGACCCGCCGCGCCACGCCGGTGCGCGGGTCGACGTCCGCGGCGTGGTCACGTCGACCTGCGGCCTCGCGCTGCTGGTCGCCGGCTGCATCGCCGCCCACCCGCCGCTGATCGCCGCCGGCGCGCTGGTCCTCGGCCTGTTCGTGCTGCTCCAGTACCGCGCGAGCAAGGCTCTCGCCGAGGCTCCCGCAACCGGGGGCCGCCGGCGCCCCGCCCCGATGCTGCGGCCCGACCTGCTGCGCCACCGCGCCCTGCGCGCCACCGTGGTCACGGGGTTCGCCCTGAACTTCGCCTTCTACGGCCAGTTCTTCCTGGTGACGCTGTACCTGCAGGAGCACCGCCACCTGTCGCCCCTGCTCACGGGCGTCGCCCTCGCGGTGCAGGCGGCCGGCGCCGTGGTCGGCTCCCCGTTCGGCGGCTGGTCCAGCCACCGCTACGACCCCCGCGCGACGATGCTGGTCGGCCTCCTCACCGGCGCCGCCGGGTTCGCCGCCCTGGGCGCGTGCGCCGCCGGCCCGCTCCCGGCGGTGCTCGCCGCGCTCTTCGTCGTCGGCTTCGGCATCGACACCGCCATGACCGCCGCCACGTCCCTGACCCTGCAGGCCGCCCCCGACGGTCACGCGGGCGTCGCCAGCGGCCTGCTCAACACGATGCGGCAGGTGGGCAGCGCCCTGGGCGTCGCGGTCCTGGGCGCCGTCGGCGCCTTCCCCACCGCGATGCTCATCGCCACGGGCACCTACCTTGCCGCCGCGCTCCTGGTCGCCCTCCGCGCCGGCCCCACCCGCCCGGCCGCCGATCCGGCAGGCACACCCGTCACCGCCGGCGGCCGCGCCGGGCGATGACCGCCGGTGCCTAGTCGCGACGCCTGGAGGACCTGGTGCGGCCGGTCGCGACGATCATCCCGTCGGCGTGGGACATGTCCGACTCGACGGGGATGACGCGCAGGGAGGTGGTCAGCGGGGAGAGGCAGCCGTGGACGTCGGACTCGTCGACGGGGACGGCGGGGAAGCGGCGGCCGGCGACCTCGTAGCCGGAGGAGCGCCTCATGAACGCGGCGACGAACGGGGCATCGGGGCGCAGCGCACCGACGAAGCGCTGGATCGCGAGCTCGAACTCGGCCGGGTCGGAGGAGATCGAGCAGGCGACGAAGAACATCGTGCCGAGGTCGAAGCGGTGGCGCGGCAGGGTGAAGACGCTGCCGGGCTGGATCTTCGCGGCGGCGAACTTCGCGCGCGGGTCGGTCCGCCGGTACGCCGGGGACTCCAGGAACACGTCCCAGAAGGCGTCCCAGCCGCGGTCGAGGCCGGTGCGCTGGTGCTCGGCGAGCCACGCGAGGTTGGCCGGGGAGTACTCCCGCAGGGTGAGCGACCGGCTGAACGGCATCATCGAGAGCGCCGGATACAGGTTGGTGCCGGTGCCGAGATCCAGCGCCCGGCCGCCGCTGACCCCGGCACGCGAGAAGAAGTCACGGGTGATGCCCATGATCTGCCGGTCGTCGTCGCGGACGAACTTGTAGTGCTGGTTGCGGTACTCCTCCGCGTCGAAGGACCGCCAGTCAGCCTGACCGTTGCGGGCACACTCGAGGACAGCAGCGCCGTTCATTGTTCGAAGACCTCCGGATGGCGAACGGCGAGCCGCGGGGACACCTAGCAGGTATAGCGTGTCACACGCGCTCAAGCAATCATCGCCAACGCTACTGCCGCTCATCCGTACGGCGGAGCGGAATGGGCGGCAGGTCGTGGGGTGAGATCTCCGGCAGCCCGGTCAGGACCTGCCCGATGACCTCGCGAAACGCGCCGTCGGGGTGATGCCGGGCGTGCCGGTCGAGCAGCGCCCGGGTCTCCGGCTGCGCGCCGAAGCGGTGACCGAGCGCACGGACCGACTTCTCCTTGACGGTCCAGTCGGGGTCGTCCAGGTGCTCGACGAACCAGGCGTGGATCTGCGGGCTCGTCTCGGGCAGCTCGGCCAGGACGGTGCCGACCACGCGGCACAGCTCGGTGTCGGCCGGGTGGGCCGCGGACAGCGCGATGAGCCGCGCGGGCAGGTCCGGCTCGGCGCCGAGGAGGCGTCCGAGGACCCGCGCGGCGCCGCCGTTGACCGGGGCGGCGTCGTCGAGCCGGACCAGCAGCCGGTCCCGGACCTGCGCCTCCAGCGCGGGACCGCCGCCGGTGCGGCGCAGCAGGATCTCGGCGGCGGTCTCGATCACGTCGGCGTCGGAGTCGGTGGAGATCCGCTCCAGCAGCGCGTCCCGCGTGTCGTCGCGGTCGCCGAACCGGTCGCCGAGCAGCTCCACCGCCGTGCGGCGCAGCTTCGCGTTGGCGTTGCGGTCGCCGGTGCGCTTCACGAGGATCCGGGCGACCCGCGGGCCGGCGCCCTGATACGCGCCCATCGCCTCGGCCGCGATCCGCACCACGTCGCCGTCGAGGTCGGCGCGGATCCGGTCGCCGAGCGCGTCGCGGGCGTCCGGGTCGTCCAGGTGCGCGGCGAGGATCTCCGCCGCCGCCCGGCGGACCAGCTCGCTGTGGTCGTCGGCGACCCGCTCGACGATCAGCCTGCGCGCCTGCGGCCCGAGCGACCAGCGCCGCCCGAGGGCGGTGACGATCGCCAGCCGTACACCGGCGTCCGTGTCGAAACGGGCCCGCTCGGTCAGCTTCGTGCGCAGGTCCGCGTCGAGCGCGATGCGGTGCAGCAGGACGCCGACCGCGATCCGGCGGACCTCCGCCTCCGGGTCGTTGAGCTTGCGCTGCATGGCGATGGCGACCTTGCCGTCGGTCGAGGCGATCCCGGCGAGGGCGTGCGCGGCGGCGATCCGGACGGCGGGGACCGCGTCGCTCATCTCGTCGCGCAGCGCCCCGGCGACGACCTCCTCGCCGATGAACCGGGCGCCGAGGATCTCCGCGGCGGCGAGGCGCACCGCGGGGTCGGGGTTGCCGCGGGCGGGCAGCCGAGCCAGGGCCGCGTCGCGCACCTGAGCGGCCGCCTCCGGATCGCCGGCGCCGCGGTCCGTGGCGAGGAGGTCGTCGGCGAGCGCTTCGGCGGCGGCGCGGAAGACCCCGGCGTCGGGGTCGGTGCGGACGTAGCCGAGCAGGATGTCGCGCGTGTTCGCGCACTCGGCGAGGACCTCGATCGCGGCCCGCCGGACCGCGGGCCCGGCGCCGGCCGCCAGCCGCTGCACGACGTCGTCGCGCACCAGGTCGCCCGCGTGGTGGTGCTCGACGAGCGCCTGCGCGGCCAGCTTGACGACCTGCGGGTCGGTGTCGACCCGCAGCCGCCGCCGCAGCGCCGCGACCAGGTCGTCGCTGGTGCCGCAGCGCCAGCCGACCAGCTCCACGGCCGCCTGCCGGGCCGGGACGTGGTCGTCGCCGGTGCACACCATGACGGTCCGCAGGGTCGCCGGGTCGGTGGCGCAGGCGGGGCGCAGCGCACGGATCGCGGTCGTGCGGATCCCGCCGGAGCGGTCGTCGCGGGCCAGCCGGTTGAGCGCGGCGACCGCGGCGGGGTCGTCGCCGAAGTGCTCCCCGAGCGCCTGGACCGCGGCGACGCGCACCTGGCCGTACGGTCCGGAGCCGGCCCGCTCGATCAGCATCCCCCGGACCCGTCCGGCCTCGGGGTAGGACGCGTTGACCCGCTCCGGCAGCCGGCAGCGGCGGGCGAGCTCGGCGAGGCCGGCGACGGCCGCGTGCGACGCGCGGCTGTCGCGGACCGGGTCGAGCTCCTCGGTGAAGAGCCGCTCGACGTCGTCCTCGGGCTCGGCGAGGATCGCCGCGATCCGGGCCGCGTATTCGGTGACGGGGCTGCACAGCAGGTGGGAGCCGCGGCGGCGGTACCAGGCGAAGAAGCTCCGGCGGCCGGGCCAGTCGGGTCCGATGGTGCGCACGGCCGGCAGGATCGCGTCCTCGATCAGCTGGGCGGTGTCGCGGTCGTTGATCGACACGCAGTGCTCCAGCAGCAGGACGACCCGGTCGAGCAGCACCGCGGCCGCCTGCTCGACCGCGGCGCGGCTGCGCAGCTCGGCGAGGCACTGCACGGCCAGCGCGATGTTCCACGGCGGGTTGGGGAACTCCTGCGGCGGCCACTGCGGGTCGGCGTCGGTGACGAGCATGTCGACGATCTGCTCGACGCCGGCCTCGGGCAGCACGCTCGCGACCAGCCGCAGCACCTCGTGCCAGGACGTGTCCGGCCAGTGCCGGCGGAACAGGTCCGCGACGTCGTCGAACGTGAGCAGCCCGGTCTTGAACCGGTGGCGGATCTCCGCCGCGCAGAAGAAGTCGAGGAACGTGCGGTGCGCGAAGCCGTACAGGTCGGGGCCGTAACGGCTGAGGATGAAGTTGCGCATGTGGAGGCGGTCGATGATGCGGTCGGCGGCGGCGCTGGCGTCGGCCCGGTCGAGACCGAACCGCTCGACGAGGTGCCGCACGAAGACGGCCCGCAGCTCGTCGCCGTGGATGTAGTTGACGGCGGTGGAGCTGTCGAACTGCATCTCCCACGCCAGGCGGCGCAGCATCGCCTTCTTCTCGTCGGCGTTGACGTCCACCCGGTTGCCGGGCGCGGTGCCCGGCGCCGCCGCGGTGTCGCCCTGGCCGAGCTGCCGGTTGACGTCCCACCGGTCGACGAGCACGCCGGCGGCGTGGTTGTAGAGGTTCCACCGCTCGCGGGGCAGCGCCTTGTGCCGGCTGATGATCGCCAGGATGGTCAGCAGCAGCGGGTTGCCGGCCAGCTCCCGGATCGCCGAGGTGAGCCGGAGCGTCTCCAGCAGCCGCAGGCGCCGGATGCCGGCGCTCTCGTCGTCGGACATCGTGTGGCGGTACCAGCGGGCGAGGAAATCCTGGATCTGCTCGTCGCCGAGGTCCTGCAGGGTGAAGTGGGCGAAGCCCGCGTCGGTCAGCACCTTGCGGACATAGCCGATGACGCGCGACGTGACGAGGACCCGCACCGACGGGAACTCCTCGACGAAGGCGGCGATCCGGGCGGTCACGGCGGTGCGCTGGTTGCGGTCGAAGATCTCGTCGAGCCCGTCGAAGATGAACAGCGCCCGGCCGTTGTCGGCGAGGTACTGCCGCAGCACCGCCTCGGGCAGCCCGAGCCCGTCGCGGGCGGCCTGGTGCGCGAGATACTCCACGAAGCTCTCGCACTCGCCGCTGACCAGCATCGCGCTGTACGAGCGCAGCTCGACGACGAACGGCAGCACGTCGGTGAGCGCGGACAGCCGCTCGTCGCGCCGGGCGCGGCTGAGCACGAGCATCAGGTAGTTGGTCACGGTCGACTTGCCGGACCCGGGGTCGCCGAGGAGCACGACCTTGCGGTGCTCGGTGTCGGACAGGACGTCGAACAGCCGCTGCCACGGCTTGGCGAGGTAGAGCTCGCGGAGGTGGTCGGCCTCGCTGGCGTCGATGTGCTCGGGCAGCTCGCCGGGCTTGATCTGCCCTTCGGTCTGCATCCGGCGCAGCCAGTCGCGCGGCAGCTCCACCGGTGGCGGCGGCTCCTCCCGCACGAGCTGCTCCACGAACACGTCGGCGACGGTGACCTCGATGTCGTCGGGGTGGTCGGGCAGCGCGAGCGCGCTCAGGTCGAGCCGGCGCCGCTGGTCGCGGACCCTGGCCCGGTACTGCGCGACGTGGTCCGGCGGGTCGCCCCCGGCCGTGCCGGCCCGCAGCCGGGCCAGCTCGTTGGTGACCGCGGTGCCGACCTTCGCGGCGAGGTCGTCGGGGGTGGTGAACATGCTGCACAGCCGGCCGTCCGGCCCGGCCAGCTCGGCCCGCAGCGTCATGATCCGCTCGCGGGGGCGGCCCTCGTCCATAACGTTCGGCGGCCAGGGGTGCGCCGGCTCCAGCAGGAAGATCAGTCGCGGGATGCCGAGCGTGACGGCGTGGCGGTACTCCAGCTCGGTGATCGACGCGTTGTGCGAGGGCACCTCCGCGCCATACCGCCAGGCGTAGATGCCGACGAAGATCTGGCACTTCTCGACGTCGCGGAGGCAGTAGTCGAGGGAGGTCTCGTCGGCGGCGACGTAGTCCTCCATCGCGTGCGGCACGACGTGCAGGCCGCGCAGGACCGTGAGCACCGCCTGGCGGTGCGCCTTCAGGTCGACGAAGCTGGAAGACACATAGACGTCGGTCACCGTGTTGACGACTCCAGCGCCGTCACCAACTCCACCGTTTCCAGGGCGCAACCCCACGAAAGACTCACGCCTCCGCCACCGTGCCCGTAATTGTGCACGACGTGGCAGCGCCCAAGATTGACATGCTCCAATCGTACCTGCCTGCGGAAAGGCCGGACGCCGACCCGCACCTCGCGGATCACGGCGCCGGCGAGCCGCGGCTCCACCGTCGCGCACCGGCGCAGAATCTCCCGCGCCGCCCGCGGATCCGGCTCGGTGTCGGCCCGTCCGGGATATGCGGTGCCGCCCAGCACGACATGGTCGCCCTGCGGCACGAAATAGGTCAGATCGGGGTCCTCGCTGTCGACCTCGATGAAGAACTCGTCCAGTCCGGGATTGTCCACGATCACCACCTCCCCGCGCGCGCCGCTGAGCTCGTCGTCCCGGGTGAGGCGGCCGGCGGCGTGCCCGGTGCAGTTCACCACGATGCCGGCCTCGTCGCCGAGGTCCTCGAGGGCCGGCACGTCCCGCAGCCAGAACACCCCGCCCGCCTTGTGCAGCCGGTCGTAGAGGTAGGTCAGGTAGACGGGCATGTCGACGACGGGGATGCGGTACCGCCAGCCCATGGTGAACCCGGGGCGCAGCTCGTCCGGCCCGCACGCCCGGACGCCGGGCAGCCAGGCGAGGTAGGGGCTCGGGTCCTGCGGCGTCCTGCACGCCTCGACGCCGTCCATCAGCTCCACGCCCGTGGTCGGGTCGGCGGCGAGCGAGGTGAGCGTCTTCAATGTGCTTTTTCCCCACCGCTCCACGCATTCGTGCTCCACCAGATGCGGCCCCCACAGTGCGCCCGCGGCGCATGACGTCGTTTGTGAGGGATGGTCCCGGCTCACGATGACGACGGACATTCCGCGCTCCGCCAGCAGAACGGCGGTGGTCAGTCCCGTGACGCCCGCCCCGACCACCACGACGTCCGCCCCTGAACTGGTCACCCGTTGAGAATAAGGCCCAAGAGATAGACGACCATGATCAGAGCTGGGAAAAACGAGATATCCGCACGATGTCCTGTCCGGATGCGCGGGACTCATGGCTCTGCGGGCCACAGCCAACCGCTAGAGTAGCTGCACAGCGGGGCGTCGCGAACCCCCGCAGGCGTGAACCATCGGAGGAATGATGCTCACCTTTGGTGAGGTGCATACCGGACTCCTCCAGAACTCCACGCCGCTCGCGCGCGACAGCACCGTCCGGCTGCTGGACACCGCCCCCGGTTCGCGGGTCATCCAGTCGGAGCGGCCGATCGCCTATGCCGTCTCGCCGGACCGCCTGATCGGCGTGGACTGCGCGCTGCCGTCCAGCAGCGGGGCGAGGGTCCGCGCGGTCGGCACCGTCGTCTCGCACGCCGCCGTCACCGGCGGGCACGTGCTGCAGGGGTCGGCGCACACGTCGGTGACCCCCAGCGCGGAGAACCGGCGGATGCAGTGGCCGCACTACCTGGCCCGGCCGGCGCGGCTGGAGACGATCGGCAAGGTGAAGGCCGGCGACGTCCGCGACGGCTACCTGCGGCACGAGCGCAGCGCCGACCGGCTCGACATGGCGGGCATCGCCGGGCACACGATGGACGCCGTCCAGGGCTCGGCGCAGCTGGACCACCGCTCGCCCTTCCGGGCCCGCCGCACCCACCTGCGGTGGGTCTTCGAGCCGACCGCGGGGCACGAGGGGCTCAAGGTGGAGTTCACCGTGCAGTCCGAGACGCTGCGCACGCTCACCCTCGCCGGCAGCGGCGACTGCTCCCCGTCGGTGGTCGAGCTGTGCGAGGACCTCGCCCTGCACGACTGGCTGCTCACCACGCTGCTGTCGATCGCCGAGTCGGCGCTGACCCGCTCGACGGCCAGCACCCAGCGCGTCCGGCGCCTCCAGCCGGCGGTGGAATACCTGGTGCCGCTGTGGATGCCGGCGGCCCGCCTGGACGGCGAGGTGCTGCCGGTGTGGGAGTCGCTCGACCGCCGGCCCGGCTTCACCCGCCAGTGGGACCTGTCGGTCGGCCGGGTCCGCGACCAGATCACCCTCGCGATGATCGAGCTGCTGCGGATGACGTCGGCGGTCACCGGGACGCACACCTGACCCGCTACCCGCGGGGTGCTGCAGACGAACTGGCGGCTCAGCGAGCTGACCTTCCCGAACTGGGAAACGGCGGAGCGGGACGAGGTGGCCGCCGCCGTGGCGCTCGGGCAGGTGTGCTGGGTCATCGCGTGGTTGCAGCAGTGCGCGCAGGAGCGGCTACAGACCGACCTTGCGGACCCGGCGAGCCGCCAGATCGGCATCGCGCTGAGTCAGGGCAGGCAGCAGATCGTGCAGTTCGTCGACCCGGACCCGCCGAAGTTCTTCCGGGTGGAGGGTGACCCGCGGGCCGTACGGGTTCAGCGACCCCCGCGCCGTGCTGCTGTGGCTGTCGGCGCTCTGCGAGTTCGGCGGCGGTCACGCGGGCGTCGGCATGTACATCCTGTGCGAGGTGCTGACCGGCGAGAAGTTCTTCGGCAATTACTGGGACGACGCCTGCATCTTCACCGAGATCGAGCGGCGGATCGGGCCGCCCGGGAACGGTCCACCACCGTCGAAGGCTGGTGTTCGCGTGTGGCGGTCTCGGGACGATCAGCCTCGACCTGGCGACCACCGTCATCGCCGGGCTGCGCAGCCGCAACTTCCTGCCGCCTGCCGGGTGGGAATCGGACGCGAACTCCTCCACCGAGAAGAAGCGGATCGCCGCCGCGATCGCGGAGTTGGGCTACACCCGGGCGTTGGAACCAGCGACGACGGCGGCGCACCACCGGCGCAGCGGGTTCGCCACATGGGTCTTCCAGCCCGCGTCGACCGGCCGGTTCCCGGCGAAGGCGCCCCGTCCCTCGCGGTCGGTACTCAGCTCAGGCACCTCGACGGGTCGATCGGAGGGCGCTACTCGCACGTCACGACGGAGATGATCGCCCGCCTGCTGGAGGGTCTGACCGCCCGGTGGGGAGGAAGCCCTCGACGCCCGCCGGGGGATGCACCCGCGTTCACCGGTCCGCGTGCTGGACCGGTTGCTCCAGGAGAATGACCAAGATCGTCTCCTAAGATTCTCCCAGGAGGGTCAATGACAAGCAAAAGGACCGGCTCCCGATGGGATATACCGGTCCTCTACCTGCGCAGTCGCGGTGGGCGATACTGGGATCGAACCAGTGACCTCTTCGGTGTGAACGAAGCGCGCTCCCGCTGCGCCAATCGCCCGTGACGTTTGTGCACTCTACCTGATCCACCCCGTCCGTCGCATCTTTGGGGGGCGGGTGGGGTGTGTCAGCGGATGCGGGCGGGGTTGATTTCGCGGGAAGGGTGGCGGCGGAGGTACTCGCCTTCGAGTTCGGTGGTGCGGCGGGTGTGGTTGGCCAGGGCGCTGTCGGGGCCGTGGCGGAGGGCGTCGTGGCGGGTGCCGTGCAGGCTGGCCAGCTCGCGGAGCAGCGCCTCCTCGGTCAGGGCGCCTGGGGAGACGCCCTGCACGATGTCGTCGGTGGGCATGTGGCGACGTGTACCCAGCGGGCGGCGGGCTACACGAGGGTGAGGCTGAAGTCGTCCGCGTAGTAGGAGGGCTGGCCGTACCAGCCGTGCACGAAGACCGTCACGGAGGTGGTGGTGGCGCCGGTGGTGAAGGTGACGGACAGCGGGGCGTAGGTGTTGCCGGTGCCGGGGGTCCAGGTGCTGACGTTCACGCCGGTGCCGGTTGCGCCGATGTACACGTAGCTGCCCTGGACGTAGCCGGTGAGCCGGTAGGTGCGGTTCGGCTGGACCGTGACGGTCTGCTGGCACTGTGCCGTGTCGCCCGCGGTGACGGCGCCGGCGAGGGCGCGGGTGCCGGAGCGGACGGGGCTGGTGACCACGGAGCAGCGGCTGCCCGTCCACGGCGCGAGGGATCCGGTCTCGAAGCCGCCGTTGGCCAGTACACCGGCGGGCGGCGACGACACGGAGGCCGACGGCGACGGCGAGCGCGACGCGGACGGGGACGCCGACGGAGAGGCTGACGGAGAGGCTGACGGCGAGCGGGACGCGGACGGGGAGACGGTGGGCGAGGCGGACGGCAGCGTGGACCACGGCACCTGCGGCGACCGGTAGTAGTTGATCCCCTGCACGGTCCAGCGCGGGCCCTGCGCGCCGAGGCGCACCTTGAACGTGTCCCAGTTGCGCGCGGACTGCGGCGACCACGCGAGCTCCGCCAGGGCGGGCATGCGCGGGAACGCCATGAACTCGATGTCGGCGAGGGTGCGCAGCGTCTCGCTCCACAGTGGAGCCTCGACGCCGAGGATCGAGGCGGCCGGGACGCCGGGGAGGTAGGTGCCGGGGTCCCAGTTGTAGGCGGTCTGCACCTCGATCAGGCCGGCCCAGGTCAGGCCGAGCGGCGTCGCGTTGGTGTACTTCATGTCGAGGTAGGTCTTGTTCGCCGGGGAGAGCAGGATCTTGTCGCCCTTGCTGACGGCGGAGCTGAGGTCGGCGTCGGAGGTGCCGGTGCCCCAGAACTGCGCGACGCGGCCGGCGGTGTGGTCCGCCTGGCCGATCTGGTGCCAGCCGACGACGGTCTTGTTGAGCGCGCCGGCGAAGGGCTGGACGCGGTTCATGAACGTGCGGTAGTCAGCTTCGCTGGTGCTGTGCGCCTCGTCGCCGCCGAGGTGCAGGTACGGGCCGGGGGTCAGGGCGGCGAGCTCGTTCAGGACCTGCTGCACGAAGGTGTAGGTGACCTCCTTCGAGACGCAGAAGGAGCTGAAGCCGACCTCGGTGCCGGTGTAGAGCGCGGGCGCGACGCCGTTGCAGTTGAGCTCCGCGTAGGAGGCGAGCGCCGCGTTGGTGTGCCCCGGCATGTCGATCTCGGGCACGATCGTGATGTGCCGGGCGGCGGCGTAGGCGACGAGGTCGGTGTACTGGGCCTTGGTGTAGTAGCCGCCGGCGCCGCCGCCGACCTGGGTGCTGCCGCCGACGGTCGCCAGGCGCGGCCACGCGTCCACGACGATGCGCCAGCCCTGGTCGTCGCTGAGGTGCAGGTGCAGCACGTTCAGCTTGTACTGGGCGATCTCGTCGATGTACCGCTTGACGGTGTCGACGCCGAAGAAGTGCCGGGACACGTCGAGCATCGCGCCGCGGTAGGCGTAGCGCGGCCGGTCGATGATCCGTCCGCCGGCGACGGTCCACGGCCCGCTCTGCACGGTCCGTGCCTCGACGGTGGGCGGCAGCAGCTGACGGAGGGTCTGGACGCCGTGGTACAGGCCGGCCGGCGTCTGCGCGCGGATGGTGAGCAGCGACGCGGTCACGTCGAGCTGGTAGCCCTCCGTGCCGACGCTGGCGTCCGCGCCGGACAGCAGCAGCGCGATGCCGCTCGACGGCGTGCCGCTGCCCGTGGTGACCGGCAGCGCGTAGCCGGTCGAGGGGCGCAGCAGGGCGGCGAGGGCGTTGCCGGCGTCGAGCGATTCGGTCTGGATGCCGGTCCCCGAGCCGAGCGTGAACGTGACGCCGCTGGCGGGCTGGACGGACGCGGGCGCGGGCACCACGTCCTGGAGGCTCACCACGGCGGCGTCCGCGGGTGGCGCCGCGATGGTCCAGACGGCCCCCACGGTGACGGTCGCGAGGGCGAGTGCGGCGGCGAGCAGGGCGGGACGTTGCACGGCGTCCTCCAACAGGGAAACTCATTGTAAAGTTTCCTGTTAATTGATGGCCTCCTCTGCCCGACTGTCAAGGGCTCCCAGGACCGGCTCATCGCAGCAGCGCCGCGAGCAGGTCGGCCCCGAGCGCCGCGGTGGCGGTGAGGTCGAGGGTGTGCCGCACGTACCGGCCGCGGCGCGTGGTCTGCAGCAGCCCCGCCTTCTTCAGCACGGCCAGGTGCCGGGACACCTCGGGCGGCGTCAGGTGCCAGGCCTCGGCCAGCTCGCCGGTGGTGTGCGGCCCGCGCGCCAGGGTCCGGCACAGCCGCTGCCGCACCGGGTGCGCGAGCGCGTCCAGCCGGCGCCGCACGAGGTCCATCGACAGCGGCCGCCCCTGGGAGGCCGCCGGGTATTGGACCACCGGCCGCCATCCCGGCGCGTGCACGGTGAGCAGGTGCGGCCGGCCGTACACCGACGGGATGAACGTGACGCCGTCGCCGGTGGCGCTCGTCGAGCTGTCCTGCAGCTTGTCGATCCGGATCCTGGTGCCGCCGGGCCCGGTGTCGAGGGTGACCGCCGGCGACACCGCGGTGAGGGCCGCCTCGATGCCGTGCCGCGCGAACAGGTCGGCCTTGTGCCGCGCGTCGGCGGCGAGCTGGTGCTCGACCTGCCGCCACGCGTCGAGGAAGAACGCCTCCGCGCACGCTTCCAGCAGCTCCCGTACTGCGGCCCGCACCGCCGACGGGTCGGCCAGCAGCCGCTCCGCGAACGCCGCCTGCCGCGGACCCCGCGCCAGGGCCAGCTCCAGTGCCCGGTCGAGGTCGAGGTCGCGGGGCAGCCGGGGCGAGCCGCAGCTCATGACGAGGGCCGCCGCCACGTACGTCTCGTCGGGGATCGCGTCGACCGCGTCGAGCTCCGCCGGCAGGGTCGGGCGGGGCCGGCCGGGCACGAGGAAGTCCGCGCGCGAGGACCGCCACAGGAACTCGGCCTCCAGGAGCCGGTCGGCGAGCGCCGGCTTCAGCCCGGCGAGGGTCGCGCCCGCCCACGCCTGCAGCGCCGGGTGGTGGGCCGGCTCGGCGAGGACGTGCAGCATCGAGGTGAGCTCCGCGAGCGGCGACGGCGCGAACACGCACCGCTCCGCGGGCATCCCGGTGATGTCGATCGTCAACGCCACACCCCAATCGTGCCAGCGCCCGGCGAGCGCGTGGTGACGCTTGACGGGTCCCGTCAACCCGCGTGATCGCGCCGGGTCGCGCGCCGCACCGTTGCCGCCATGCGATTCGGTTCCCGGTATGCGGCCGCGCTCGCCGTCGACGCGCTCGGCGCGGGTCTCCTGCGGCCCTTTCTCGTGGTGTACGGCCTGAGCGTGCTGCACCTTTCCGCCACCGCCACCGGTCTGGCCCTGTCCGCGGGGCTCCTCGCGGGCCTGATCGCCGTGCCGCTCACCGGCCGGTGGATCGACGCCGGGGGCGGCCCGTTCCGCAGCCGGGTCCTGCCGGTCGTCGCCACCCTGGCCGTCCGGGTCGCCGGCGTCGGCGTGCTGCTCGCCGCGCACGGCGTGGCCGCGTTCTCGGTCGCGTCACTGCTGCTCGGGATCGGCAACCAGGTCTGGCCGCAGGCGCACGCCGCGCTCGTCGCCACCCTGGCCGCGCCCGGGCCGGCCGACGCGCCCCTGGCGGCGGCCCGGTCGCTGCGCAACGCGGGCCTCGGCGCGGGCGCGCTGCTGGCGGCGCTCGCCGTCGCCGGCGGGCCGGACGTGCTGCGCCTGCTGGCCGCCGGCACCGCGGCCGGCTACGGGGTCGCGGCCGTGCTGGTGTGCACCGTCGTGGTGCCCCCCGCCCCGCTCGCGCGCACCGGGCGGACCAGGGAGGGCCGGGTGCCGGGCATGGCGGTGCTGGTGTGGGCGAACCTGCCGTTCGCGCTGTGCTTCGCGGTCCTGGAGGTGGCGCTCCCGGTCGTGCTCACCGAGCAGCTCGGCGCGTCCCCGGCGTGGTCGGCGATCCTGTTCGCCGGCAACACCGTCCTGGTCGTGGCGCTGCAGGTGCACCTGGTGGTCCGCCTCCGTCACCTGTCGAGGCGGGCCGTGCTGGCCGCGTCCGGTGTCGTGCTCGCCGCGTCGTACCTGGGCTTCTGGGCGTGCGGCGCGGCCGGTGCGCCGCTCGCCGCCCTGTGTGCGGTCGCCGTCGCGTACACCTTGGGCGAGATCCTCTACGCGGGCAGCGGCACCGCGCTCGTCACCGCGGCCGCGCCCCCGCACCGCCTCGGCCACGCCCTCGGGCAGTGGCAGCTGTCCACCGGACTCGCCAACGCCGCGGCGCCGGCGCTGCTGCTGGCCCTGCTCGACGCCGGCCCCGGAGTGCTCTGGCCGGTGCTGGCCGGCACGACCCTCCTGGGCGCCGCGGCGATCCACCGGCGGGCCCCTGAGGTGGCCCCTGAAGTGGCGCCGGCGGCGGCGCCGAGGCCTGTCCCGGCGGTTCGCTGAAACCGGAACGGCATTCACGTCCGACGTTCCGCCACAATTGGGAGGAACGGTAGGCCAGGACTTGCGGGCGCCAATAGACTGCGACTCTCACGAGTGCGGTGCCGACGGCGCGCCGCCGAACAGATGGTGGTGCGGTCGATGAGGGTCCATCCGCGTCAGGAGCTGTTGTCGATCTGGAAGGCCGTGGTCCGCAATTCCCTGAGAAACAAGACCTGGGAATGGGGCGGGCGCGACGGGCGCAACTCGATCAGCGACGCGGAGCAACTGCTGTGCCTCCTGCTGCCGGCGACCCAGGTCGACACGTTCCGGCTGGAGCGGCCCGACGAGACCAGCGAGGCGATGATCACCGCCCTGCGGCCGATGGGCGGCGCGACGGATATCGCGCCCTACCTGATCGGGCTGCTCCGGGAGTACTTCACCACCTATTCCGACAAGGAGACCGGCACGCCGGTCTTCGCCGGTGGCAGCTACTTCAAGACCCGGCCCGGCGTCGAGGTCACCAAGGACCAGGTGGAGCTGTCGATCGTCGACTCGTATTCGACGTCGATGACACTGTCACTGGCCACATTGGGATTTGTGACGGTCTATGAGCCGGAGACCCAGCGCGAGCAGGTGAGGGCCGACCTCCAGGATCTCAAGGCGCGCGCCCAGGTCCGCCTCAGCGCGGCGATGATCGGGCTGCTGCGCAGCTTCACCGTCAACGTCTTCACCGCCGACGACGAGGAAGGCCGGATCCTCTACGGCACGATCAACCAGAGCGGGTTACCGGCCCGGGCCGTCGTCTCCCAGCTGCGGCGGGAGCTGCGCGAGACGATCGCGAGTTTCAGCAACGTGACGATCGGCTCCGGCAACGCGCCGGAGGACCTCGCCCAGTCCGACCGGCTCTTCGAGTGTGGCTGGTCGTGGGGCGTCGTGGCCAACGCGCCGGTCATCGAGACCGTCGAGGACGTGGGCCGCCAGCCCGACGGGATCGCGATCGACAAGCCCTACCTGTACTTCACCGTCACCGCCCTCGACGCGATCGAGGACCTGCAGTCCGAACGCACGCGCATCCTGAACCTGCTCAACGAGGAGCAGCTGCGGCTCGCGCAGGCGTTGCAGCTGCGGTACGACCTGACCCGGTCCTACTGGGCGGCCGTGGCGACGTTCGGCACCGGCCGGTGGCCGGTCGAGGACATCCCGTGGCGCACGGTGGACGACGTGGAGTCCGTCTACTTCACCCTGCTGGTCACCTCCCTCGCCGTGAAGGGTCTCGCCCGCGAACGCGGCTCCGACACGGAGCTGAGCCGGATCGGCGACGTGCTGATCAACCTGGCCGAGCGGGCCCGGCTGATCACCCGTCCGCTCAAGGACGACCCGATGCTGCTGCTGCACGTGCCGGGCGTGCTGCTCAACCTGGAGGGCACCGAGACGGTCGGCCCGCCGCTGCACTGGCCGATCACCGAGTTCGCCGCGCTGCTCATGCAGCGCACGCACGCGATCGCCGGCCTGCTCGGCGAGGCGCAGAAGCGGTCGGAGCTGATCGACCTCGCCGACCGGGTGTGGGACCACCTCGGGCGGCGCAGGATCAACGACGCGCCGGGCCAGGGCCTGTGGGACCAGCCGAGTTCGGCCTTCGGTGGGATCGACACGCACTACGATCTGCCCTCGTGGTACTACACCGTCCGCGTGGTGCAGGCGCTCGTCGCCGCCGCGAAGACGGTGGTCCGGCCGACGCTGCGCAGCGACGCGCTGCACAGCCTGGCGCTCGACCTTCTGAATGAGGCGGACCACTTGTTCGACAAGGAACTGCTGGCCGGGTCGATCGACGGCCGTGGACCGCTGAGCCGGGAGCTCCAGCGGGTCCGCGCCGACCTGCTGCGCGCCCGGGAGCTGGTGTCGTCGCGGCCGGGCACCTCCACGGCGCTGACGATCGAGGCGCTGCAGAAGCTCGACCAGCTCGAGAACGCCCGCAAGAACGTCTCCGAGGACTGACGCATGCTGGTCTTCGCGGCGTCGGACAAGGGTGGCACGGGCCGGTCGGTCACCAGCAGCAATCTCGTCTACCGCAGCGCCCTGGCGGGCAACGACGTGTGCTACCTCGACTTCGACTTCGGCTCGCCGACCACGGGCGCCATCTTCCAGATCAACTCGATCCTGCGCGGCACCAGCCGCGGCGGGCTGCACTCCTACCTGGACGGCTCGCGGCCCAGCCCGGAGCGGCTGGACGTGTGGGCCGAGTCCGACCGCAAGAGCCTGCGGCAGCGGCCGGCGCAAGCGGGCCGGATGGTGCTGTTCCCCGGCGACCGCGGCAAGGGCGAGTTCCCGATCGACAAGGACATCGTCGACCGCTGCGTCAAGCTCTTCCTCCAGGTGGAGGAGGAGTTCGACCTGGCGCTGATCGACCTGAGCTCGGGCCGCTCCTACGCCACGGAGATGGTCCTCGCCGCGACCGCCCGGCCGGAGCTGCAGAACGTCGGGCAGCGGTGGCTGATCTTCCACCGGTGGACCCGGCAGCACGTGCTCGCGGCGGCCAACCTCGTGTACGGCGAGGGCGGCATTCTCGCGGTCGGCAAGCACTACGAGCACAAGCCGGAGCACCTCACCAATTCGCTGCGATTCGTCCGGACGGCGGTGGTCAATCCCGACGGGCCCGAGGAATCGGCGAACCTGGAGGGGCTGCGGCCGGCGCAGGCGTCGTGGCTGAAAGAGGTACATCAGGATCTGCTGGAATTGGCCAACCAGCAGAAGGTCGGTCGGACATTGACGCTTGGCGAAGTCCCGCTCGATCCCGTGCTACAGTGGCGGGAACAGCTTATTTCGGACAACGACGTTTCAGACCGCATGATCGCGAATGCGGCGACCGTGGACGCATTCGAGCTGCTCGCGGAAAAGATCATGATCGACTCCGCTTGGGGGACGCCATGAGCGTATCTGAGGTGGTGTTCCGGGAGTCGGTCGCGCAGCGTGAGGTCGCGTCGATCCCGCTGTCCCACGTCTCGATCGAGCTGGGCCACCTCTACGCCGAGCAGTTCAACGGCGGCGACATCGACGCGATGCGCCGGCATTTCGCCGAGATCGCGCCCTGGGTCGAGGCGGCGCGGCAGTCCGCCGCCCGCCGGGCCGGCCGCACCCGCCCCCGGATCAGCACCTGCTTCCTCGTCGACGACTACTTCACCCGCTTCAGCACGCCGGCCGAGCTGATCCCGCTGCTGGTCAAGGCCGCGGCCGAGGCGGGCCTGACGATCGACTACCTGGCCCGCGAGTCCGGCTGCGCGACCACCGACCGCGGCATCCCGCTGGCGGACATGCTGGTCTCCCGGATCGTCGACGACCCGCCGCCGCTCACCAACGGCTGGCGGCCGCCGTCGTCGGAGTCCGGCTGGCTGTGCAACGGGGTGCGCTCGCCGCAGTCGGTGCCCACGGCGATGAACGGTGCCGCGAAGTGGCAGAAGCCGCAGGAGAACGCGGCCAACCGGCACTCGATCTTCCTCGACGTGGAGCTGTGGAGCGACGAGCCCGGCGGCCGGCTCTGGTCGTGCCCGCTGCTCGCCGCGGTCTGGCAGCTGCTGCGCCTCGGCATGCTGCGGTACCAGAGCGAGGACCCGGCCAGGCCGGCACGGTGGCACGGCGACCTGCCCGCCGAGTGGGAGCAGCTGCCGGCGATCGTCAGGCTCAACGAGCAGGCCGACCCGTTCAGCGCGTACCAGACCTATTCGATCCTGAGCGGCCGCTTCGTGCCGGTCGAGACGGCGGTGCGCACGATCCTCGGCCAGACCTCCGTCGAGGCGGCGGTCCTGGAGCAGCTGGCCACCCGCGCCCGCGCCGAGGGCATCGAGCTGCCGGCCACGCTCATCGAGCGGATCAGGTACGCGTTCCCGTAAACCGCATACCAGCGGCGGGATCGCCTGGGCCGCGTCGCCGGCGAGGGACTCGAACAGCACCGACCGGCCGCGCCGCTCCAACAGATGCGTCAGCAACGCCAGCTGCCCAAGCAACACACGGCGCGGATGCGCCGTCGGTAGCCTACGGCCATGGCGACGATCGAAGAACTGGCTCGGCGGTTGGAGCGAGTGGAGGCTGAGCTCGCCTTGCGCCGGTTAGCGCACGACTACTGCATCGGCGCGGATCACCGAGACATGCCACGGTGGGCGTCGGTCTGGACCGCCGATGCCGTATGGGAGACCGGCCCTGACCGGACCTTCATCGGACTCGACGCCATCTGCGCGGCGGTGCAGTCTCAATGGAACACCTTCCCGATCATGCAGCACGCCACCGCCAATCATGTAGTGACCATCGACGGCGGTTCGGCAACTGGCCGATGCGACGTCGTCGTCCTGGTCCAGCTACCCGACCGTCGCTGGATCGCCGGTGGTGGCACCTATGACGATGAATACCACTACGACGATGGACTCTGGCGCATCGCGCACCGGCGGGTGGTCCGCCCCTTCGACCTCGCACCGTTGCCGCCAGCCGAAGGACCCGGCGAGGTCAACGAAATCCCCGACTGACATCACAGCAGGGATGTCGGGCAAGCTACGGCACAGGCCAGGGACACCCAGTGCCGAGTTCTGTCGAGCCCACGCTGGCATGCCGAGACATCGTGTCGGGCTGTCCGTTGTCGCGTCTCAGGACGTGCGTGACAGATCAGTCTCGGAACGTGGGTGACACGTCCGGCTAGACGATCTTGCGTGGGTCACGGTACCCGGAGGCGGCGACGGTTTCCAGGTGGTGGGACCTCCTTCAGAAACTAGGCGGCTTCGGCGGAGGCTCACGGCGCGCGTAGGGTCCCGGGTGTGCGCGAGCTCATCGATCCCCGAAGCGACAGCGTGCGAGTCTTTCTGCGCCGCTGGTACGGAGCGACCACAGCCGGTCGACCGGCGATCGCGCTGGAGTCTGACCTGATCCCGCGGGAGCTTGTCGACTGGCACGATGCGGTCGCCTCGACCGGAGTTGCGGTCATGTTTCATAACCGCCCCGTTGAGCTGTCCAGACTCGTTTGATCCGACGACGGAATGATGACCTTCTGGATGGAGAACCAGGGCAGCTACTACTGGGCCGTCGATCCGGACGATGAACAGCCGGCCGTGTTCGTGACCGGTTATCCCACCGAGGACCCGTGGCAGGCGACCGGGGAGACGCTGAGGCGGTTCCTGCTGCACTGCACGATCGACGAGGCCATGCTCGGTGCTGCGGCCCGGTTCGTGGTCATGGTCCCGAGGCGGGTTGCCCAGAGCTACCTATCGAACTGGTTCGTGCCTCTAGGCTTTCCTCACCTGGCCAACCAAGACCCATCGACACAGCTTCTGTGTAGTCAAGATGCGCTGGCACAGATGTGTCCGCCGCCGGTGGGATACAGCATCCCGGGCGACGAGATCCAGATGTTGTCCGTCGCGGCGGCCAACCCCGACGACCTTCACAAGTACGAGGCAGACTTGCGGGATTACCTGTTCACGGTGCCCCACCAACCGCCCGTCGAGGTCGACGGGCTCCTTCCGTTCTAAGATTCGATCATCGCTTGCGGCGCGGTGGTTCGGTGGTTCGGGTTTACGAACCTTGAATCGGGCGATCGGCCGAGTGGTGCAGGCGGCCTCGGTGAGTAGTTCGTCGCCGTCGTAGACCCGGAACGTGTAGTCGTCGGACTCGACCGTGACGGTGCGGCCGGCGTGGACCATCCCGACGTGGACGCGTTGCCGGGCGATGGTGAGGGAACCTCGGGAGCTGACCCGCCGCTGGACGCGGACGGGTTCGGCCGCTGGGGTCGGTGGTGGCCTGGCGGGGCGGGCGTCGCGGATGCGGACCTGTTCGGCGGGGGTGAGCGGGTTGGGCAGGTTGCGCAGCAGGACGCCGTCGGCGATCAGCTGCAGCAGGCCGCCGTCGAGACGCACGGTCAGCCGGCGGCCGGCGAAGTGGTAGCCGACGGGGTGTTGGCGGCCGGCGAGGCCGATCAGACCGGTGGCGTTGACGGTGCGGTAGACCTCGATCGCCCGGGGGTGGCTCCGAGCCCTCCCGGTCGGACCTTTGTCGCGGAGGCGACGACGACCTGTGTGCTGGTCAGGGTGAACGGGCACTCTTACGATGATCGCCGGTCGGGGCAGTGGCTGAGGGAAGGCAACCGTATGGGCGCGTGGGGCATAGGTCCGTTCCAGAACGACAGCGCGTTGGACTGGCGCAACGATCTGGAGCATTGCACCCCGCACGAGCGCGGCGGACTCATCCGTCGCACGTTCACCGCCGTGCTCAAGCAGGGTGACTCGTACCTTGACAGCGACTTCGCAGTCGAGGCCATCGCGGCAGCCGCAATTCTCGCGTCGCAACTGCCTGGCGGACCGACGACGGCGTCGTTGGGTGCCGACTTCATCACCGCAGATGGCGGGTTCGACGTACCGACCGATCTTCCGCCCCTCGCATTGCGCGCATTGGACCGAGTCGTCGCCGAGAACTCCGAGTGGCGCTCGCTCTGGGAAGAGAACAGCCGTTTCGAGGAACTCGTCGGCGTGCTTGCACCAATCCGGTCCGTCCTTGAGCGTGCCGGTCACTGACTCGGACGTTCCTCGTCGGCCGGCAAGGTGGTGGCGACTCCCAGGCGGTCGTTCGGGTCGCGTCGGCAGATGTCACCCCTGCCCGACTCTGGGAGAAATCTGGGAGACGATCTTGCCCAGTAGGCTGAAGAGGACCCTGGCGAACCAACGCAGGCATACGCCGTGACCTGCGGATTCCCGCATACTCGGAGGCCTGCGGGAGAAGTTGACCTTGTCCACGCCGAAGCGGTCACTGGTTCGATCCCAGTATCGCCCACCGCGACGGACGGCCCCTGCTCAACGGCGGGGGCCGTTTTCGCGTTCGTCGCGTGGTGTCATCCGCGCAGGCTTCGCCTGCTCCCCAGTGGGGGGTTCCCACCCCGCACCCCCCATGCTCGCTGTGCTCGCACTGCCTGCGCTTCGCGCGGCAGGACCGACGCTTCCGCGTGCCATCGTTGGGGTCCAGCTTCCTGGCTCCAGCTCGGCTGGTGACCAGGCAAGCATGTCGGCAGCCACCGACTCGTCCGGCGCCCTGGTGCCAGCGCTTCATCACCTACAACGTGGGCCTACAAGTAGCCCGACAGCGCGAAGGTTGAGATCCTGCTCGGTGACCCCGACAGCACCCATGTCGCCCAGCGAGGCGCCGACGAGGGCATCGGCGACACGACGGCCAGCAAGGCTGGCAAGATCTTTGGCAACTACGTCTCCAGCTTCAACCACGTCCTGTCACACTCGCGCGCGGTCTGGCCCGAGGACTGGCGGCATGCTCGATGCATGGCCCGCATCGAGCACGTCAACGACGCCCAGGCCCCCAAGCCGAACAGCAGCGTGGTCGCCGTAACCGCGTTCGTGCTCGACTACTAGGACCGGGCTCTGCTCATCCACCGCGCCGACAACGATCTAGGGGGCGTCCGCGTCGGGTCGCGCGCGTCGCCAGGCGTCCTCGAATGCCTCGGCACTGATCTGCATCGGGACGTACTGGGGATCGCGTAGGTCGATGGGCGGATTGAACGGCCAATCATCAGTTCGGAGGCAGTCACCGTCGGGGCGTTGCTCGACCGCACGAAGGCGGCGACCATCTGGTCCTAACTCCGCGAGGTGCACGACGCCGTCGTAGTCAGGCGACGCGTCACGGAGATACAACAGACCGCGGTTTGCGAGAACGCCGTAGCCGGGGAGATCTCGATGAGCCAAACGCTGTTCATGAAGGTCAGCCAGCGGGCTGCCGGGCAGTGCATCGAGGTCGACCTCGTCAAGCTCATCGGAGCCCATCCGCTGCACGATCGTGTCGTCGGTGACGACCTCGACCTCGGCGACGGCGTCGAGGATGTCCTCTGGCGACCGCGCCCAGACCCACCACCACAGGCCGCCCATGCCGTAGTCATGGAGAACCAGATACCGGCTCTTGGTTCCGCTGACCCACTCCTTCACGGCGACAGTATGTCCAACACGTCGCCGCGCCGACGTGGGCGGATCATCTCCCAGGTGTAACCCATCGAGCGAAGCCCACCTGTAACCCATCAAGCGGAGTACGACACCGGGACCGGACACCGGCCTCTGACGTTCTGTCTGCGACCTGCCACGTCTTCAAGGCGGACCTGGCGGGCCGCCGCACCCAACCTGGACACGCCGAAGCCCCGGCTTCTCCGTACTGGAGTGAGCCAGGGAGCGCACCTGCGCGGCTGCGTCCACCGCTTCGCCGGCCTGGCACCTTGCGCCCTCGGCGGCATTGAGCAGCGCGGCGGCATGCTCCAGGGTCAGGGGCTCGGACGCTGGTCTGGTAGGACTTGCGGGTGCGTGATGACCAGCGGGCGGCGCTCGCGCTGATGGGCGAGCGCTTCCCGCTCGTCGAGGAGCGCTTCCGCCGCGTCTACAACCTTCGCCTGCCGCGCCACGTCGCGGTCTTCGCCGCCTTCTGGCACAGCCTCGACGGCGCGGAGCGATCGGCGGTTTGGGGAGGACTCGGCCTGCGCACAGGGGGCATCGCGGCGCTGTTCGCCGACGGCGGCCTGTCCCTGAGTGCGCGCGACGGCCTGGACGAGCGACTGGATCACCGCTACCGGCGCGACCCGCCCGAGCTCGTCACGATCATGGGCGGCGACTCGGACGGCCTGCACTACGGCCTGTGGTACGACGATCCCGCCGACCTGCCCACTTTCGTCGCGTACAACTGGGCCCGCGACACCGCGGAGACCTGGACGAACGGCTGGGTGACGATGCTCGGCCAGACGTACGGCCTGCTGCAGAAGGTCCGCAGCGACCGCGAGCGCGACGACCCGGCGCACTACGAGGGCGCGGAGCCGCTCGAGCCGGCCGAGGACGCGCTGAACGCCTTCGCCGACGCGGACGCCGAGGCGCTCGCGCAGGACGGTCCGCGCCGCTGGGCGACGGCCGACCGCCCGGACGGCGGCGTCACGATCGGACCGGCCCTGCCACCGGACGCCGGCGACCCGCGTGCGGGCCGCGCGGACGAGCGCATCACGTTGTACCGCGACCCGGAGACAGCGGCGTCGATCATCGCCGAGGCTCGCGCCGAGCTGGCGGCCGGCCAGCCCGCGTACGCGCTCGTCGTGGGCCGCGAGCTGCACTGGTTCGACGCCGACGACCACCGGGCCGAGGCGACGGAGCTGCTCGTGGGCGCATACCGGGCGCTGGGCCGCGACGCCCTGGCCGACATCGCCGAGGTGCACCACGCGAACCGCAATCTGCGATCGGTGGACGTCCTCGCGCCCTGAACCCTTACGCTGCAACGGGTTTCAACGAGGAGGGCGTGGGGTGGAGTCAGGTGGGGACCTTCTCCGATTGCTGGAGGTCGGCGTGGGCGTCGTACGCGTGGATCCAGCTGACCATCTCGGGGAGGTTGGTGAGGCGTTCGTTGCGGGCCTGGGCTTCGGGGCCGTCGGGGACCTGGAAGCACTTGGCGTTGCCGCGGGAGCCGAGCTGGAGCTGGCGGGCGCGGGGTTTGCGGAGGGTCTCGTACGCGGCGAGGGCCTCGTTGACCGGGAGGTCGCGGCGCAGGAAATGGGCGAGGACGGCGACGTCCTCGACGGCCTGGTTGCTGCCCTGGCCGGCGTGGGGAAGCATCGGGTGGGCGGCGTCGCCGACGAGGGTGACGCGGCCGGTGCTCCACTGGCGCAGCGGCTCACGGTCGAAGAGGGCCCAGCGGCCGGTGTCCTCGACGGCGCCGAGCATCGTGAGGACGGTGTCGTTGAAGCCTTCGAAGGCGGCGACCGCCTGGGTCGCGTCGCCCTTCGCGGACCAGGACTCGTCGGTCCAGGCCGCGTCGCGGGTGTAGGCCACGAAGTTGATCAGCTCGCCGCGGCGGACGGGGTAGACGACGAGGTGGCTGGTGGGGCCGAGGAAGAACGTGAGGCCCATGGAGGAGCCGCCGGGGACCTTGTCGATCGGGACGAGGCCGCGGAAGCAGCTCATGCCGGCGAAGACGGCCTCGTCGGGGCCGGCGACGTGCTGGCGGACGGTCGAGCGGACGCCGTCGGCGCCGATGAGGACGTCGGCGGTGGTGGTCGTGCCGTCGGCGAAGGTGATGGTGACGTCGTCGGGCGTCTCGGCGATCGTGGCGCAGCGCTTGCCGAGGTGGACCTCGCCGCCGGTGGCGCGGAACGCGTCGAGCAGTACCTGCTGGAGGTCGGCGCGGTGCAGGCCGAGGAACGGGGCGCCGAAGCGGGCGGTGTACCAGTCGCCCATGGGGTGCTCGTAGAAGATCTCGCCGGTACGCCACTCGTGGAACTGGATGCGCTGGAGGTCGGAGCCGACCTCGCGCAGCGCCGGGCCGAGCCCGAGGGCGTCCATCAGCCGGGTGCCGTTGGCGCCGAGCGACACGCCCGCGCCGATCGCGCTGAAGGTGGCGGCCTGGTCGTACACCTCGACCTCATGACCATCAGCGTGCAGGGCGATCGCGGCGGTGAGGCCACCGATCCCAGATCCGATGACTACGACCCGTGACGTCATGGTGCCCTCTCGACTCGCGTCCTGCTTGTCGGTATTGCGGAACAGCGACGGGAGCCTATCACCGCGGTGGATGAACGAAAGGCGGCCCGGGACGGCCGGGTAGCCTTGCCCGGTGCGTACGGCGGACGAACAGATCAAGGCGGTGCTCGACGGCAGCGTCGGGTACGAGCGCGGGCTCGACGCGCTGACCGTCGCGCCCGCCGCCGACGTCGACCCGGCGCTCTTCGCCGCCGTGCGGTCCGCCTGCTCGCGGCTGTTCGAGCGCGGCTGGCAGCCCGGTGAGCTGCACCGGGTCGCGGGGCGGCGCGGCACCGTGGCGCACACCCAGCTCGTGACCGACGCCGTCGCGGCGCACCTGCGGCAGTTCAAGCCCGCGCTGGTCGACCCGCGCTGGCGGGCCCAGGCCGACGCGCTCGGCGCGACCGTCTGGTGGGGGGCCGACGAGCGCTACCTCGACGGGCTCGCCGCGCGGTGGCGGGTCGACCGGGTCGAGGTGCTCGACACGGTGCTGGTGCTGCTGGGCATCCTGCGCACCCTGCCGCCGATCGAGGTGCTGGCCCCGCCGCCCGGCACCGTACAGGCGGCGGCCGCGAGACCGAGCAATGTCGACGTGCGGCTGCTGGACAGGGTGCGGGCGCTGCTCGCGAAGGCGGAGTCCACGACGTACCCGGCGGAGGCGGAGACCTACACGGCGAAGGCGCAGGAGCTCGTCGCCCGGCACAGCATCGACGAGGCGCTGCTCGTCGCCCGCGGCGCCGCGACGGACGTGGTGCCGTTCGCCCGGCGGATCGGCGTCGACCACCCGTACGAGAGCGAGAAGGCCGCCCTGCTCGACGCCGTCGCGGGGGCGAACCGCTGCCATGCGGTGTGGTCGCCGGAGCTCGGGTTCGCGACCGTGTTCGGGTTCGACACCGACATCGACGCGGTCGACCTGTTGCACACGTCGCTGCTGGTACAGGCGAACCGGGCCATGTCCGCGGCGGAGCCACCCGGGGGCAAGGCGGGGCGAGCGCGGCTGAAGACGTTCCGCCAGTCGTTCCTCGTCGGGTTCGCCGTCCGGATCGGCGAGCGCCTCAGCCAGGCCGTCGCGTCCGCCGCGCTCCCCCCGGACACCGCCTCCGACCTGCTGCCGGTCCTCGCCGCCCGGGACGCGCAGGTGCGCGAGACGATGGAGCGGGTGTTCCCGCGTACCGTCCGCGGCCGCGGCACCAGAGTGGACAGCGACGAGGGCTGGGACTCCGGCCGCGCCGCCGCCGACCGGGCGGCGCTGCACCGGAGCTGAGAGGATTCTCAGGGTCCCGCCGGGGTCGCGCCCTGATGCCGCTCGGGATCGATCGTTGCGAACCTGCCTGTATGACCCCATTGCTGGTACGCCTCGGCGCCCCCGTCCTGCTGTTCGTCTACGGCACCCTCCGGCTCATCGACGGGCGCGACGGCCACCACGACAAGGACGGCGCCCTGTGGAACGTCGGGCACGTCTGCTTCTTCATCGCGTTCGTGCTGCTGGCGGCGCTGACCGTGCACGCTTACCGGGCGCTGCACCGGCACCGGGGTGTCGCCCTGCCGGCGGTCGCCGCCGCGCTCTTCGGCGCCGGCTGTTTCCTGTGGGTGATCGTCGGGGACATCTTCGCGTCGTTCCCCGGGCTGCCGGACGCGCTGCAGGTCGTCGGCCCGGCACTGTTCCAGCTCGGGATGCTGGCGTTGCTGGTGCTGCTGGTGCTGGCGCGGCGCGCGCCGTGGTGGAGCCCGGCGCTGGTGGTGGCGGCGTTCGCGGCGATCGGGGTGAACCTGGACCTGATCCCGCTCGCGGCGGTCCTGCTGTTCGCGGGTCTGCTGCCGCTCGGCCGCCCCGCCGCCGCTATGCCTGCCGGCGCCGCCTGAGGGTCGCTGCCGCGATCCAGTTCCAGGCGATGGCGACGCCGAGGAACAGGGTCAGTGCTCCGCCGGTGCCGCCGGTCATCGCCCACGCGAGGCCGAGCGCGAACAGTACACCCGCGAAACGCCCTGAAACGGCCCAGCCGACCTGGCCGGTCCGGCGGAACCCGGCCGCGAGCACGAAACAGAGCGCGATCATCGAGAAGAACGACACGCTGGCGCCGGCATTGTGCACGATCATGTGGCCGCTCATCGTGGTCAGGCGACCCTCGGGGGTGCCGAGCGGGAAGCCGTCGCTCGCGTCCATCCGGAACACGGCCGCGATGAGCAGCCCCACCCCGATGGCCGCGTGCAGTGCTCTTGTGGCTTTCGCGGCTCCTGTACCGGCGGCCGCCGCCACGCTGAGCAGCCCCACCACCACGAAGCTGGTGGTCTGCACCCAGCCGAGGTCGCCCAGGGCGAGCATGCTGACGGGGTGGCGGGTGATGTCGTACCCGTCGCGGGTGGCCGCCTGCACGACCGCCGCGACGGTGAACAGGGGCGCCGCGAGGATCCCGGCGTTCGCCAGGGCGCTGAGGGTGCTGACTCGGTCGGTGCTGACGGTGTCGAGCATGATCGGATCCTTCCGGTTGCGTTTTCGCTCACTGACGCGTCGAACGGCTCCCCGGTTTTTCGACACGTCCGTTGAACCGGTCCAGGCGGCGGTGCGTGGACGCGGGGTATGCGGATCCTCTTCACCGCGTGCCCGATGTTCGGCCACGTCAACCCGGTCCTGCCGCTGGTCCTCGCCGCCCGCGCCGCCGGCCACGACGTCGTGGTCGCGACCGGCCCCGACATGGCCGCCCGCCTCACCGTCCCCACCTGGGCCGTCGGCCCCTCACACCACGAGGCCGGCGGCGGTCCCGGGACGGACTGGCTCGCGTACTTCGCCTCGACCGCCCGCGCCCGCGCGGCCGACCTCATCCCGCGCGCCCTGGACTGGAAGCCCGACCTCGTGATCTCCGAGGACACCGAGCTGTCCGGCCCGGTCGCCGCCGCCGCGACCGGCGCCCGCCACGTCGTCCACGGCATCGGCATCATGCCGCCGATCCGGCTCTGGGCCGCGTTCGGCCCCGTCCTCGACGGCCTGTTCGACCAGTTCGGCGTGCCCGGCACGAGCGCCGGTCACCGCGCCGCCACGTACCTCGAACTGTGCCCGCCGTCCCTGCGCCCCGCGGACCCCGCTGCCGGACGGATCTGGCCCACCACGCTCCCGCTGCGCCCCGTCGCCGGCACCCCCTCCGGCTCCGAACAGCTGCCCGCTTCCCTCGATTCGCTGCCGTACGAGCAGACCGTCCACCTCACCCTCGGCACCGTCTTCCACGCCAACCGCAACGTCCTGCACACCGCGATCGCCGCCCTGTCAGCGCTGCCCGTGAACGTGGTCGCCACCGTCGGCCCCGACGTCGACCCCGCCGGCTTCGGCCGCCAGCCTGCGCACGTGGTGCTCGCCCCGTACCTGCCGCACACCCTGCTCCTCCCCCGCTGCACCGCCGTCGTCTCCCAGGCCGGCGCCGGCATCATGTTCGGCTCCCTCGCCCACGGCCTGCCCCACCTGGCCCTGCCACAGGGCGGCGACCAGTTCACCAACGCCGAGGCCATCGAGCTCTCAGGCACCGGCCTGGCCCTCCACCCCGCCGAGGTCACCGGCGCCGCGATCACCGACCGCCTCACCGAACTCCTGACCAACCCCACGTTCACCGCAGCCGCCGCAGCCGCCCGCACCGACCTCACCACCATGCCCGACGCCCCCACCGTCCTCACCACCCTGACCACCTCCCCCCACGGTTGATCGAACAGCAGATCCGCCACCCCCACAGCCAGACCACCTGTCGATCAAGCCCACCCACCCAACGCCATGACCGCGCCGACCCACCTTGATCCATGGACAGATCTGGCCGCCCCCACGACCAGATCCCTCCTTGGATCGATGCCGACGGCCACCACTTCGTCGAACGCAGCAGTCGCAACGCGAACCAGCACAACCGCGTGGCGCGGCGCTGCAGCGGGGGTAACCACGCCAGCGCTCGCGGGCTGTGCGTTGAACGGGCTGAACTGCGACGGCACGCCCGGGCAACGGCAACACGCTGGGAAATGGAACGGGTCGGCGACTGGAGAGGTCACTGCGCCGGGGCCGGCAAGCGGCGGCAGACAAGGGGCAGGGGGCCGGCGCGCGAGCCAGCTCGACGCGGGGCCAGCTCGACCCGGGCGGCGGTAGCAGGCTGGGCGGCAACGGGCTGAACTGCGACGGCACGCCCGGGCAACGGCGACAGGCTGGGAGATGGAACGGGGTGGACGGCGGCAGAGGTTACTGCGCGGGGAGCGGCGGCGGAGCAGGAGCAGGGCGGCGCCAGTCGCGGCGAGGAGGGCACCGGTGGTGGCGGCTGGCACGGTGGGTGGGATGCCGAGGTAGACGGTGATGCCGAGGATGCGGGACAGGCCCACGGGGCGGGCGGCACGGGGCGGGCGGCATGGGGCGGGGCGACTGCGCTGCGGCGGGGGTAACCACACACAGCGGCAGCGGGCTATGCGCCGAACGGGCTGGACGGCGACAACACGCTGGGCAGTGACGGCGGGCTGGGCTGCGGCTGCATGCCAAACAGCGGCAGCACGCTGGGCAGCGGTGGCGCGCAGGGCAGCGGCAGCGCACAGGGCAGCGGCAGCGCACAGGGCAGCGGTGGCAGGTGGTGGGAAGGGGTCACTGCGCGGGGGTCGGGAAACGACGGCGGCGGAGCAGGAGCAGGGTGGTGCCGGCTGCGGTGAGGAGGGCGCCGGTGGTGGTGGCGGCGGCTGGCAGGGTGGGTGGGATGCCGAGGTAGACGGTGATGCCGAGGATGCGGGACAGGCCCCACGGGAGGAGGGCGAGCTGGTCGTTCCACAAGGTGAGGGCGCGCTCCAGGCCGATGGCCGTCACGAGGGCGCCGAGCAGGGTGAGGGGGGTGCCGGCGACGAGCAGCAGGGTGGCGGTGACGTGGCGGCGGCGGAGGTGGTAGTGGTCGCGGAGGACGAGGGTGGTGGCCACGAAGAGCCAGCCGAAGGCGGCGAACGCCACGCAGATGTAGACCGCCCGGACCGTGGGGGCGGTCCAGAACTCCAGCCAGTAGTGGCCGGGGCCGCGGACGGCGAGAGCCGCCAGCAGGAGCAGGGAGCGCAGGAGGGCGACGCCGCCGATGGTGGCCCACAGGTGGAAGGGGTCACGGCGGCCGAGCAGGAGGCGGGCGGTGAGGGCGAACAGCAGCCACGCGCCGAGCGTCAGGACGAGGTGGGCGGGGGCGGCGAACCAGGTGTAGACCAAGCGGCTCAGGATCAGGGCCGTGGCGGGCACGGCCAGGACGAGGAAGCGGTCGGTGCCGGAGACCGCGGCGTCGAGGTGGGCGACGCGCCACGGGCGGGTGGCGCCGGTCCAGAGGGCGTGCAGGGCGGCCGGGCGGCGGAGGATCGCGCCGGCGACCAGGGCGGCCAGCAGGAGGACGAAGAGGGCCCTGGCCAGCCAGGCCATGAGCGGGTCGCGGTCGGCTCGGGTTGCGCCCAGGTCGGCGGCGGTGAAGTTGTAGGCGGGCAGGTCGACGTCGCCGCCGTAGCGGGTGACGTGGGCGTCGCGGGCCGACTCGTAGCGGCGCTCCGCCGCGCGCCACGCGTCGTAGGCGGCGGAGGAGCCGGTGTCGAGCCACTGGACGTGGCGCAGGACCATCGTGCGGTACGCGCCGAGCGTGCCGAACAGATCCGCCTCATAGGTCAGGGTGTCGAGCAGCTTCGCCCGCAGCACCGGATCGCGCCACGTGGCCGGGTCGGTCGCGGTGATCAGGGCGCGCATCCGCGCGGCGACCTCCACGGCCCGCTCCCCCTCGGCCACCGCCGCGTCCACGGCACCCGAGGCGGCCGTCACGGCGTAGATGCTGGTGAGGGCGGCCGAGTCGCCGGTGGCGATGTCCCACTCGAAGATCCACATCATGGGTGGCGGCTCGAGGCCCAGGGCGCGGACGGAGTGGTCGGCGTAGGCGCCGATGTAGAGGCCCTTCGTGACCGCCTCGCGGGAGAGGGCGAGCATCTCGCAGACGGCGGCGACGGTCGCGGGGTCGGACGAGAACGTCTGGCGGACCCAGTCGGCGGTCAGCTGCTCGGCCGGGGCGTCGGGGTCGTGGGCGAGGCGGCCCAGCGTGTAGGCGTTGAGGTCATACAGCTGCCAGAAGCCGGTCCGCAGGTAGAGCGTCATCGGGCCGGCGCGCAGCGGGCCGCCGTCCTGCGTCCAGGTCCAGACGCCCTCGACGTGCGGGTTGGCGGCCAGGAAGCGGCGCAGCGCCTGCTGGTGCAGGCCGGTCAGGTCGTTGGGCAGGGCGCCGAAGCCCTCGAACTCGCGCCGCGCCTGGAACTCCACGATCCGCCGGTGCGTGCCGGTCTCCAGCGTGCCGTTGAAGGGCAGGTGGCTGTAGAAGTCGCCGAGCGTGTACTTGGTGGAGACGATGAGGTGCGGGTCGTCGATGCCGCCGAGGACCTCCTCGTAGGAGGCCGGGTTGGTGTGCAGGTCGCCGACGGCGCCGACGCCGACGGTCCAGGTGCGGAAGATCAGGTCCTTGCCGGCGGTGCCGGCGGTGCCGAGCAGGGCGCGCAGCATGGCGCGGACCGCGTCGACGCCGGTGACGGCGAGCTTCGACGAGTAGTCCCAGCCGGGCTGCCGGTAGACGTCGCCGCCCTCGCCGATGCGGACCATGAGGCCGGAGACGAAGGGCATCGCCTGGAACAGCTCGGTGAGGCCCAGCTGGTACACCTGCCAGAAGCGCGGGTCGGCGACCTTGAGCCCGCCGAACTCCCGCTCCAGGTAGCGCTCCAGCGGCGGTGACACGGCCAGCATGTCGGTGAGCAGGTAGACCCGCATGCCGAGGTCGGCGGCGTGGCGGAAGACGGGGCCGAACGCCTCGACGAGCGCCTGCGCGCGGGCGATGTGGTCGTCGCCCGCCGGATAGACCGCGTGGCCGTCGCCGACCAGGGCGAACGTCACATACTCCAGGAAGCCGGGGACGACGACGCCGTTGTAGCCCTGGGCGAGGGAGTGCTCGACGAACTGCCGGAACTGCGCGTCGATGCGGGCGACGGCGGCCTGGTCGACCCACGGCGCGGCGGGCCGCAGGGCGCCGCCGACGACGTCGGTGTTGAGCGAATAGTCGGTGCCGGCGGCGAACGCGGCCGGGTCGGGCTCCCGGCCGACGGACCCGGCGTCGGTGAGCCGCAGCCCGAGCCGCGGCGCGAAGACGGCGGGGGCGCCGGTGAGATCAGGGGCGGGCAGCACCGCCGAGCCGGACCGGATCCGGTCGGCGACCGCATACAGGCCGGTGGCCGCGCCCGCGACGCCGGCGGCCTCGATCGTGATCGCCGTGCCGTCGCCGCCGAGCCGGTAGGCCTCCAGCGAGCTGCCGAACGGCGCGACGCCGACGACGACCCGCAACGGCATGCCGGGACCCTCGGCGGGCTCCTGGCCGATCGCGGGCGCGGGCAGGCCGCGCCGGACGAGCGCGTCGGCGACGGCCTTCGCGGCGAGGGTGAGCCGCGGCTCGGCCGGCACGCTGATCACGCTGATCGCCGGCGCCGCGACGAGCGGGGTGGCGGGCGCGGCGGCGGCCCGCTCGACCGGCACGGACACCGGGGCGAACGACAGCCCGAGCGCGCCGCCGACACCCCACGCCACCAGCGCGCCGAGCACCAGCAGCAGGAGAGCCGAAGTCACCACCCGTCGCATGCGGCACATCGTAGAGCCCGGGTCTGACACTTCCGCCAGTCAAATGAGAGAAAAATTCACCCCGCCCCGAAGCAGACGAAGCTGCCGGTGCTCGCCCGCACCGAGGGGTCGGCCGCCGCCTGCGCCAGGGCCAGGGCGGTCGCCGGCGGGTGGCCCACGCCGAGATGGCCGTACAGGTCGCGCATCAGCAGCCGCGTCGCGCCGTCGTCGACGGGCCCGGTGCTCGCGACGACGGTGGCCGTGCCCATGTTGAGCAGCGCCGCGACCAGCCCCATCAGCTCGTCACCGGGGTGCACCTCGGCGAGGCCCGTGTCGCAGCCCGACAGCACCAGCAGCGCGGGCGGCCGGCGCAGCGCCGACAGGTCGTACACGGTGAGCGGGCCGTCGGCGAGGAGGAGGAACGAGAACAGCGGGTTGTCCACCCGGAACTCGCCGTGCGAGGCGATGTGCCCGATCGCCGCGCCGTCGAGGGCGGCGAGCGCCGGCGCCACCCGGGCCCGCTCCCCCGCCAGCACGGTCGGCGGCACGCGTTGGTCACGGGCGATCTGCGCGACCTCGGCGGCCGCCTGCGCCGCGGACGGCGCGCCGACGAGCACCGTGGGCCCGTCGGCGGGCGGCTGGGTCGCGACCCGCCACCAGATCGCCGCGGACGGCGCGACGGTGATCGACCGCCCTCGCAGCCTGGGCAGCATCGTCCACGGCATCGCGTGCAGCGCACCGGTCGGCACGAGCACGAGCGGGCCGTCGCCGATCAGGTCGGCGACAGGGTCGAGCAGCAGCCGGTCGAGCGCACCGGCGCCCCGGTCGACGCGTTCTGCGCTGGTACCGCCGTGCCCGAGGATCTCCGCGCTGAGCGCGATCCGCAGGTGCTCGAGCTCCGCGGCCACCGGCGCGATCGGCCCGACGACGCGCCGCGCGACCCGGTGCCCGCCGGCCGAGGGGAACACCACCAGCGCGTGCAGGACGCCGTCGATGGCGAGCAGCTCGAACAGCACCCGCCCGTCCAGCGCGGCGGCCAGCGACGCGAACGGCACGTCCGTGCGCGCCGCGGGCCGCGAGCCGGGCACCCGCCAGGAGCGGCGCCGGATCTCCGCCTCCAGGGACCGCTGCCGCCGCAGCAGCCGCCCCGCGCGCTGCGGGCCGGCGGGCGCCGCGGCCAGCTCGCCGGTGATGCGGCGCAGCTCGGTGAGGGCCCGCGCGACGACCGGGTCGCTGGACGGGTGCGTCGGCGGCAGGGACAGCGCCGCCGACCGGCACCGCTGCGCCCAGGTGAGCGCCTCCCGCGGCCCGCCGTGGT
This sequence comes from Dactylosporangium maewongense, assembly GCF_039531485.1. Lineage (NCBI taxonomy): Bacteria > Bacillati > Actinomycetota > Actinomycetes > Micromonosporales > Micromonosporaceae > Dactylosporangium > Dactylosporangium maewongense. The sequence continues at coordinate 145,971 of NZ_BAAAQD010000007.1, read as the reverse complement.
CGAGGGCGAGCCGCAGCCTGAGCCCGGCGAGCGCGGCGGCCTCGACGCTGCCGCGCACGCGCAGCTCGGTGGCGCCGAGGCTGGCCCGGTACTCGTCGGCGATCCGCAGCCCGGCGGTCGCCGCCCGGGCCGCCTCGGCGGTCGCGCCGCGAGCGAGGTCCAGGCGGGCCCGGACGTGCGCCCACCGCACCCGCAGCGGCGCCGGGCCGAGTTTCGCCGCGGCCGCCGCCTCCTGCAGCAGGTCGGCGGCGGTGCCGTGCTCACCGAGGCCGACCGCGAGCTGCGCGGCGTCCAGCAGCGCCTCCCAGCCGGGATGGGGCCAGCCGGCGTCGACGAGGGCCCGCCCGGCGGTCCGCAGGTCCCGCAGCGTCCCGCGGTGCGCCCGGCCCGACGCGACGACCGCCGCCAGCTCCGCGACCCTGGCCCGGGCGATCCACACCGCGCGCTTCTGCCGCGCGAACACCTTCCGCGCCGCCGCGGCCGCCACCCGCGACTCGTCCGTGCCGAAAGTGCCGGAAGCGCCGGAAGCGCCGGAAGCGCCGGAAGCGCCGGGCGTGCCGGAAGCGCCGGAAACAGGGCCGGAGCCGCCGCTCGTGAGCAGCGCCAGCCGCGCCATCATCAGGTGCGCCTGGCCGAGCACCGAGTCGAGGTGTCCGTCGGTACAGGCGGCGATCGCCGCACGGATCGCCGTGCCGGCCTCGGGCAGCAGCCGCACCGACAGCAGCAGCTCCGCGCGGTCCAGGAGGCTGACGGCGTCGACGCCGGTCTTCCACAGCCGGTCGTGCGCCCGGTCGTAGCGGGCCAGGGCCGTCGGCACGTCGCCGGCCTGCGCCGCGACGAAGCCGAGGTTGTGCTCCACCTGCGCCGCGGCGGTCGACATCCCGAGCCGGTTGTACAGCGCCTGCGCCGCCCGCAGGTCGGCCTCGGCGAGACGGAGGTTGCCGCGGAAGCCGTGCAGCACCCCGCGGTTGGTCAGCGTGCGGGCCTCCCACACCGCGTCACCGGAGCGCCGGAACGCCCGCAGCGCATCCCGGTACAGCTCCATCGCCTCCCGCTCGAAGCCGAGCCGGCGCAGGATCAGGGCGCGCTGCATCGAGGCCCGGGCGCGGCGCTGCCCCTGCAGGTCGGCCATCGCCCGGTCGATCTCGCGCAGCGCCGCGGTGGGCCGGCCGAGATCGTCGAGGATGAGCGCGTGACTCATCCGGGACTCCGCCTCGTACTGCGTCAGCCGGTGACGCCGCGCGACCGCGATCGACGCGCGCAGATGCCGGTCCGCGCCCGCCGCGTCGTGCCGGGCCCGGGCGGCGAGGCCGAGCGTCCGCAGCGCCACCGCCTGCGCCGCGCGGTCACCGGCGCGCTGGGCGTCGCGCAACGCCGCGTCCGCGAGCATTTTGGCCTTGACGGGATCGGCCATCACAATCGGCAACAGCCGCTGCGCCAGCTCATCGGCGGTGGTGGACACCTCCGATGTGTATCACGGCGCCGCGCCGCCGTCTCTTGTCACCGGTCCGTCTCTAGCTGAGCACTGAGGAGCAAGCATGTCCGTTGCACGAGATCGTCTCGAACGGTGGCTGGCGACCCGCGACGCGCGCCTGTCCGGACTGCCGTGGCTGCGCACCGAGTCGCACGCCGGCCGGACCGTCCGGTTCGTCGCCGACGAGATCCTGGTCCAGGACGCGAGCACCGCGATCGCCCACCGCACCCTGGTCGGGCTCGGCCACCGCACCAGCGAGATCGCCGAGGATGAGCCGGCGTCCGGCCTGCGCCGCCTGCGCACGTCCGGCCTCGACGTCTCCGACGCCGTCCGCCGCCTGCGCGGCCAGCTGCCGCAGGGCTCCGTCGTCGGGGCCAACCACGTCTTCATGTCGACGCCGCACGAGCACGGCGGCCCGTTCGGCCCGCCGGTCGCGGTGGACGCCCCTTCGGCGAAGCTGATCTCGTCGGATCACGCGTCGCCGGTACGGGTCACCGTCATGGACACCGGCATCTGGCTGAACAGCCCGCTCCCGGAGGGCTGCTACACCGCGACGCCGGAGAACCACGAGACGGTCACCGACGGCGACGGAGACGGCATGCTCGACTCCGACGTCGGCCACGCCAACTTCATCGCCGGCGTCGTCGCGCAGGGCACCACCGGCGCGCAGGTCCGCATCGTGAAGGTCCTCGACAGCTTCGGCGTGTGCACCGAGGCCGACCTCGCCGCCGCGATCACCGCCCTCACCGACACCGACGTGCTCAACCTGTCCCTCGGCGGCTACTCGATCGGCGACCTGCCGCCCGCGGCGCTGTCCGCGGCCCTGCGGACGTTCCTCGCCGGCGGCGACCGGGTCGTGGTCGCGGCCGCCGGCAACAACGGCGTCGCCGACCGGCCGTTCTGGCCGGCCGCGTTCACCGCGAGCGGCGAGGCGTGGGCGGACCGGCTGCTCGCCGTCGCCGCGCACGACGGCACCGCGATCTGCGAGTGGAGCAACACCGGCCCGTGGGTGAGCGTCGCCGCGCCCGGCGCCGACGTCGTCAGCACGTACATCAACCATGACCTGTTCAGCAGCGGCTGGGCGGCGTGGAGCGGCACGTCGTTCGCCACGCCGAAGGTCGTCGCCGCGGTCGTCGACCGGGTCGCGACCGCCGGCTCGGTCACCGCCGCGGCCGCCGCCGTCCGCGCCGAGGCGCAGGGCAGCATGGTGGGCGGCTACCCGGCGCTGCACTGAACCACCGGCACGACGCGGCACCGCACTTGAACCACCGGCGCGACGCGGCGCTGTACTGAACCACCGGCGCGACGCGCCACCACGCTTGAACCACCGGCGCGACGGCGGCGCCGCGCTTGAACCAACGACGCAACGGCGGCGCCGCGCTTGGACCACGGGCGCGGCGCTGAAACACCGGCGCGGTGCTGCGACACCGGGGCGGAGCTGCGCCGACGCGCCGACGGGAACAGGGCCGCGACACCGGCCGGCGCGGCGTTGACACGCCGTGGTGCACTGTTGCCCGTGATCGAAGCGGAGGAGCCCGACCGTCCCGCGTGGCTGACCCCGGAGCGGGACGAGGAGCCGGCCGGCCCGGGCTCCCGGCTGACGCTGCTGCTCATCGCCGGCGGCGCGGCGATCCTCGTCCTCGTCGCCGGCCTGGCCGCGTTCGCCCTGCTCGGCTCGTCCTCCGAGCCGAACCGGCCGCGCCCCAGGTCGGCGGCGGCCGAGCCCGTGGTGGCGGTCGCCGCCTCGACGGCACCGGCCGGGGCCACGAGCCCGCCGGCCGCGGAGCAGAGCGCCACGCCCAAGACGTCGCCGGCCAAGCCGCACGTCACCGCGGCGCGGATCAGCCTCGAGCCGGCGAGCGTCACCGGCCCCTGCCCCCGCTCGACGAAGTACATCAGGGTCAAGGTCACCGTCACGATCACGGTCTCCAGCCCCGACGTCCGGCTGCGGTACACCGTCGACGGCGGCAACGAGCACGGCGCCACGCTGCGGTCGAAGACCTTCACCGACAGCTGGGAGGCGGAGGTCCGGCGGGCGGCCGGCACCTCCACCACCACGCTGCAGGTGATCGCGCCCAGCACCGCCTCCGACACGGCGACCTTCACGTACACCTGCAACTGAGAGTTCAGATAGAACACCAGTTCGAACATGAATGTTCGTGAATACCGCACGATTGGTTACGCTCGATGGACCAAGAGTGACGGGACTGACGAATGCCATGATCACCGAAGGCACGCTGCTGGTGCACTGCTCGGCCAACCAGGCGCTGCGCTGCGCGCCGATCGCCGAGCGCCCCGGCGCGGGTCTCGTCATCTCACCGTTCCAGCGGGACGAGGCGGGCCTGCTCGCCACCGCCGCGTACCTGCTGCGCCAACGCCACTTCGAGGCGCCGCTGCTGCTCGACGCGGCCCGCTACGCCGGACCGGCCCGGCTGCCGGCGAGCGCGCCGTTCAACCCGCGCTGGCTGCGCCGCCAGCGGGAGCTGGGCGTGCCCGTGCTCACCGACTCCGGGTACGTCGACAGCGGCGACGAGCCGGGCCTCGCCGGCATCCTGCACCGCGCCGCGGTCCTGCCCGACACGATCGCCGTCCTGCCGCTGCACCCGATCTGGCTCCAGGACCGCCTGCACCGCACCGTCCTGACCGGTCACATCCGCGCCGCGGGCGGCCCCGTCGCGCTGGTGCTGGAGGCGAGCCGCGACCCCTTCGCCCTGCCCGGCGTGGTGGAAGGGCTCCTCGCGGTCCTCGGCTGCGGGGTGCCGACGCTGCTGCTGCGCTGCGACGTGTCGGCGCTCGGCGCGCTGTGCCACGGCGCCGCGGCCGCCGCGGTCGGCACCGTGGCGGGCCTGCGCCATCTGACGCCCCGGCCCGCGCCCCAGTCCGGTCCGGTGGCGCGTGGCTTCCGGCCGGCGGCGCCGTCCGCGGTGTTCGCGCCGGCGCTGTCGTACCGCCGCATCAACGCCATCTCGAGGGCGCGCCGCCGCCATCCCGACCCCGGCCTCTTCGGGTGCGCGTGCACCGTCTGCGACGGCCGCGACGTCGACTGGATGGCCGAGCTGGACGACCGCGAGCGGGAGGTGCCCGCGTTCGAGCACTCGATCCGCGTCCTGCAGGACCTCCGCGACGAGCTGCTGCGCTCGGCCGACACCGCCCCGGCGAGCTGGACGGCGCACTGCACGGACGCCGTCTACCGCTCCCGCGAGCTCGGCTGGGACCCCGCCCCGATGCTCCGCCACTGGCAGCGCCACCAGTCCCCCGGCGCCACCGTCACCCGCCTGACCGCATGACCCGCACCGCCCGCCGGACCGCTTCCGAGCCCGCGCCGTCGCCCTCCACGCCGCCGGACCGCTTCCCAGCCCGCACCGTCGCCTCCGCGCCGCCGGACCCGATCCATCCGGCCGTGCGCCGGCCACCCACCGCCGACCGACCCGCGCGACGCCGCCGGACCCGATCCATCCGGCCGTGCGCCGGCCACCCACCGCCGACCGACCCGCGCGACGCCGGCACGCCGCCCGTTCCACGCCGCGACGCCACCCGCCGACAACGCCAGCAGGCGACGCCGCACGGCCATCGCCACACGTCGCCGCACGCCGAAAGCGCCGAGCGACGCCGCACGCCGGAAGCGGCGTCACAGCCAGCCGTTGGACTGGGCGACGCCGACGGCCTCGATGCGGTTGCGGGTGCCGGTCTTCGTGATCGCCGCCGACAGGTAGTTGCGGACCGTGCTCTCCGACAGGCGCAGCCGCCCGGCGATGTCGGCGACCGTCGCGCCGCCCGCGGACTCGCGCAGCACGTCGCGCTCCCGGTCGGTGAGCGGGTCGGGCCCGGCCGCCAGGGCCGCCGCGGCGAGCGCCGGGTCCACGACCCTGCCGCCCGCGTGGACCCGCCGGACGGCGGCGGCGAGCTCCTCGACCGGACCGTCCTTCACCAGGAAGCCGCTCGCGCCGGCCTCCATCGCCCTGCGCAGATACCCGGGCCGCCCGAACGTCGTCAGGATCAGCACCCGGCACCCCGGCACCCGGTCGCGCAGCCGCGCGGCCGCGGTGATCCCGTCGCCGCCGGGCATCTCGATGTCCAGCAGCGCCACGTCGGGCCGGACCCGCTCCGCGACCGGGACGATCTCGTCGCCGGTCGCGACCTGCGCCACCACTTCGATGTCGGGCTCCAGGTCCAGCAGCAGCGCCAGCGCGCCCCGCATCATGCCCTGGTCCTCGGCGAGCAGCACCCTGATCACAGTGGCAGTCTCGCAACGAGCGTGAACCCGCCACCGTCCCGGGCCCCCGCCTCCAGGCTGCCGCCGGCCGCGGCGAGCCGCTCGGTGAGCCCCCGCAGCCCGTTCCCCGATGCCGCTGCCCCTGGCGCCGCTCCGGTGGCCGCCCCGCCGTCGTCCGCGACCCGCAGCGCCGCCGCACCGTCCACGGTGGAGATCTCGATGTCGCAGCGCTGCGCGCCGCTGTGCCGGACCACGTTCGTCGTCGCCTCCCGCAGCGCCCACGCGAGGAGCCGGTCGGCGTCGTCCGGCAGCGGGTCCGCCGTCCGCTGCACCGTCGCGGCGATCCCGGCGCTGGACAGCACCCCCTTCGCGCGGGTCAGCTCGGCGGTCAGGCCGCTCTCCCGATACCCCGTGACCGCCTCCCGGATCTCGACGAGCGCGCGCCGGCCGATGTCCTCGATGTCCGCGGCCTGCGCCGCCGCCGCGGCCGGATCCCGCTCGGCGATGCGCCGCACCACCTCGGCCTTGACGACGATCACCGACAGCGTGTGGCCGAGCAGGTCGTGCAGGTCGCGGGAGAACCGCAGCCGCTCCTCCGCGACCGCGGCGACCGCCAGCGCCTCCTGCGCCCCCTGCAGCTCGCGGATCAGCCGGCCCATCTGGCGGACCGCGCCCACCAGCCCCGACGCGAGGACCGTGCCGACGATGACGCTGAGCAGCGCCGCGGTCTCCGCGTGCTGCAGCCAGCCCAGGACCGCCTCGACCGCCACCACGGCCAGCAGCACGGCCAGCCCGACCGTCATCCGGGGGCGGCCGCCATACACCGCCATGCCGCACGTCGACACGAACAGCAGCACGATCAGCCACCGCTCGCCATACGCGGCGGCCAGCGCCACGCCGAGCGCCGCGACGGTCCCGAACCCGATGTCGGCCACGCGGCGCAGGTCGTCGCGGTGGTCGAAGCCCAACGTGGTGACGGTGACGTAGAGGGCCGTGAACAGCGCCAGGCCGACCCCGGCAACCACGCCACCGTGCTGCGGTGTGATCGTGTCGATCGGGCCCAGCAGCGGAAACGTCCACACGCCGACCCAGAGCAGGCCGCCGACCGACGGCCTCCACCGCTTCCTGGGCATGCGCTCCACCCTAGCCTCCAGGCCATCCGGCACGTCTGGGCCTACAGGCCCGCGGTGCTGCGGACCGAACGGCGGAAGCCGGCGACGGCCAGGACCGTGAACGCGACCAGCCACGCGGCCAGGGTCAGCACGTCGGCGCCGGTCGGCGCGCCGCCGAAGGCGACCTGCCAGGACATGTCGGCATACGCGTGGGTCGGCAGCCACCGCCCGACCGCCGCCACCCAGCCCGGCATCGCGTCCAGCGGCAGCCACAGCCCGCCGACGATCGACATCCCCAGGTACACCAGCAGGTTCAGCGGCTGCACGGTCTGCGCCGTCGCGAGATACCCCATGCCGAGCCCCAGCAAGGCGAACGGCAGCGACCCGAACCACAGCAGCGGCACGATCGCCAGCCACTGGCCCACATCGAGCCGGACCCCGTTGACGGCCACGGCGGCGGCGCACAACGCGACGACCGGGACGATCGCCGTCGCCATCGCCGTGAGTCCCTTGCCGACGACGACGCGCACCGGCGACAGCGGCGTGAGCCGCAGCTGCCGCATCCAGCCGATCGACCGGTCGACCACGACGCCCGAGGCGTAGTTGAGCAGGGCGCCGATCGCCCCGTAGCCGGCCATGCTCACCATCGTGTACGTCGCGGCGACGTCCTTGTCCTGCCCGGTCAGCCCGTGCAGGTTGGTGAACAGCAGATAGCTCAGCAGGGGCATCAGCACCGCGAAGATCAGCAGTCCCGGCATCCTGCCGAGCCGCCGCAGCTCCAGTCGTACATAGGCGAACATCGCGATCACACTCCACTGAGGTTTCCGGTGAGGGTCAGGAACGCGTCCTCCAGGCCGGCGCCGACGACCTCGAGGTCCCGCAGCAGACCCGCGGCGGCGAGGGCGAGGACGGTCGCGTCGGAGTCGGTCGTGGTGAGCACGACCCGCCCGTCCCGCCGCGCGACGGCGACGACGCCCGGCAGCCGCTCGAACCCGCCGTCCTGCCCGCTCTCCTGGTCGGCCACGCTGACGGTGCGGACCGTGACCATCCGCTTCACGCTCGTGGCGGTGCCGTCGGCGATCACGCGGCCACGGTCCAGCACCACGATCCGGTCGGCGTTGTCGTCGGCCTCCTCCAGGTAGTGCGTGGAGAACAGGACGGTGCGGCCCTGCGCGGCGTAGCCACGGATCGCGGCCCAGAACGCGCGCCGCGACTGCACGTCGAGCGCCGCCGTCGGCTCGTCGAGGATCAGCAGGTCCGGCCGGCCGATGACCGCCATCGCGAAGCGCAGCCGCTGCTGCTGCCCGCCGGAGAGCCGCTCCACGGTCCGCCCGGCGAGCCCGTCCAGGTCGGCGAGGGCGATCGCCTCGGCGACGGGCATCGGCCGCGGGTACACCGCGTGCAGGAACTCCAGGAGGTCACGCACGCTCGACCGGGGCGGGACGCCGCCGGCCTGCGGCATCGCCCCGACCCTGCCGTCGGCGACCGCGCGGGCGACCGGCCCGCCGAACAGCTTGGCGGTGCCGGTCCGCGGCGGCAGCATGCCGAGCAGCAGGAGCAGCGTCGTGGACTTGCCGGCGCCGTTGGGCCCCAGCATCGCGACGACCTCACCGGCCTCGATCCGCAGCGACACGTCCCGCACCGCGAGGCCGCCGCCGCGGTACGCGTACGACACCCGATCCAGCTCGACTGTGCTCATGCCATGACGCTATGACCAGCCCACGCGCGGCGGCAGAGACGGCGGTACCCGATCGGCGGTGACAAAAGTACTGGTGTGGATCTTGCGCCGGTACGATCGGTGCCATGCCCCCGACCCCGCAGCCCGGCATCTTCGCCGCCGCCATGGCCGAGCACGCATACCTGGAGTTCGACCTGCGCCCCGGCACCGACCCGCGGGCGCTGCTGGCGGCGCTGGCCGCGGTCGGCGAGCCGATGCCCGCGACCGGCGCCGTCAACGTCGTCATCGGCATCCGCCCCAGCCTGTGGGGCGCCGCGCCCGACGTCAGGGACTTCGACGCGCCGGTGGCCGGTCCGGACGGCTTCACGATGCCGGCGACGCAGCACGACGCGTGGCTGTGGCTGGCGGGCGCCGACCGCACCGCCCTGTTCGACTACACGCGGGCCGCCCTGGCCGTGCTCGCCCCCGTCGCCGACCGCGCCTCGGACGTCGCCGGGTGGGTGTACCACCACGACCGCGACCTCACCGGCTTCATCGACGGCACCGAGAACCCGCCGCGCAGCCTCGCCCCGTCCGTGGCCACCGCCGACGGGTGCGCCGTCGCCCTGGTCCAGCAGTGGCACCACGACACCGCGGCGTTCGACGCGCTGCCCGTCGCCGATCAGGAGCTCGTCATCGGCCGCACCAAGCCCGACAGCGTCGAGCTCGACGAGGACCGCCAGCCCCCGACCTCCCACGTCTCGCGCACCGTGATCACCTCGGCGGACGGCGAGGAGCTGAAGATCTACCGCCGCAACACCGCCTGGGGCACCGTCAGCGAGCACGGCACGATGTTCGTCGGCTTCTGCGCCACCCAGCACCCGCTCGCCGAGATGCTGCGCCGCATGGCCGGCACCGACGACGGCGTCCGCGACGCCCTCACCCGCTACACGACCCCGCTGACCGGCGCGTACTACGTGATCCCCCCGGTCGAGGCGCTCGGCTGACCGTCCCGGGGCCGATCATGGAAGGTGGCGTCATCCTTCGTCACCGGTCAGCCTGAACGTGCCGCCGCGAAGGCGTCCATGCCTTCGAGGTGACGGACTACGGCGTTCAGGGCGACGACCGTTTCCCGGTCGAGGTGGGGGTCTTCCTCCACCGGCCAGGCGCTGCACTTGGCAATGACGATGTCCGCATCCGGGTCGACGTACAGGTACTGCCCATAGATGCCGAGGGCGGCGAACGTGTGGCGACCGCCGCCTGTGACCGTCCACCAGTGATTCGCGTAGCCGTAGTGGTCCGGCTGCTGCCGGCCCAGCGCGCCCGCCATGAGGTGTGGTTCGACATCTCGCCAGCTGCGCTCGACCCAAGCCCGCGACACGATCCGCTGCCCTCCGATCGCACCTCCATGAGACATCAGCTGGCCGATGCGCGCGAGGTCCCGGACAGTGGCGTTGAAGGATCCGCCGCCGATCGCGCTTCGGCCGCTCTCCCTGCTGAGCCAGTAGTAGGCATCGTGGTCAGCACCTATCCTGCTCCACAGCCACCGGGATGCGAACTCTGCCAGGCTGGTGCCGCTGGCGGCCTCCAGGACCCATCCCAGCACCTGGGTGTCTATCGTCGAGTAGTTGAACGCCGCACCGGGCCGGGCGAACCTGGCGACCGACCGGACCACCGCCTCCAGGGAACCGCCCGTGAAGATCGCGTCGGTGAACCGGGCGATGTCGCTCTCGGGATCGGTCCACGACTCCACCGTCCCCGCCCCGCTCGTCATGTCGAGCAGGTGCTCGACCGACACACCGTCGTAGGCGGTCCCGGCGAGATTCGGAAGGTATTGGGTGACCATGTCGGAGACGTCGATGATCATGCGGTTGTCGAGAGCGATCCCGACCAGGATGGATGTGATCGACTTGGTGAGAGAGAACAGCTGGAAGCGCACGCCGGGTCCGGCGAACAGTCCTGGATACGACTCGTGCACCAGGTTCCCCTTGTGGAGCACGACGAATCCGGTGGAGTAGGTCCGGCGGTGCAGATGACCCAGGTCATACGTGCGGCCGTCGAGCTGGTACTCCACCTCGAGCGGCATCGTGAGTCGCCCGGACCGGGTGTAGGAAACCCCCCGCCCCACGGTCGTCGACGGGAACAACCGATTCATGTGGGTAAACGTCCACTCGCTGGTCGGCCGCTGCATCAGCTCCGACGCCGACCGGCGCGAGGCGAACTTCAGGGTGCTACGGACGCTCGTCCCATGGACCGTCTTCAACATCACGGGCCAGCTGCTGGCGCCGCTCCTGGTGCACAGCCTCCTCTGAGCACGGTCCGGGCGCACCGGCTCGCTGGTCTGCCCGGGCCACGTCAGTGGGCTCTGGGGACGAGGTGCTCCAGGCCGATGGGAAGGTCGCGGACCCGGATGCCGGTGGCGTGGTGGACGGCGTTGGCCACGGCGGCGGCGGTGCCGACGATGCCCAGCTCACCGATGCCCTTCACGCCCATGGGGTTGAGGTGGGGGTCCTCCTCGTCGAGGAAGACGACCTCGATCCGTGGGACGTCGGCGTTGACGGCCACGTGGTAGGCGGCCAGGTCGCCGGTGACGAAGTCGCCGGTGCGGGGGTCCACGACGGAGCGCTCCAGCAGGGCGCCGGACAGGCCCATGGTCATGCCGCCGATGAGCTGGGAGCGGGCGGTGGTGGGGTTGACGATGCGGCCGGCGGCGAAGACGCCCAGCAGGCGGTCGACGCGGACCTCGCCGGTGACGGTGGAGACGCGGACCTGGCAGAACTGGGCGCCGTACGCGTCGCGGGCGAAGTCCGGCCGGTCGCGGACGTCGACGGTGGTGTCGGCGCGGACGGCGACGCCGCCGTCGGGGACCGTGCCGCCGTGGTCGCGGTCGATGCGCTCGCGCAGCAGGCGGCACGCCTTGGTGACGGCCCAGCCCCAGGAGGCGGTGCCCATCGAGCCGCCCGCGACGGTGGCGGGGCCGATCGCCGAGTCGCCGACGGCGATCGCGACGTGCTCGAGGGGCACGGCGAGCGCGTCGGCGGCGATCTGGCGCAGGACGGTGCGGGCGCCGGTGCCGATGTCGGCGGCGTTGACCTCCACGTCGAAGCGGTGGTCGGCGGTCGCCCGGGCGAGGGCCGTCGAGGGCCACGTGATCGCCGGGTAGGTGGAGGCGGCGACGCCGGTGCCGATCAGCCACTCGCCGTCGCGGCGGACGGCGGGGCGCGGGTCGCGGGCGGCCCAGCCGAAGCGCTCCGCCCCCGCCTCCAGGCACTCGACGAGATGCCGGCTGGAGAACGGGATCCGCTCCTCGGGGTGCTCCGGCGGCTCGTTGTCGATCCGGAACCGCACCGGGTCCCAGTTCCCGGCGAACGCCAGCTCGTCGATCGCGGACTCCAGGGCGAACGACCCCGGGCACTCGCCGGGTGCCCGCATCCATCCCGGGGTCGGCACGTCGAGGGCCACCACCCGGTGCGTCGTGAGCCGGTTCGGCGCGGCGTACATGTGCCGCGACAGCACCGCGCTCTGCTCGACGAACTCGGCCAGCTGCGACGTCTGGCTGACCGCGTCGTGTCCGATGGCGAGCAGCTCGCCCTGCGCCGACGCGCCGAGGCGGATCCGCTGGATCGTCGGCGTGCGGTAGCCGCCGAGCGCGAAGACCTGCTGCCGGGTCAGCGACAGCTTCACCGGCCGGCCCACGAACCGCGCCGCCATCGCCGCGAGGATCGTGTTGGCCGCGGTCGCCGCCTTGCCGCCGAAGCCGCCGCCGACGTGCTCGTTGACGACGCGCACCGCGGACGGCGGCAGCTCGAACAGGCCGGCGAGCACGTCGTGGACCGACGTGGAGGCCTGGGTGGCGTCGAACACGACGAGGCAGCCGCGCTCCCAGAACGCGGTCGTCGCGTGCGGCTCCATCGCGCAGTGGTGCTCCGCCGGCGTGCGGTAGGTCGCGTCGACCCGCACCGCCGAGGCGGCGAGCCCGGCGTCGACGTCGCCGATCGCGGACCGGGCCGGGTAGCCGGCGTTGACCTGCACCGGCTGGTACAGCGCGGGATGGTCGATCCGCAGCACCGTGTCGGCGATGGTCCCGCCCTCGCTGACCCGCACGAGATCGGCGCCGGCCCGGGCGGCCTCCGGCGACGTCGCGACGACGACGGCGACGACCTGCCCCCGGAACGAGATGCGCGGCGACTGCAGGAGCAGCAGCTCCGGATCGCCGACGGGCTCCAGGCGGGGCGCGTTGCCGTGCCACAGGACCGCCAGGACGCCGTCCTCCGCGAGCGCCCGCGACGTGTCGACGCCGGTGACGACCCCGCGGGCGACCGTCGACTGCACCACCCACGCGTAGGCGGCGCCGGGCACCGGATGGTCGATGGCGTACGGCGCGCGGCCGGTGACCTTGTCCCACGCCTCGACGCGCGGGCTCGCCACCCCGATCGCGGGCGGCGCCGTCCTTCTCACCGCGGTGGTCACCAGCTGGCCTCCGTCATCCCCCGCAGGACCCCGACCGTCAGGTTGCGGATCAGGGGCACCTTGTACGCGTTGTCCCGCAGCGGTCTCGCCGCGGCGAGCTCCTCGTCCGCGGCCCGTTCGAAGCTGTCGACGGTCGCGGTCGCGCCGCGCAGCATCCGCTCCGCCGCGTACGCCCGCCACGGCCGGTGCGCGACCGCCCCGTACGCCAGCCGGACGTCCCGCACGATCCCGTCGCGGACGTCCAGGGCGGCGGCGACCGACCCGGCGGCGAACGCGAACGACGAGCGGTCGCGGACCTTCCGGTACGTCGACAGCCGCGCGATCGGGCTGGCCGGCAGCACCACGGCGGTGATCAGCGCACCCGGCGGGAGGTTCGTGTCGCGTTCCGGCCGTTCGCCGGGCAGCCGGAAGAACTCGTGCACGCTCATCTGCGCGGGCCCGTCCGGCGTCAGCAGCTCGACCCGGGCGTCGACGAGGACCAGGGCGACCGCGAGGTCCGACGGGTTCGTCGCGACGCACTGCGGGGAGGCGCCGAGGATCGCGAGGTCGCGGTGCTCGCCGTCGCGGGCGTCGCAGCCGGACCCCCGCTGCCGCTTGTTGCACGCCTTGGTGACGTCGGTGAAGTACCGGCAGCGGGTGCGCTGCAGCAGGTTCCCGCCGAGGGTGGCCCGGTTGCGCAGCTGCGCCGACGCGCCGGACAGCAGCGCCAGGGCGACCGCCGGGAACCTGGTCCGCACCATCGGGTCGGCGGCGAGGTCGCTGTTGGCGGTGAGCGCGCCGACGCGGATCCCGCCGTCGGGCAGCTCCTCGATGTCCCGCAGCGGCAGGCCGGTCACGTCGACGAGCAGGTCGGGCGTGGTGACGCCGAGCTTCATCAGGTCGACGATGTTGGTGCCGCCGGCGAGGAACGCGGCACCGGGGTGCGCCATCTCCGCGACGGCGGACCCGGCCTCGCCGGCCCGCTGGTAGGCGAACGGTCTCATCGCGCGGCCACCCCGATCGACGACTGGATCGCGGCGACGATGTTGGTGTACGCGCCGCAGCGGCAGAGGTTGCCCGACATCCGTTCCCGGATCTCGTGCTCGTCCAGCGTCACGCCCTCCTGTGCCGACCCCTCCCCAAGGGCCTCCTCGAGCATGCCGACGGCGGAGCAGATCTGGCCGGGCGTACAGAAGCCGCACTGCATCGCGTCGTGCGCCACGAACGCCTCCTGCATCGGGTGCAGCGCCGGGCGCTCGTCCGGCGGCGCCGCCGTGTGGGTCGCGGTGCGGCTGCTGAGCCCCTCGACCGTCGTCACCTCGGCGTCCTGGCAGGTGACGGCGAGGATCAGGCAGCTGTTCACCCGCCGGCCGTCGAGCAGGACCGTGCACGCGCCGCACTGGCCGTGGTCGCAGCCCTTCTTCGTGCCCGGCAGCTGCAGCTGCTCGCGGAGCACGTCGAGCAGGGTCGCCCGGTTGTCGGTCCGCAGCTGCTGCGGGTGACCGTTGACGCTGAGCATGACGTCGCTGGTGAACTGGCTCTCCACAGACGACCTCCTGCCCAGCCGGGCCCCACCCATGCACGCCCCACCCTTCGGGGTCCGCGAAGTCACCCGAACTGTGGGACCGTGAGTGGTGTGAACGGCGCAGTCACCCGGGACGGCTGTCCCGTCGACCTGTATCGCCTGCTCCCGGCGACCGGCGAGCCCGCGCTCGTCCATGCGGCGGTCCCGCCCGGCGCGGAGATCCTCGAGCTGGGGTGCGGCGCCGGCCGGCTCACCCACCCGCTGACCGGCCTCGGCCATCCGGTGACGGCCGTCGACAACTCCGCCGAGATGCTCGCCCACGTGCGCGGCGCCACCACCGTCCTCGCCGACATCGAGACGCTCGACCTCGACCGGCGGTTCCCGGTGGTCCTGCTGGCGAGCCACCTCTGCAACACCCCCGACGACCGGCTGCGCGGCCGGCTCCTCGCCGCCTGTCGCCGGCACCTCGACGCGGCCGGCCGGGTCGTGGTCCAGTGGCTGCCGCCGGCGTGGTTCGACCGCGTGTTCGCCGACATGCGCCCCGTCAGCGGCCGCATCGGCGACATCGAGGTGACCGACAGCCCGCTCTCCCACGACGGCACGGTCCTGCAGGCGATGTGCACGTACCGCGACACCGGGTCGCCGGACGCCGCCGTCTGGACGCACCGCTTCGCCACTCGCCGGCTGAGCCGCGCCGAGCTGCACGCCGCCCTGACCGGCGCGGGCCTGCGCTTCGAGCGCCACCTCGACCCCGGACGGCGCTGGTTCACCGCGGTGCTGTGACGCCCTTGACCTCAACGTCACTTCATGTTCGACGCTGGTGCGCATGAAGGCGATCGAGGTCGCCCGCTTCGGCGGGCCGGAAGTCCTGCAACTGCGTGAGGTGCCCGACCCGGTCCCGGGCGACGGCGAGGTGGTCGTCGAGGTCGAGGCCGCCGACACCCTGTGGCTGGAGACCCAGGTCCGGGCCGGCCGCAGCGCCTACTTCCCGGTGACGCCGCCGTACCGGCCGGGCGTCGGCGTCGCCGGCACCGTCGGCGGCCGGCGGGTCCTCGCCCGGCTCGGGCACGCCGGCGGCGGCTACGCGACCCGGGTCACCTTCGCCGCCGCCGATCTCGTCGACGTGCCCGGCGGGGTCGGCTCGCGGGAGGCCGCCGCGGTCCTGCACGACGGCGTCACCACCCTGGCGTTGCTGGACGTCGTGAAGATCGTCGCCGGCGACCGGGTGCTCGTCACCGCCGCCGCTGGCGGGATGGGCGCGCTGCTCGTCCAGGCCGCGAAGGCCGCCGGCGCGACGGTGGTGGCGGCGGCCCGCGGTGCCGCCAAGCTCGGTGCGCTGCGGACGCTCGGCGCCGACGTCGTCGTCGACTACGGCGTCGCCGACTGGACGGACGCGGTGTGGGAGGCGACCGGCGGGCTCGACGTGGTCCTCGACGGCGCCGGCGGCGACTACGGCCGCGCCGCGTTCGACCTCGTCGTGGAGGGCGGCCGGTTCTCCGCGCACGGCACCCCCGCCGGCGCGTTCGCCACCGCCGACCCCTCGGTCGCGCGGTCCCGCGGCGTCACCGCGACGGGGATCGACGAGGTCCAGCTCCCCCCGGAGCGGTTCCGCGCCTACCTGGCCCGCGCCCTGGACGACGTCGCCGCCGGGCGGCTCGCGCCCCTCATCGGCCAGGCGTTCCCGCTGGCCCGCGCCGCCGACGCGCACGCCGCGATCGAGTCGAGGACGGCCGTCGGCAAGACGGTCCTAACAGTCACATGAGACGGCCCAGCGCGGGGCGGTCAGCTCGTCGGCGGGGCGCCGGTCGGGCCCGGCCGGCGACACGAACGTGAAGCCCTCCCGCACCCAGTACTCGTAGCCGCCGAGCATCTCCTTGACGTCGTAGCCGAGCTTCGCGAACTCCAGGGCCGCCCGGGTGGCGCCGTTGCAGCCCGGGCCCCAGCAGTACGTGACGACCTGGGTGCCGGGCGGGACCAGCTCGGCGGCGCGGGCGGCGATCTGCGCCGTCGGGAGGTGCACGGCGCCCGGCAGGTGCCCCTGCGCCCAGGCCTGCGCGCCGCGCGAGTCGACGACGACGTAGCCCGTGGTGCGGGCCTCCAGCGCGGCGTGGACGTCGCTGACGTCGGTCTCGAAGCGCAGGCGTCCGGCGAAGTGCTCGATGGCGGCGGTGTTGGTCATGCGTTCATGGTGTCGTCGGCACCGGGCGGCGGAACAGTGGCGTGAATGCCACCCTCCGCTAAGATACCGCCATGCTCGACGTCTCCGTTCTGGTGTATCCGGGCATGTCGGCCTTCGAGACCGGGATCGTCACGGAGGTGTTCGGGCTGCCCCGCCCGGAGTTCGACCGGCCCTGGTATCGCCTGGTCGTGTGCGCGCCGAGCGCCGCGCCGGTGCCGATGATCGGCGGGGCGACGCTCACCACCCCGTTCGGCCTGGCGGACTTCGCCGCCGCCGACACCGTCATCGTGCCGGGCGTCGCCGACGTGCACCGGGACCCGCCGGCCGCGGTCCTCGACGCGCTGCGCGCCGCGCACGACCGCGGCGCCCGCATCCTGTCGATCTGCTCCGGCGCGTTCGCGCTCGCCGCCGCCGGGCTGCTCGACGGCCGGCGCGCCACCACCCACTGGCGCTACGCGGACCTGCTACGGCGCCGGTTCCCCGCCGTCCACGTGGACCCCGGCGTCCTCTACCTCGCCGACGGCGACGTGTGGACGAGCGCCGGCAGTGCCGCCGGCCTCGACCTGTGCCTGCACGTCGTGCGCGCCGACCACGGCGCCGCGATCGCCAACGCCGTCGCCCGCCGGCTCGTCGTGCAGCCGCACCGCGACGGCGGCCAGGCACAGTACATCGAGGCGCCGATGCCCGCCGACGTCGGCGACGACCGGATCGCCCGTAGCGTCGACTGGGCCCTCGCGCACCTCGCGGAGCCGCTCAGCGTCGACGTGCTGGCCCGGCAGGCGCACATGTCGCCGCGCACCTACCTGCGGCACTTCACCCGCACCACCGGCACGAGCCCGATCCGCTGGCTGATCCGGCAGCGGGTCCAGGCGAGCCTGGCGCTGCTCGAGTCGACGGACACGCCGATCGAGCAGATCGCGGCGGCGGTCGGGTTCGACACGCCGGTCACGTTCCGGCACCACTTCGCCGCGACCATGCGCACCTCGCCGTCGGCGTACCGGCAGGCGTTCCGGACAGAAAGGAGCGCCGCCGGCAGGTAGGGTGACCCGCTGTGCGCCTCTGGTTGACGCTCGTCGGCATCGGCTTCCGGCGATGGTCGACCTACCGGCTCGCGGCGTTCGCGGGCGCGTTCACCAACAGCGTCTTCGGGCTGATCCGCGCCGGGGTCGTCACCGCGACGGTCGCCGTGGCTGGCGGCACCCTCGGCGGCTACGACACGCTGGCGGGCGTCACCTACGTGTGGCTCGGGCAGGCCCTCATCGGCCCGGTCTACTTCTTCGCGTGGAGCGAGCTGGCGCAGCGCATCCGCTCCGGCGACGTCGCCGTCGACCTGGCCCGCCCCGTCGACCCGATGCTCGCCTACCTCGCCGCCGACCTGGGCCGGGCGGCGTTCGTGTTCCTGCCCCGCGGCCTGCCGCCGCTCGCCGTCGGCGCGCTGGTGACGGGGCTCGCCCTGCCCGGCGACCCGCTCGGGTACGCCCTCGGGGTGCTGAGCGTCGCCCTCGCGGTCGTGGTGTCGTTCGCGTGCCGCTGGCTGGTCAACCTGACCGCGTTCTGGCTGCTGGACCTGCGCGGCCCGATGACGCTGTACCTGCTGGTCACCAACATCCTGTGCGGCCTCGCGGTGCCGGTGCACTGGTTCCCCGGCTGGCTCGCCGCTGTCGCCGCCGCCAGCCCGTTCCCATCGATGCTGCAGACCCCGATCGACGTGCTCATGGGCCACGCCGCCGGCTGGGACGCGGTGCGGCTGCTGGCCGTGCAGGCCGCGTGGGCCGCCGCGCTGCTCGCCGCCGGCCGGGTCGTCTTCGGCTTCGGCACGCGCAAGCTGGTGATCCAGGGTGGCTAACCCGTACGTGGTGCTCGTCCGGCTGCGGATGCGGGCGCAGACGGTGTACCGGGGCTCGTTCGCGGTCGAGATCCTCGCCAGCCTCGGCGCGACGGTCAGCGGCTTCGGCGAGCTCTACGTCATCTTCGCCAACGTGCCCGCGCTCGGCGGCCTCGACTTCGCCGCCGCGGTGCTCGTCTTCGCGATCGGGCACGTCTCGTTCAGCCTCGCCGACCTGGTCGTCGGGCACCTCGACGCGCTGCCGACCTACCTGCGGGCTGGCACGCTCGACGCGTTCCTGCTGCGGCCGCTGCCGGTCCTCGCCCAGCTGATCACCGCCGACGTCTCGTTGCGGCGCTTCGGCCGTACCGTCGCCGGCACCGCCATCGCCGTCGTCGCCCTGGCTTCGTCCGATGTGGACTGGACGCCGGCGAAGGGTGCGCTGCTCGCGGTGACCGTCTGCTCCGGCGCGGCCCTGTTCGCCGCGTTCTTCGTCGGCGCCGCCGCCGTGCAGTTCTGGCTCGTCGAGGGCACCGAGTTCACCGCGTCGTTCGTGTACGGCGGCAACTACGCCGCGCAGTTCCCGGCGAGCGTGTTCGCCACGCCCGTCCGCGTGCTCTTCACGTTCGTCGTGCCGGCGGCGTTCGTGGCCTACCTGCCGGTGCTGACCCTGCTCGACCTGCCGGGCGGGGGCGCCCTCGGCTGGTGCTCGCCCGTCGCCGCCGCGGCGGTCTGGATCGTGGCGCTGCTCGGCTGGCGGGCGGGCCTGCGGCACTACACGGGAGCGGGATCGTGAACATCATCTCCGTGTCGAACCTGCGCCGCGCGTTCGGCGCGAAGACGGCCGTGGACGACCTCTCGTTCGACGTCCCGCGCGGCGCCGCCGTCGGCTACATCGGCGCCAACGGGGCCGGCAAGTCGACCACCATCAAGATGCTCACCGGCATCCTCAAACCCACCTCCGGCACGGCGCTGACCTGTGGCCTGGAGCCGCTACAGCAGCGCCGGCAGCTGGCCCGCCGCATCGGCGTCGTCTTCGGGCAGCGCAGCCAGCTGTGGTGGGACCTGCCGCTGCGCGACTCGTTCCGGGCCCTCGGCGCGATCCACCGACTCGCCCCCGACGCGGTGCGCGCCCGCACCGGCGAGCTCGTCGACCGCCTGGACCTCGACGACTTCGTCGACACCCCCGTCCGGCAGCTGTCGCTCGGCCAGCGCATCCGCGGCGAGGTCGCCGCGGCCCTGCTGCACGGCCCGGAGCTGCTCATCCTCGACGAGCCCACGATCGGCCTCGACGTGCTCAGCAAGGAGCGCCTGCGGGTGTTCCTCACCGAGCAGCGCGCCCAGCACGGCACCAGCCTGCTGCTGGCCACCCACGACATGGGCGACGTGCGCCGCCTCACCGAGCGCATCCTCGTCGTCGACCACGGCCGGCTCGCCTTCGACGGCACCCTCACCGAGCTCGCCGGCCAGGTCGGCGCCGAGCGCATCGTCGTGCTCGACCTCACCGAGCCCGCCCCCGACCTCGTCGGCGTCCCCGGCACCCGCCTGGTCGGTGTCGAGGCCGGCGGCCTGCGCCAGCGGCTGTCGTTCGCTCCCGGCGAGACGACGGTCGCCGCTATCCTGTCCGTCGTGGCGTCGCGCGCCCAGGTGCACGACCTGACCATCGAGGAGCCTGACATCGAAGCCGTGGTGCGGAGGTTGTACGCGTCGTGACCACCCCTTCCGACGACGTCCTGGTCTCGGTGGCGCTGGCCCGGGAGGCCCTCGCCGGCGTCCCCGACGACGGCTGGGACCGCCCCGCCGGCACCCTCACCTGGACCTGCTGGGAGGTCGTCGAGCACGCCGCCGACGACCTGTTCGCCTACGCGGCCCAGATCGGTGTGCCCGACCCGCCGGTGACCGCCTACCTGCCGATCGCCTACCGCTCCCAGTACGACGGCGGCCCCGTCAGCACCGTCTTCGTCGAGCGCTCCGGCGGCACCCTCGGCCTGCTCCGCACGCTGTCCGCCTGCGCCGCGATGCTCGCCGGCGCCGTGACCCTCGCCCCGCCGTCGCGCCGGGCGTACCACCCGTACGGCGTCAGCGACGCCCCGGGCTTCGCCGCCATGGGCGTCGTCGAGGTCCTCGTCCACACCTTCGACGCCGCCGCCGGCACCGGCGTCGCCTGGACCCCGCCCGCCGACCTGTGCGCCCGGGCCCTCGACCGCCTCTTCCCGGGCCTGCCCGACCACCCGGACCCGTGGGAGCTCCTCCTGTGGGCCACCGGCCGCCGCGCCCTCCCCAACCAAGCGGCCCGCTCCGAGTGGCGCTGGGACGGCCGCCCCCTCCACGAACGCGACTAGGTCGTGTCTCTTGGATCTCTGGTGGTGAGGTCGCGGAGCCAGATTTTGATGATGGCGACGTCGATGGCGGCCAGGTACATGAAGGCACGTTTGTCGTAGCGGGTGGCGACGGCGCGGAACTGTTTGAGCTTGCTGACCGCGCGTTCGACGGTGTTGCGTTCCTTGTACCGTTCGGTGTCGAACGCGGGTGGCCGGCCACCCGCGGCGCCGCGTTTGCGGCGGTTGGCCTGCTGGTCGACGCGTTCAGGGATGGTGGCGGCGAGATCCAAGAGACACGGCCTTGGTGGCTGAGCGTCTCGCCACCGGTGTGACGCAGGCGTGACGGCTCGCCGACGGCCCTGTGTCTTCGAGATCGCGGCCACGCTCCCCGTGTCTGTCAGACCCGAGCCACCGCGGGGAGTTCGCTGATAATGCGTATTAGTCACTGACGCGAACGGGTAACGAAACCTCCCCCGGCGCTTGACGGCGCTGCCCGGGCGAGCGCAGGATTCGAGCCCTGAAGGTGCTGATACGCATTAGCGAAGGGGATCGTCGTGGGGCGTCGGGTCACGCAGCGGGATATCGCGCGGATGACGGGCGTCAGCCAGGCGACGGTCTCGGTGGTGCTGAACGACCGGGCGGACAGCGAGATCCGGATCGCGCCCGAGACGCGGCAGCGGGTGCTCGACGCGATCCGCGCCACCGGCTACGTGGCGGACGTCGTCGGCCGACGGCTGGCGGACCGCAGCAACCGGATCCTCGGGGTGTTCACCTACGAGCCGGTGTTCCCCAGCACGACCGCGGACTTCTACCACCCGTTCCTGGTGGGTATCGAGCAGCGGGCCGAGCAGGTGGGGTGTGACCTGCTGCTGTTCACGTCGGGGCCGCACCGGATGCGGCTCGCCGACGGGTGCATCGTGCTCGGGCGGTTCATCGGGAAAGAGGAGCTGGCGCGGCTGGTCGGCGAGCACCACCCGTTCGTGAGCGTCGGACGGCGGGACTCGCCGGACGTGCCGTACGTGGGGGCCGACTACGGGGGCGCGACCGCCGCGCTGGTCGCGCAGGCCGTCGCGCTGGGGCACCGGAGGTTCGCCTACGTCGGCACCGGCGGGCCCGCCGAGTCGCACCTCGACAGGCTGCGCGGGTTCGCCGACGCATGCCTGGCGGCCGGGGTGCACGCCACCCACCAGCCGCGGTGGACGCCCCAGGACGACGTCACCGCGATCTTCCTGGAGGAGCCCGCCGACGCGGCCGAGCTCATCACCAACCTCCGCGACCACGGGCGGGACGTGCCCGGCGACGTGTCGGTGGTGGTGCTCGGCGAGCCGACCAGGGCCGGCGCCACTCCCCCGCCGCTGGACGTGACGAGGTTCCGCACACCGCGCAGCGAGATGGGCCGGCAGGCCGTGGACCACCTGACCGAACTGGTCAACGGGGCGCAGGGCCGGCAGACGTTGCTGGCCTGCGAGCTCGTCGCGGGTGAAACCCTGAAAACAGCAAGATCGAGGAGAGACACGTGAAGGAGATCACGGCGGACGTGCTCGTCGTGGGCGGCGGGCTCGGCGGGGTGGCGGCGGCGCTCGCCGCGCTGCGGGCCGGGCGGACGGTCGTGCTCACCGAGGAGTTCGACTGGATCGGCGGCCAGCTCACCAGCCAGGCCGTGCCACCGGACGAGCACTCCTGGGTCGAGCAGTTCGGCGTGACGGCCAGCTACCGGGCGCTCAGGGACGGGATCCGCGACTACTACCGCCGGTACTACCCGCTGACCGACGCGGCCCGGCGGTGGGTGCACCTGAACCCCGGCGCCGGCGGCGTGAGCCGGCTGTGTCACGAGCCCGTGGTGGCGAAGGCGGTGCTGGAGGCGATGCTCCAGCCGTACCGTGGCGGCGGCCGGCTCCGCGTGCTGCAGCCGTGGAAGGCGACGGCCGCCGAGAGCGACGGCGACCGGGTCACGTCCGTGACCGGCCGGCACCGCGACACCGGCGAGCAGACGGTCGTCACCGCGCGGTACGTGCTGGACGCGACCGAGACCGGCGAGCTGCTGCCGCTGACCGGCACCGAGTACGTGACGGGCTTCGAGTCGCAGGACGACACGGGCGAGCCGAGCGCACCGGCGACGGCGCAGCCGGCGAACATGCAGGCGGTCTCGGTGTGCTTCGCGATCGACCACGTCGACGGCGACCACACCATCGACCGGCCCGACTCCTACGGGTTCTGGCGGGCCTACACGCCGCCGTTCTGGGGCGGGCCGCTGCTGTCGTGGCGCTCGCCGCACCCGCGGACCCTGGAGATCTCCGAGCGCAGCTTCACGCCCAACCCCGACGACGACCCCCTGGGCGTCGTGGCCGACCAGCGGCTCAACCCGGGCGACGCGAACCTGTGGACGTTCCGGCGGATCGCGGCCCGCAACCTGTTCACGCCGGGCGCGTACGGCAGCGACATCTCACTCGTCAACTGGCCGATGATCGACTACTTCGAGGCCCCGGTCATCGACGTCCCGGACGCGGACGAGCAGCTGGCGCGCGCCCGGGAGCTGTCGATGTCGGTGCTGTACTGGCTGCAGACGGAGGCCCCGCGACCCGACGGCGGCACCGGCTTCCCCGGCCTGCGGCTGCGCGGCGACGTGACTGGCGGCAGCGACGGCCTGGCCCAGGCGCCGTACGTGCGCGAGTCGCGGCGCATCCTCGCCGACTACACCATCGTGGAGCAGGACCTGTCCCACGCGGTCCGCGGCGACAAGGGCAGCGTCACCTACGCCGATTCGGTCGGGGTCGGCATGTACCGCATCGACCTGCACCCGTCCACGGGCGGCGACACGTACATCGACGTGCCGTCCAGCCCGTTCCAGATCCCGCTCGGCGCGCTGCTGCCCCGCCGGGTGGAGAACCTCCTGCCGGCGGCGAAGAACCTCGGCACGACCCACATCACCAACGGCTGTTACCGCCTGCACCCCATCGAGTGGAACATCGGCGAGGCCGCCGGCGCACTGGCCGCGTTCTGCCTGAACGAGGGCACCACTCCCCGCGCCGTCCGGGAGGACCCGTCCCGGCTCGCCGACTTCCAGTCCCGGCTCACCGCCGACGGCGTCGAGCTCGCCTGGCCCGACGTCACCGCGTACTGAAGACACCCCCACCTTCTGGAGACCCCCATGCGACTGAAAGCATCGCTGGCAATCGCCACCGCGGCCCTGCTCGGCCTCACCGCGTGCGGCTCGGGCGACAAGGAAACGCCGAAGGACACCGGACCGGTTTCGTTGCGCATGACGATCTGGACCGCCAACGAGGCGCACCTGAAGCTGTTCAACGAGATCGCCACCGAGTACAAGGCCGCCCACCCGAACGTCACCGAGATCAAGTTCGACTCGCTGCCGTTCGACACGTACACCACCGCGCTGACCACCCAGATCGCCGGCGGCAACCAGCCCGACCTCGCCTGGATCCTGGAGAACTCCGCGCCCGACTTCGTCTCCTCCGGCGCGCTCGTCCCGCTCGACGACACGCTGAAGAAGACGCCGGGCTATCAGTTCGAGGACCTCGGCGCCAGCCCGATGAAGCTCTGGCAGAGCCAGGGGAAGTTGTACGCGTACCCGTTCTCGACCTCGCCGTTCGGCATGTTCGTCAACAATGACCTGGTGAAGAAGGCGGGCAAGCCCACGCCCGCGGAGCTCATCGCGGCCGGGAACTGGAACTGGGACACCGCGCTGCAGACCGCGTCGGCCGTCAACGCCGCCACCGGCAAGGCCGGGCTCGTCGTGCGGGACTTCGACTACAAGTCGTGGCAGAACCTGGCCAGCTTCTGGGGCGGCTGGGGCGCGCAGGCGTGGAGCGCCGACGGCAAGACCTGCGGCTTCGACAAACCCGAGATGGTCGAGGCGATGACGACGCTGCACAAGGCGATCTTCACCGACAAGGCCCTGCCGGGCCCGGGCGTCACCGCCGACTTCTTCGCCGGCGACGCGGCCATGACGATCACCCAGATCAGCCGGGCGTCGCTGCTGAAGAACCAGTTCGGCTGGGACCTGGTGCCGCTGCCGAAGGGCAAGGTCGGCGACTACGCGGTGTTCGGCCAGGCCGGCATCGGGGTGTTCAAGAAGGGCAAGCACGCCACCGCGGCGCAGGAGTTCCTCGCGTTCATGACCAGCCCGGCGAACTCGGCGAAGCTCGCCGCGTACTTCCCGCCGCCGCGCACGTCGCAGCAGACCGCCGAGACGCTCGCGAAGACCAACCCGCTGCTCAAGCCCGAGCAGCTGCAGAAGGTCGTCGTCGACGGCATCACCAAGGGCGCCGTCGGCCCCAGCCACGCCGGGTTCGCCGAGCTGTCGCAGAACGTCCGCGCGAGCCTCGACCCGCTGTGGCAGCCGCAGGCCGACGTCAAGGCGGTGCTGTCCGGCGTGTGCGCGAAGATCTCCCCGCAACTGGCGAAGCAGTGAGGCTTCGGTCAAAGACCGCGGACCGGCTGGCTGGGTGGCTGTTCATCGCCCCCCAGCTGGCCGGCTCGGCCGTCTTCGTCTTCGCGCCGCTGTGCCTCGTCCTCTGGTACAGCCTGCACGAGTGGAACGTGCTCGCCGGCAGCTTCGAGTTCGTCGGCGGCGACAACTACCAGGCCCTGCTCGACGACCCGACCCTGCCGTCGGTGCTGCGGGCCACCGGGATCTTCTCCGTCGGGCTGGTCGTGTTCAACCTCAGCCTCGCGCTGCTGCTCGCCGTGCTGCTCAACCAGCGGCTGCGGGGGCTCACGGTGTACCGGACGCTGTTCTTCTCCCCCGTGGTCGTGTCGCTCGTCGCCTGGACGATCGTGTGGGGCTTCCTGCTGCAGTCCAACGGCGGCATCAACGGCCTGCTCCAGACGGTCGGAGTCGAGGGTCCCAACTGGCTGCGGACCGGGCCGACCGCGATGGTGTCGGTGATCGCGGTGCAGGTGTTCAAGAACGTCGGGCTCAACATGGTGCTCTTCCTGGCGGCGCTGCAGGGCGTGCCGGGCGAGCTCTACGAGGCCGCCCAACTGGACGGCGCGTCGGCGTGGACCCGGTTCCGGCGCATCACGGTGCCGATGATCAGCCCCACGATCCTGCTCACGTCCATCATCACCGTGGTCGGGTCGCTGCAGGTCTTCGCCCAGATCGCCGTCCTCACCCAGGGCGGGCCGGGCACGTCGACGACGGTGCTCGTCTACTACCTCTACCAGCAGGCGTTCCAGTTCCATCACTTCGGCTACGGCTCCACCCTGGCCATCCTGCTGTTCGTCATCGTGCTCGCCCTGACGCTCGTGCAGTGGCAGCTGCGCCGGAAGTGGGTCGTCCATGAGCAATAAGGCCAAGGTGCTGGTGTACGGGCTGCTGTCGGTGCTCTGCGTGCCGTTCGTGTTCCCGACCTGGTGGATGGTGACGTCGTCGTTCAAGTCGACGAGCGAGATCTTCACGTACCCGCCGAAGCTGCTGCCCTCCGAGTGGCACTTCGGCGCGTACCGGGAGGTGTTCCGGCTGCAGCCGTTCGCGGAGCAGTACTGGAACAGCCTGTACATCGCGGCGGTCGTCACCGTGGGCACCATGGCGGTCGCGTCCCTGGCCGGCTACGCCTTCGCCCGGATCCAGTTCCCCGGGCAGAACGCGATGTTCGTGGTCGTGCTCACCGGCCTGCTCATCCCGAGCGAGGTGACGATCGTGCCGCTGTTCCAGCTGTTCAACCGGTTCGGGCTGATCGACACGCACTGGCCGCTGATCCTGGTGCCGATCTTCGGCGCGCCGAGCGTCCTGGCGACGTTCATCATGCGGCAGTTCTTCGTGACGCTGCCGAAGGAGCTGGAGGAGGCGGCGCGCGTCGACGGGCTCGGCCGGTTCAACACGTTCCGGCTGATCGCCCTGCCGCTCGCCCGCCCGGCGCTGGGGGCGGTCGGCATCTTCACGTTCCTCAACAGCTGGAACCTGTTCCTGGAGCCGGTGGTGTACCTGTCGAGCAAGGACAAGTTCACGCTGCCGCAGGCGTTGACGCAGTACGTCGACGCGTACGGCGGGCCGATGTGGGACGTCCAGCTGGCCGCCGCGTCGCTGACCGCGCTGCCCGTCCTGGTCGTGTTCGTGCTCGCCCAGCGCCAGTTCGTCGAGGGGCTGGCCCACACGGGGCTCAAAGGGTGATACACCTTCCAGCGTGAGCAGAAGGGTCACGCAGCGGGACATCGCGCGGATGACGGGGGTGAGCCAGGCGACCGTGTCGCTGGTGCTCAACAACCGCACCGGTGACGACGTGCGGATCGCGCCCGAGACCAGGCAGCGGGTCCTGGACGCGATCCGCGCCACCGGTTACGTCGCCGACCCGGTGGCGCGGCGGCTCGTCTCGGGGCGGAACCGGATCCTCGGTGTGTTCACCTACGAGCCGGTGTTCCCGAGCACGGCGGCGGACTTCTACCACCCGTTCCTCGTCGGCATCGAGCAGCGGGCCGAGCAGGTCGGCTGCGACCTGCTGCTCTTCACGTCGCGGGCCGACAGCCGGCGGATCTTCCACGCCGACAGCCGGATCGGGATCGCCGACGGCACGATCCTGCTCGGGCGGCGGGTCGACCGCGACGACCTGGCCCGCCTCGTCGGCGAGGGGCACGCGTTCGTGTCCGTCGGCCGGCGCGACGACGCCGGCGGTCCGGTCCCCTACGTGGGCGCCGACTACCCCGCGGCGGTGGCGGCGCTGGTCGAGCGGGCCACTGGGCTAGGACACTCCCGGATCGGCTACCTGGGGACCGGCGGGCCCGCGGAGTCGCACGCCGACCGGCTCCGGGGCTTCTTCTCCGCCGGCCCGGCGGCAGTCGTACACCTGCCGCCGCCGTCGACCGGATGGCTGGACGCGATCGGGCGGGAGCGGCTCACGGCCGTGTTCCTGGAGGAGTACGCCGACGCGGTCGCGCTGGTGGCGGCGGCCCGGGAGCGGGGGCTGGCGGTGCCCGGGGACCTGTCGGTGGTGGCGCTCGGCGAGCCCAGCGGCCTGGCGCCGGTCGACGGGAGCATCACCGGGCTGCGGATTCCGCGCCGGGAAATGGGCTGGCAGGCCGTGGACCAGCTGACCGAGACGATCGAGGGCGGTGGTGCCGTGCAGCGGTTGCTGCCGTGCACCGTCCATCCGGGCGCGACACTTAGCCGCATATTGTGATCGAGCCGCGACCCCGTTGGGGCCGCGGCTCGTTCGCGTTTTCACCGGAATGCGACGCTGCATCGACCGGTTTCTCAACCCGTGGAAATCCAGTGCCGATCCAGTGCCGATCCAGTGCCGATCCCTGGCCGGTTGATCGTGTTTAGCGGCCGGCCTCGGCGTGGTAGCGGTCCACCACGTCCTGCTTGATCCGGCCCCGGTCGGAAACGTCGATACCCTTGGCCTGCGCCCATTCCCGAATGGCACGGTTCTGGTCGCGGTCGCCGCGGGTGACGCCCCGGCCGCGCACCTCGCGGCCGCGCACGGTGCTCACCACGCCGCCCCGCCCGATCTTCGTCGCGGCGGCGACGAACGGGGCGACTGCGTCGCGGAGCTTCGCCGCGTTGGACGCGGACAGGTCGATCTCGTACTGCACGCCGTCGAGCGCGAACACGATGCTCTCGGCGGCGGGCTTGCCGTCGATGTCGTCGATCAGCTCGTGGATGACGCGTTTCGCCATGAGTGGCCTTTCTTCAGGTGCTGCCAATGCGTGCCGCATCACCGACACGTGCGTGCCGCATCATTTGGACACGAACCAAGATACTCAGCGGGATAGTACGCCCCGATCGGGGCGACATTACTCCCACCGTACCGTTTTCGCTCACCCCTCGCTGAATCAGACCGTCACGAAACGCATACAACATGAAACGCGCACAATCGGTTAAGGTCGGCGAACCGCGGCCGCCGAGTCACCCCGCCCGGATGTGCTTGCCTCATCCCCGGCGCTCGCATGATCGCTGTCGTGAAGTCAGGCGAGCATCCGGAGCGACAGCAGCAACGCCGCACCAACGACGAGCAGCAGTCCTCCGACGGAGACGATCCGCACCAGCCAGGAACCCTCCCGTACCAGGCGGGTCCAGCGCTGCAACTGCCGTTTCGTAAATTTCAACAGCCGCCGCGCCCAGTGGAACTCCATCGCCAGGATCGCCAGCCCGCCAAGGATGATGAGCCATCCCGGCCCCGGCAACGGCAGCAGCACCACGCCGACGGCGATGACCAGCGTGCCGGCGAACGCGACCACGATCTTCACGCCGAAGCGGCCGATCCGCGTCGCGTAGAGACGCTCCCGCCAGCCCAGCAACCGGTCGGCGATCCGCCGCCACCGGCCACCGGGCCCGAGGGCGCCCCGCAGGTCGGCTTCGGGCTCACTACCCGCTCCGGCGGCCAGGTCCGGCGCAGCGACACGCCGGAAGTCACCCTGGGGAGAGCCAAGCCGTCCGGAATCAGGCGTAACGCCCGACCCGTCCGCCTCACTGTCGCGCAATTTCCGTTCCCATCACTGGATAACCCGTCACTCCCACGAACCACTGGACGTTACCCGAATGAATTGACGTACGGCCCACACGTCACGTCAAGGACCCCGGTCACGCACTGAAAACCGGACATCGCGCGCACGTTGTTCGGTTGACGGCAAATCGGGCCCAGAAACACTACAGAGTGAGATCGTAGAATCACTACGCGTAACACTGGGAATCGCCTCAACATAAGAGAGGCGGGGCACGGCATGCTCCGCAGCGGTGCCGGGGGGAGTACGACATGAGCGCTATCCGACCATCGACCGTCGAGGTCGAGACATCCCTACGACTCGTCGCGCCCGACGCGACTGCTTTGCCGGTGCGAGCCAGCTTGCGCTACGACCCGAACGACCCGTACGCGGTCCACGTCCTCTTCCACGCCGAGTCGGCGGGAGGCGAGCCGGTCAGCTGGTCCTTCGCGCGTGAGCTGCTCTTCACCGGTCTGGACGAGCCCGCCGGCATCGGCGACGTCCGGGTCTGGCCCTGGAACGGCCCGCGCGGCGACTTCGTCGCACTGGCACTGTCCTCGCCGGACGGCAACGCACTGTTCGAGGTCCCACGCAGCGTGCTGGTGCGATTCCTGCGCCGGACGTACAGCGTCGTGCCGCGCGGGCACGAGACGGACCACCTGGACGTCGACAACGCCGTCAGCCGGCTGCTCGCGGGGCGCTGACCTCGCAACCGCCCACGGGCCGGCCCCGCAGTTGCCAGCGGGGCGCCCCACGGCACAGCCACCGACCGCGAACCGCACCACCGGGACCGCGTCAACCGGGCGCCACACCGACGACCACCCTCCGCGAGCAGTCCGCCAGCTGCCGAGGGCCTGGCCGTGGCGTGGCGCCCGACGTTTCCGCCGCCGTCCCATCGGGTTTCCTTCCCTGCGTTCCATGGATTTCGGGCTTCCTTCCCTTCATTCCATGGTGCACGGCGGAGCGCCGGTCCCGCTGAAGCGGACATTGCCCCACGGGTCGATCTCCAGCAGGCGGGCCGGCACGGCGTCGGCGGGCGCGCACCGCAGCAGCACGTCGCGGCGGCCCGCGCGCACCAGCGCCGGCACCGCCGGACCGCCGGCCATCCGCCCGCCCCAGTGGTAGCGGCCGTCCAGCGGCTGGAAGTGCCCGCTCAGGTGCAGCTCAACGGCGTGGGCGGCGCCGTCGACGAGCAGCTCGGCCTTGACCGGTCGCGGTTCCTCAGGCATGGTACTGATGAGTACCAAGTCCTGCCGGAGCCGTCAAGGGAGCCGCGATGCCGACGACCGACACCCCTCAGGCGGCGCGCGAGGCGACCGCGGCGCGGCTGCTGAAGATCTCCGCCGGCACCTCCTACGACCCCGACGTCGACATCGACTGGCGGGCGCCGCTCGACCCGGGCCGCATGTACGCACCCGAGCACCGGCTGTCGCTGGCCGGCACCCCGTTGTGGGACGGGCTCACCCGCGAGCAGCGCGTCGAGCTGTCCAAGCACGAGGTCGCGAGCATCGCCAGCGTCGGCATCTGGTTCGAGATGCTGCTCATGCGGCTGCTGCTGCGCCACGTCAGCGACCAGGATCCGCGGACCGGTCACGTGCAGTACGCGCTCACCGAGATCGGCGACGAGTGCCGCCACTCCATCATGTTCGCCCGGATGATCGAGGCGTTCGGCACCCCCGCGTACCGGCCCGCACCGCTGGAGCGCGCGCTGGGCAAGTACCTCGGCGCGACCGCCGGCGGCGTGCAGACCTTCGCCGCCGCGCTCATCGCCGAGGAGATCCTGGACGCCCTGCAGCGCGAGGCGATGGCCGACGACAGCCTCCAGCCGCTGGTGCGGATGGTGTCGCGGATCCACGTCGTGGAGGAGGCCCGGCACATCCGCTACGCCCGCGACGAGCTGGCCCGGCAGGTCGCCGGTGCCGGCCCGATCAGCCTGGCCTACTCGCGGTTGATGATCGGGCGGGCCGCCTGGACCGTCACCCACTCGCTGATCCACCCGGGGGCGTACGCGGCGGTCGGCCTCGACCCGGCCGAGGCCCGCGCGGTGGCGTGGCGCAACCCCGCGTTCCGGGAGACGCTGCGCTGGTCCGCCGAGCGGATCACGACGTACCTGCAGGAGCTCGGACTCGTCGCCGGCCCGGCCAGGCGCCTGTGGCGGTCCTCGGCCCTGCTGTGAGAGCCGGCATTGCCGTCTCGCTGTGGGAGACGGCCTTGCTGTGGGGCTGGCCTTGCTGTGAGAGACGCAGATCACGGGACGGCGGGTGGTGGGCGCGCTACTGTTTGGTGAGTCGGTGTGCTGTGTGTCCCCGGGCCTCACCACACTGCCTTCACGGAATACCGTTCGGCTGGAGCCGTGATGCGCCTATCGCCGCGAGGCGACCTGGCACACCGACCTTAAACTTTCCCCACCCGCTGAGCCTCAGCTCAGCACCGCGTAGACCACCACGTTCTCGCGGTAGGAGTGCCTGGCGGTGTCGAACTCGCCACCGCAGGTGATGAGCCGGAGCTCCGGCAGCGGCGTCGGGCCGTAGACCTTGGCGCTGGGAAACCTGGCCTTCTCGTAGTGCTCGCGGGCCGTCACCTTGAATGTGAGCCACGCGCCGGCGCGCTGGACCTCGACCCGGTCGCCGGGTTTCAGCTCGTGCAGCTTGTAGAAGACCGCCGGGCCGGTGCGGGAGTCGACGTGGCCGGCGAGGACCGCGGGGCCCGGGTCACCCGGGACGGTGCCGGCGGCGAACCAGCCGGCCTCGTCGTACACCTTGGGGCTCTGCAGCTCGCCCTTCGGGTCGACCTGGAGGGACTCGAGGCCGGTGTCGACCCCGAGCGACGCGATCCGCAGCCGGGTCGGCGGCGTGTCCTGCCCGGTATCGCTCGGCAGGTCCAGGTCGATGCGGTGCGGGACGATCCAGGTCGACTCGCCCGCGTCGATGTCGATCCGGCGGCCGACGAGCGTCGCCGCGCCGGTGAAGACCGGCGCGGCGAGCGCGAGGACGCAGGCGACGAGGGTCAGGGTCCGGCGCCGCGGCGTGCGGTGCCGGACGACCCGGCCCGCGGACCTGACCATGTGCCGTTCCCCGGTGCGTCAGAGCTGGGTCGGGACCCGGTGGCGGCGGCGCAGGACCAGCAGGCCGGCCGAGGCGAGGACCACCAGCAGCGCGGCGGAGCCGAACGTCAGCCAGAGGCCGGTGCGGTCCGGGTCGTCCGCGGTGCCGCCGGCGCCCGTGTCGACGCCGCCCGCGGGCACGCCGTTGCTGGTCGCGTCGGTGCGCAGCTGGGCGGTGAGGCCGTTCTTGCCGTCCAGGACGATCAGCGAGTAGACGCTGCCGGCCTGCAGCGGGGCGGTGACCGTGGTCGCGGCGGTGGTCACGCTCGGCGGGGTGAGCCGCAGCGTCCACTTGCCGGGGTCGACCAGCTGGTAGTCGGTCGTGGAGGCGAACTGGACGCCGCCCGCCACCTTCGCGCCGCCCGCGATCGACACGTCCAGGACCGGCTCCTTCACTGACGCCTGCACGACGCGGACCTTCGCCTTGCCCTGCTCCGGCAGCGCCAGGTCGTCGGGGATGACGCGCAGGCCGAGGTCGGTGAACTTGCCGACGCCCGCCACGGTGTACGCCTTGCCCTCCACGACGGTGGCCTGGGTGCTCAGCACCGGCGGGCTGTCGGCGGCGGCACCCTTGGTGCGCATCGCGACCGCGTACGTGCCGGGCGCGAGCGGCAGGTACTTCGACACCACGCCGTAGCCGACCGCGTCGAACTTCTGCGTCGCCATCGACCCGCTGACCGAGCTCAGGTACACGTCGACGGCGGGTGTGTCCGGCGACAGGTGCGCGAGGCGGACGTAGCCGACCCCGGCGGCCGACGCCGGCGAGGCGCCGGCGAACGAGAGGCCGAGGCCGATGAGTGCCGCCGCGGAGAGCGCCGCGGTCCGTCGCCGCAGTGAAGCACCGATCACGATCATGTCCCTTTGCTCGATGGACCACCAGGAGGGATGGTTCGAGGGTACGTACCCGAGCGAGGGAAACTGAGTAATCCGTCCGGGCACCATAAGCACTGACCGATGTGCACGATGCCGAACGGGGCGGCGAAACACAACCGCTGGACGGTCCTTTTCCGCTACTGGGCGGTCACTGATCGGTAACGATCACTGTCTCGGCCCGCCTTGCCATCTCGGGCCGACTCACTGTCTCGGGCCGCCTCGCTATCTCGGGCTGCCGAAGTCCTGGGTCCAGATCGGGGTCTTGTCCTGGTACGCCAGCCCGACGCCGAGGTCCTTGAGGCCGCAGTTGAGGATGTTGGCGCGGTGACCGGAGCTGTTCATCCAGGCCTTCATGACGTCGGCGGGCGTCTTCTGGCCCTTCGCGATGTTCTCCGCCGCGCCGGACCACTTGTAGCCGGCGTTCGTGATGCGGGTCGCGAAGCTGGTGCCGTCCTGCGACGTGTGCGAGAAGTAGTCGTTGGCGGCCATGTCCTGCGAGTGCTTGCGGGCCGCGGTGGCGAGCTTCGCGTTGTAGGCCAGGGGCTTGCAGCCGGCCTTCGCCCGCTCGGCGTTGACGATCACGAGGACCTGCTGCTCGTACGAGAGGTTCCCGGGCGCGGCGGGGGCGGTCGTCTTCGGCTTCGCGGGCGGCGTGGTCTGCGCCTTCGTCGGCGTGGCGCTCGGCGGCGCGGCGCTGCTGGCCGCGGCCTCGGGCGTGGCGCTCGCGTCCCCGCTCCCGGCGGCGGCGGGGTCGCCCGCGTTCGCCGGGTCGCCGGTCGCGTCGCCCGCCACGGAGGTGCGGGCCGCGTCGCCGGTGTCGCCGTCGCGGCCGAGCAGCACGGCACCGCCGAACGCGGTCGCGCCGACCACCAGCAGCGCGGCGACCCCGACGCCGACGATCACGGCGAGCCGGGTGCCGCGGCGGTGCCTGGGCCCCTGCGCGTCCGCGGCGTCGTCGCCCTGGCCCTCGCCGTACGGCGCGCTCCCGTAGCCGTAACCGTCGCCCTGGCCGTAACCGTCGCCCTGGCCGTAACCGCCGCTCTGGCCGTAGCCGTCGGCGGGGCCGTAGCCGCTGCCGAAGCCGGCGTCCCGGCCGTCGCCGTAGGGCGTCCGGGGGTCGCCCTGCGGGGAGCCGCCGTAGGCGGGGCGGGCGGGTTCGGTGTTGCGGGCGTCGTACGGGCCGAACGCGGACACCAGCTGCCTCCTGAGGCACAGACGACTCAACCGCACCGAAGCCTATGAGCCGCGCCGCCGCCGGACCCAACCAGCGATGCCGATTTCACGACGATCTAAGCGAAACTTATGCCTCGGTCGCGCTGAGCAACGCCGTCACCCCGCGGCGCAGCACCCCGGTCGCGGCGGGCACGTCCAGGTGCAGCTCGTCGCGCAGCATCGACCACGACGCGAAGGTGGTCGCCACCGTGAGCGCGTGCAGGGTCTCCTCCCGGCTGTCGCCGGTGCGGTCCAGCTCCTCGGCGAAGAGCTTCTCCAGCTCGTCGCGGGCATTCGTCACGTACCAGGTCCGGTTGTGCCGCAGCGCCGCGGAGAACGGCTCCCGCAGGCGGGCCGCCCGGGCCGCCGGCGCGATGAGCTCCAGCAGCCTGGCCCGCTGCTCGCAGTACGCCTCGATCCGCCGGGGCAGGGGCAGGTCCGGCGGGACGGGCCGGTGCTCGGCGGTCTGCCGCTCCATCAGGCGCGCGCCGGCCGCGGCGAACAGCCGCTCCATGTCCTTGAAGTTGGTCCACAGGGCCCGCAGCGACACCCCGGCCCGCTCCGCGATCCGCTCCGCCGTCGGCTTGAGGTCACCCTCCTCCAGCAGCGCGAGGTGCGCGTCGACGATGGCCCGCCGGGTCCGCTCGGCCCGCAGCGTGCGCCCGTCGACCCGCCGCTGCCCGACCGCTGCCTCACTCACGCCAGCACCTCCGCTCGCCGCTCATTCGCGCCACCCCTGTTTCGCGGTCCCTGCACGGTGCTCCGTACC
Source organism: Dactylosporangium maewongense (assembly GCF_039531485.1). NCBI lineage: Bacteria > Bacillati > Actinomycetota > Actinomycetes > Micromonosporales > Micromonosporaceae > Dactylosporangium > Dactylosporangium maewongense. The sequence goes on along the minus strand of NZ_BAAAQD010000007.1, from coordinate 110,823 downwards.
GCTCATGACTGATCAGCCTACGTGTGTACGGTGAGGTGCGTGGCACTGCGGACCGTGCACGAACTCGACATCGATCTCCCCGTCATCGACCAGGGTGAGCTCGAGCCCGTCAGCGCGCCGTGGGGAGGCAATCTCAACGATGCCCACGTGCAGACCGGGCGCGCCATCCGGACCACGCTCATCGACGCCCGCCTGCGCCGCTCCCACCTGGAGAATCTCGACCTCAACGGGGTCGTGTGGGAGGACGTGACGGTCTCCGGCTGCCGCTTCGAGAAGGTCGACTTCACCGCGGCGCGGCTGACCGGACTGACGTTCGAGCGGGTCCACTTCGTCAACTGCAAGCTCACCTGGGCGCACATCGCCGAGTCACGGCTCGGCGACGTGCTCTTCGAGGGCTGCCGGCTGGACGCGGCGAACCTCGACGACATCACGACGATCGGTCCGACCGGATTCGTCGGATGCGTCCTGGTCAACACCGTCTTCCGGGACTGCGTCCTGCCGCACGCGGCGATGTCCGGCTGCCGGCTGCGGCAGATGTCGTTCGAGAGCTGCGACCTGCGCGGCGCCGACCTGCGCGGCAACCAGCTGTCGGAGGTCAGCGGCGTGAGCAGCCTGCGCGGCGTGACGATCGAGCCGGCACAGCTGCCGGGCCTCACCGACGCGGTGATGCGGGACCTCGGCGTGATCGTCCGCGGGCCGAAGGGTTGACCCGCCAGCGGGGGCGGCGGCGCTGCGGGGGGACCGGCTCGTCGACGCACGCGGCCGGCCCGCTCGCCACGACCGGGGCCGCGAGCAGGTCGCGCGGGTCCGCCTCGACCGCGCCCTCGACGCTGGCGAAGGCGGCGATCCCGTCCATCCCGGCGGCGACCTGCGCCCACGACCGGATCGCCGGCGACGGCGCGGCGAGGCGCAACTCCCCGCCGCGCTGCCAGGCGAGCTCGGCGACCCGCACCAGCAGGGCCGCGCCGGCGGTGTCGCACACCGTCACCTCGGACACGTCCAGGACGAGCCGCGGCTCGGCCGCGACGAGGCAACCGACGAGCACCGGCTCGACGGTCTCGACGGTCCCTTCCACGAGCAACCCGTGCAGGGCAAGCACCACGGCGTTCATCGCTGTCGACGGTACCGGCAGACCCCGGCCCAATCGTCTCCTTCGGTCGGATGACCCCGCCCGGGCCGTCCCGTCACCCGCGGATCGCCTCCAGCGTCTTCTTCAATGCTTTCGGTGCGGTCGGGGTCGTCGGTGCGTCCGGGCGGAGCTGCTGCATACGGGCGCCGAGCTCCTGGAGCTGGGCGCGACTGAGCGCCTCACGGACCCTCGGGAACCACCCGTGCTCCTCCTCGTCGATGTGGTGCGTGACACTCTCGATGAGGACGGTGACCTTGGCATCGAAGTGCTCGTGGTCAGGCTTCATCTTGGCGAGCTCCATGCACAGCACGTCGGCGACGTGATGCTCCTCGTACGACTCGAGGATCTCCTCGTCGAGGTCCGGCACCAACCGGCGGACCTCCGGATACATCACCTCGTCCTCCAGGTACGTGTGCACGGTCAGCTCGGCCAGGATCTGCTTGACGATCCGCCCCTTCGCCCCCGCCGGTCCGTGCTCGGCTGCCTGGAACTCCTTGAACAGCCGCTTGACGTTCTTGTGGTCTTCCTTCAGCACGACGATCGCGTCGGTGGACATCGGGTCTCCTCCTGGGCGCAGCCTGACTGATGTCCGCATACCCGCCCATGAGCAGCACAAACGGGTCCTACCGGCGGGTGCTGACCACCATGCCGGAGCCGTGGTCGAGCTCCACGGAGACGAGATCGGGGTGAGACGTCAGCATCCGGCGTACGCCGGCCTGGCGGGCCTTGAAGTCCTCGGGCCAGTCGTCGACGACCCGCATGTCGTCGACCACGAGGATGCCGCGCGGCCGCAACGCGGCGATGGTCAGGTCGAGCCCTTCGATCTTGCCGCCCTGGGCGTCGGCGAAGATCAGGTCGAACATGCCCACGGCGGACGGCAGGAACGCCAGCGCGTCGGCGACCCGCAGGTCCACATAGGACGGCCAGGTCTCCCCCGCCGCGACCGCCGCCACCTTCTCGTCCACCTCGAGCGACGTCACGGTCACGTCGGTGCGCTCACCCAGGCCGGCGACGAGCCAGGCGACGCCGACCCCGGCGCCGGTGCCGAGCTCGAGGATGTGGCCGCCCGGGCGGATGCTCGCGGCGAACACGGCGAGGAGCCGGCCGACGGGCTGTTCGCAGGACATAGGGAAGCCACTGGTCTCGGCACGCTGATACGCGGCATCGACGAGATTCATGGCACCGACCCTACCGAACGGTGCCCGGCGGGCCGTGCGAAGCTGACCTCCGTGAAGTCACCCCGGATCCTCACCCTCGCCACCCTGCTGGCCCTCGCGGCGCCGGCGGCCCTCGCCGGCTGCGGCTCCTCGGGGGACTCGCCCTCCACCGGCGGCAAGGGCGGCGGCGCGCAGACCGCCACCAACGCGTTCGAGGTGAAGGACGACGTCAGCGTCGTCGAGATCGACAGCGCGGGCGGTGCGATCACCGTGAAGGTCGGCTCCGGCCCCACGATCAAGGTGACGGAGACGTCGACCTTCAAGGCCGACAAGCCCGGCCGCAAGCAGACCGTCGAGGGCGGCGAGCTGGTCCTCGCGTCGACCGGCTGCGCGAGCGGCGACTGCTCGATCGCGTACACGGTGGAGATCCCGTCGACGCTCAGCGTGCGCCTCGACAGCGCCGGCGGCACGGTCTCCCTCAACGGCCTCACCGGGATCATCGACGTGTCCACCGACGGCGGCGCGCTCACCGGGGCGGGCCTGGCCCCGCCGGAGCTGACCGCCCGCACCGGCGGCGGCGCCGTCGACGTGGCCGTCACCCAGTCCCCCGACCGCATCGACCTCGACAGCGGTGGCGGCGACGTGTCGCTGAAGCTCACCGCCGACGGCTACGCCCTCGACGTCCAGCTCGACGGCGGGAAGCAGTCCGGCACCGTGAAGTCCGACGCGGCCTCCGTGCACAAGGTGCACGTCATCACCGGCGGCGGCAGCCTCACCTTCAAGTAGTTCTTGTTCAGTCTTTCAGTCGGTCAGTGCGGAGTAGATCAGCTGGCGCAGCTGCGGCCGGATCGGGTGGGTGCTCGACGGCAGCAGCTGCGTGTAGAACGCCACGGTGAGCCGTTCCGCGGGGTCGATCCAGAAGGCGGTGCTGGCCGCGCCGCCCCAGTAGTACGTGCCCGGCGTCGACGGCGTCCTGGCCGGGACGGGGTCGCGGACCACGGCGAACCCGAGCCCGAAGCCGATCCCCTCGAACGTCGTCTCGGCGAACCCGCCCGTCTGCAGCCGGTCGAGGTCGACCCCGCCGGGCAGGTGGTTGCGGGTCATGAACCGCACGGTCCGGCTGCTCAGCAGCCGCTCCCCCGCCGTCCCGTCCCGGCTCGTCGTGCCCTCCCGCAGCAGCATCGCGGTGAACCTGTCGTAGTCGGCGGCGGTGGAGATCAGCCCGCCGCCGCCGGACTGCATCGCCGGCTCCTCCAGCGCGTACTTGCCGATGGCGTCGAACCTGGTCGCCTTGCCGCTGGCGGGGCTGGGCACGTAGAGCGCGGCGAGCCGCTTCGCGTCGTCACCGTCGGGGTCCACCGACCAGCGGGTGTCGGCCATGCCGAGCGGCTCGAAGATCCTGGTCCGTAGGAAGTCGCCGAGGCTCTGGCCGGAGACCACCTCGACGAGCCGCCCGAGCACGTCGGTGGACACCCCGTAGCCCCACCCGGTGCCGGGCTGGAAGAGCAGCGGCAGCGCCGCCCAGTCCCGGCTGGCCTGCGCCAGGTCCACGCCCGTCTTGGCAAGGACGTCGTACCCCGCCTTGCGGTACAGCGCGTCGACGACCGAGGTCTGCAGGAACCCGTACGTGAGCCCCGACGTGTGCGTCAGCAGGTGCCACACCCGGATCGGCTCGACCGCCGGCACGGTGAACGGCGCGGAGGCAGACCCCCGGTCGTACACCTGCGGCGCCGCGAACTCGGGCAGCCACCTGCTGATCGGGTCGGTCAGCTCGAACCGCCCCTCCTCCCAGAGCATCATCGCGGCGACCGAGGTGACGGGCTTCGACATCGAATAGATGCGCCACAGCGTGTCAGGCTCGACCGGCAGCCCGGCCTCCATGTCCCGCCACCCGTACGTCGAGGCGTGCGCCACCCGCCCGTCCCGGCTCACCACGAGCTGCCACCCCGCCAGTCGCCCGTCGTCGACGTACCTGGCGAAATGCTCGTCCAGCCCAGCCAGCCGCTTCGCGTCGATGCCGACCTGCCCGGGCGCGACCTCAGGTTCGATGCTCACGCCCGGCAGCCTAAACGCGACCTCAGCTCCGCGCGAGATGCGGAACCCACACCCGAGCCGAACCGGCGGGCGGTTCCGTGCCGGTGCGGCTGGGTGGTGGACCGGTCCGCGCTGCCTCGGCCCGTTGCGCGACCTTGCCTCTGCAGGGGCGGGTCGGCGTGGGCCAGGCGGCGACGGCGGGCGGGTCAGCTCACCGCGAGCTGCTCCGCTCCCGCGACGACCTTGTCCACGAAGCCGTAGTCGACGGCCTCCTGGGCGGTGAACCAGCGGTCGCGGTCGGAATCGGCCTCGATCTGCTCATAAGTCTGGCCGGTGTGCTCGGCGATCAGGCGCTGCATGGTCTTCTTCGTGAAGAGCATCTGCTCGGCCTGGATGGCGATGTCGGAGGCGGTGCCGCCGATGCCGCCGGAGGGCTGGTGCATCATCACGCGGGAGTGGGGCAGGGCGTAGCGCTTGCCGGGGGTGCCGGCGCTGAGCAGGAACTGCCCCATCGAGGCGGCCATGCCCATCACGACGGTCGAGACGTCGTTGGGGACGAAGCGCATGGTGTCGTAGATGGCCAGGCCGGCGCTGATGACGCCGCCCGGGGAGTTGATCCAGAAGCTGATGTCCTTCTCGTTGTCCTCGGCGGCGAGGAGGATCAGCTGGCCGCAGATGCGGTTGGCGCTCTCGTCGTTGACCTCGGTGCCGAGGACGATGATGCGCTTGGCGAGCAGCCGGTCGAACACCGCGCTGTCGAAGGGGATCTGCGTGTCTGCCATGAGCGGCGTCCTTTCCCGGGGCTTTCCTCGACCGTAGTGATCGCACCCCGGGAAGGGAGCCCTGGTTCGCTGTGAGCGTGTTCGCTGTCAGCGTGCTCGATGCACGCCAAATGCTGATATTTCCGGTTTAGCGGGCGCGCAGCGCCTGATAAACCGGAAGCCCGCGGGAGTACAGCGCCTGGCAAGCCGGAATCGCGTGGGCTTGGAGCACCTGAGAAGGCCGGCAGTGCGCGGGCGCGGAGTGCCTGGCAGAGCCGGAAGCACGCGGAAGCAGAGTGCCCGGTGAGCCGGAGCACAACGGGACGCTCATTCGGGGCGCAGGATCGGGCGCAGGGTGTCCAGGACCGACGGGTCCTCGATCGTGGACGGGACCGCCGGGTCGGCGCCGGCGGCGATGCCGCGCATCGTCTTGCGCAGGATCTTGCCGGAGCGGGTCTTCGGCAGCGCCGGCACGACCTGCACGCGGCGCAGGGAGGCGACCGCGCCGATGCGCCGGCGTACCGACGCGACCAGCTCCTGCTCGATGACCTCGTGCTCGGTGTCGATGCCCGCCTTCAGCACCACGAACCCGCGCGGCACCTGCCCCTTGAGCTCGTCGTCGACGCCGATGACCGCGCATTCGGCGACGGCCGGGTGGGCGGCCAGCACCTCCTCCATGGAGCCCGTGGACAGCCGGTGCCCGGCGACGTTGATGACGTCGTCGGTGCGGCCCATGACGTAGAGGTAGCCGTCGTCGTCGAACCGGCCGCCGTCGCCGGTCAGATAGACGTCGGGGAACGCGCTCAGGTACGACTCGACGAACCGCTCGTCGTCGTGCCACAGGGTCGGCAGGCAGCCCGGCGGCAGCGGCAGGCCGATGACGATCGCGCCGTCGACGCCGGCCGGGGCGGGTGCGCCGTCCGGCTGCAGGACCCGCACGTCGAAGCCCGGCACCGGCACCGACGGCGAGCCCGCCTTCGTCGGCATCGGCTCCAGGCCGCGCAGGTTCGCCGCGACCGGCCAGCCGGTCTCCGTCTGCCACCAGTGGTCGACGACGGGGACGCCGAGGGTGGCGCCGGCCCACTCGTAGGTCTGCGGGTCGAGCCGCTCCCCCGCCAGGAACAGCGTGCGGAGCGAGTCCGTCCTGTACCGGGCGGCGAAGCTGCCCGACGGGTCCTCCTTGCGGATCGCGCGGATCGCGGTCGGCGCGGTGAACAGGGCCGTCACGCCGTGCTGCTCGATGACCCGGAAGAACGCGCCCGCGTCCGGGGTGCCGACGGGCTTGCCCTCGTACAGGACGGTCGTGGCGCCGGCGAGCAGCGGGCCGTAGACGATGTACGAGTGGCCGACGACCCACCCCACGTCGGACGCCGCCCAGAACACGTCGCCGGGCCCCGTGGCGTACACGTTGGCCATCGACCAGGTCAGCGCGACGGCGTGCCCGCCGTTGTCGCGCACGATGCCCTTCGGCCGGCCCGTCGTGCCCGACGTGTACAGGATGTACAGCGGGTCGGTGGCGGCCACCGGTACACACGCCGCCTCCGCCGCACCGTCGAGGGCGTCCTCCCAGGTCAGGTCGCAGTCCTGCAGCACGCCGGGGGCCTGCGGCCGCTGGAGGACGACGCAGCGGTCGGGCCGGTGGGTGGCCTCGGCGAGCGCGGCGTCGAGCAGCGGCTTGTACTCCACGACGCGGCTGCCCTCGATCCCGCACGACGTCGCGACGACCACCTTCGGCCGGGCGTCGTCGATGCGGGCGGCGAGCTCCTTCGGCCCGAACCCCCCGAACACGACCGAGTGCACCGCGCCGAGCCGCGCGCACGCGAGCATCGTGATGACCGCCTCCGGAACCATCGCCATGTAGACGACGACCCGGTCCCCCTTCTCGACCCCCAGCTCGCGCAGCGCTCCCGCGCACCTGGCGACCTCGTGTCGGAGTTCGCGCCAGGTGTACGAGCGGAGGGTGCCCGTCACAGGACTGTCGTAGATGAGGGCCGTCTCGTCGGCGCGCCCGGCGGCGACGTGCCGATCGACGGCGTTGTAGCAGGTGTTGAGCTCGGCGTCGGGGAACCAGCGGTAGAACGGCGGGCGGTCGCCGTCCAGCACCCGCATCGGCATGCGGTCCCAGTCGACCCCGGCGGCGGCATCCCGCCAGAACCCGTCGGGGTCGGTGAGGCTGCGCTCGTACGTGTCGCGATAGGCGCCCATCCCTCGATGCTTACACCGGAGCGCTCCGGCTGGCCAGACCTGCCGGGGCATGGTCGAGTGCGGCCTGGATCGCGGCCACCAGCGCCCTGGCCGCCTCCTCGGTCAACTCGACCGCGACCCGCGCCGCCGGCCCCCGCGCCGGGTCCGCGAAGTCGATGTTGAGCGTGTGCCCGAACGGCGCGTGGTGCGGGTGGTCGACGTACACCGCCGCCCGCGTCACCCCGAACCAGCCGTCCGGCCCTTTCGCGCTGCCCTCGATCTCGACGGTCTCGGTGTCGTACGTGCACATGCTCAGACCTCCAGCCGCTTGTCGCCGAGGTGCCGGTCGAAGAACGCGAAGATCCGCTTCCACCCGTCGACCGCCGCCTGCTGCCGGTACCCCGGCCGGTCCGGCGAGAAGAACCCGTGCCCCGCCCCCTCGTAGCTGTGCCGCTCGAACTGCTTGCCGTGCTCGGCGAGGATCCCGGCGAGCCGCTCGACCTCCGCCGGTGCGGGGTTCCTGTCGTCGACGCCGAACAGCCCGAGCACCGGGCACCCGAGGTCAGGCAGCCGATCCTTGATCGACGTCATCTTCAGCCCCGTCGACGCCGCCGGCGGCTCCAACGCGAACGCCCCGTAACAGTCCACCGCCGCGTCCAGCGGCATCGCCGTCGCGACCAGCAGCGCCTGCCGCCCACCCGAGCAGTGCCCGATCACCCCGACCTTGCCGTTGTGCCCGTCCATCGCCCGCAACGCATCCGCCGCGGTCCGCACGTCCTGGATGACCTGCTCGTCCGGAATCCCGCCCTGCCCCCGCACGAACGCCGAAGCGTCATCCGGCGACGCCCCCGGCGCCTCCCGCCAGAACAGGTTGGGGCAGATCGCGAGGTACCCGTTCACCGCGAACCGCCGCACCATCTCCTTCGTCGACTCGTCCCACCCCGGCAGGTGATGAATCACCACAACCCCCGGAAACGCCCCCGGCCCAACCGGCCGGGCCTGGTAGGCCTGGATCTTCTCGTCACCGACGTACACCGTCTCGGCACGAATCGCATCAGACATACCCCCAACGTACTGCCGCCCCCACTCACCTCGACGCCACCGCCCAGCGTGGTGGTCAATGGAGGATTCCGGCCGCGATGACAGCCAGATCCGTCCTTCGATCTACGTCCCCACCAGCCGCCGCGACCACCGCCACCACACAGGACGACCCGACAAACAGCCCCGCCCCAGGCCACCTCACTCCCCCAACACAAGGCCCCGGCGCATCGATCGACCACATCCCCGCAGCGAGGGCAAAATCAGGCCAAACAGCGCACTGCTCACGAAAAGGCCCGGCACAGCGCGAGCCGGCACGGAGCAGCACGGCCAGGGCACAGGGCAGCTCAGTGCAGGACGGCACGGATCGGATCGAAGTCGCGCAGACCCGACCCACGCGGGTGCCCTGCACCGCCTGGCCGACCCGGCGCCGAGCCACTGACCGGTCGGCGCCACGGAGGTCACACGCCCGCCGACGCCGGTCGGCTGTGGTGGCACGACCCGAACCTGGGCGACGCAGGTCGAAGCCGGGCACCGGTCCAGCCCGTACCGCGCCCACCGAAGCGTCACCCACGAAGCGAACCACGCGGCGGCCAAACCGCGCCCGGCCAGCCCCACGGCGGGGAGCGACACGGACCGCGCAGGTCGAAGTCCGGGGCGCCGGTCCGGCCAACGCCGCGTTGAGCGAAGCAACGCCGACGACGCGGCGCGACACCCAGCCATGCCACCCAATGGCAATCGACGCGGCAGCCGACCCAAGAGCCACGCACCGCCGCACCCCAGCCACGCCACGCGATGGTTGGCGAGGCAACGGCCATCGACGCGGCAGACCGGCCAAAGAGCCACGCGCCGCACCCGAGCGCCGGCGCCAAACAGTGGGCGACGAAGCGACGCGGCACCCAGCAAGTCCCGGCACACCGGAGCCGCGCAGCAGCCGGCGACGCCACGCGGCGGCCAGCAGCGCGACGCAGCGGCCGGCTGAGCACCGCGGCCAGCTGAGCAACGCGGCGGCCGGCTGAGCAGCGCCGCACCTGGGCGGAGTTGCACGGCGGCTGCGTCCGGAGCCAGCTCACCGACCGCGGCTAGGGCGGCGGGCGAGGTGACGCAGCCCGCAGCACCCAGCACCGCCGCGCCCAGCCACGCCATGCGGTGGTTGGCGGGGCTGGTGAGGCGGTGCTGGGTGAGGGTCGCGGCGCGGGGGCGAGTGAAGTGGACGAAACGGACGGCGGGGCGTGGGTTGGGAGTTACTGGCGGCCGGGTTCCAGGCGGCGGAGGGCCAGGCGGGCCAGGGCGATCAGCGCGGTGATGTGGAGCAGGAGGATCAGGACCGAGCGCCACCAGGCGCCGGTGTTGTGGGCCCAGAGGGTGTCGTTGAAGGGGATCATCGACGTGAGGTCGACGGTGGAGGCGCCGGCGGCCAGGCCCCAGCGGGTGGGGAAGAGCCAGGCGATCTGCTGGAGGACGGTCTGGCCTTCGAGCTCGAAGAGGCCGCCGGAGAGGACGAGCTGGGCCATCACGACCACGACGAGGACGGGGGTGGTCTGCTCGGTGGTCTTGGCGAGGGCGCTGACGAGCAGGCCGAACGCCATGGAGGCGAGGGCCACCAGGGCGACGGGGATGCTGATCTCCAGGAGCCAGTGCTCGGGGAAGATCAGGGGGGCCTTGGGCGGGTTCTTGCCGAGGAGGGCCAGCCAGGTGAAGAGGGCCGTCTGGCCGACGATGATGATGGAGAAGACGAAGACCTTCGAGGCGAGGTAGGCGCCGGCGGAGAGGCCGACGGCGCGTTCGCGCTTGTAGATGGTGGCCTCGTTGACGATCTCGCGGATCGCGGCGGCGGTGCCCAGGAAGGCGGCGCCGACGGCCAGCACCACCAGGAGACGCTGGGCCTCGAGGCTGATTCTGCCCGTGCCCGGGGCGAGACCGTTGTCACCGGGGACGGTGCGGGTCAGCAGGGCCAGGGCGAGCGGCAGACCCAGGGTGAACAGGGCAAGGCCGCGGTCGGCGCCGATGACCCAGAACATGCGCAGGCACAGGGTGAGGAACTGCCGGACCGGGGCCGCCGGGTGCAGGGCTCTGCTGCGCAGTGACGCACCGCCGAGCTTGACCCGCGCCCGCCCGACCGCCCGCGCCGGCTTCCCAGACAACGAACCAGACGGCGAACCAGACGGCGAACCAGACGGCGAACCAGGCGCGGCGGATGCAGCGGGGCCAGGAGCAGCGACGGGGGCAGGGGCAGGGGACGCCGGCCGCTGCGGCATGGTCTGTTCCGCGGTCTGCGAGTCCACACCGGTCTCGGACGGAGCCGGGTCGCGGGGCTGCGGGACGGTCACGCGCTCGACCGCGGCGGGCTTCGGCAGCGGCGCCTCGGCGATCTGGGCGGTCACATACTTCGTGTAGAGCTCCGAGCTGCGATACGTCCGCATCCAGTGGTCGGCGTTGGTCGTGACCTCGCGGAACACCTCGGCGTAGTCCTCGGCGCCGAAGAAGGAGAGCAGCTCGCCGGGCGGGCCGAAATAGCCCATGCGGCCGCCGACGGTCAGGACGAGGACGCGGTCGCACAGGTCGAGGTGCATGACGTTGTGGGTCACGACGGCCACGGTGCGGCCCTTGTCGGCGAGGTCGCGGAGCTCCTCCATGACCTCCTTGTCGAGCGCCGGGTCGAGGCCCGACGTCGGCTCGTCGAGGAACAGCAGCGACGGCTCGGTCAGCAGCTCCAACGCGACCGAGACGCGCTTGCGCTGGCCGCCGGAGAGCTTGTCGATGCGCATCTTGGCGCGCTCGGTGAGTTTGAGGGTGCGCAGCACCTCGGCGACGCGGCCGCGGCGCTCCTCGCGCGGCACGTCGTCGGCGAAGCGCAGCGCGGCGGCGAAGCGCAGGGCGCGGCGGACGGTGAGCTGGCGGTGCAGGACGTCGTCCTGCGGGACCATGCCGATGCGGTAGCGCAGCTCGGCATAGTCGGCGTAAAGGTCGCGGCCGTCATATCGGACCGTGCCCTGGGTGGCGGGCCGCAGCCCGGCGACGGCCTTGATGAGGGTCGACTTGCCACAGCCGGAGGGGCCGATGACGCCGAGCAGGCTGCCCTCCGCCAGGGCGAAGCTGACGTCGTCGAGCAGGATCGCGTCCTTGATGCGCACGGTGAGGTCGTCGGCGATGAGGGAGGACGGGCCGGCGTCCTCGAACTCGTGCAGGCGCATCCCGTCGAAGATGAACTCGTGCCGGCCGATGGAGATCATGTCGCCGGGCTGCATCGCCTGGCGGGCGACCTGCTTGCCGTTGTGGAACGTGCCGTTGCGGCTGCCGAGGTCGACGACCTCATAGCCGGTCGGGGTGCGGCGCAGCTCGGCATGGTTGCGCGAGGTGCGCAGGTCGGTGAGGACGATGTCGTTGTCAGGGCCGCGGCCGAGGCGGATCAGCGCCGCCGCGTCGTGCAGGGCGGCCTCCCGCTGCGCCGGCGGCTGGGCCGCGGGGACCGGCTCGGTGATCGTGACGACCTTGAACGCGACCTTGGGACCGTCGGCGGCGCCGAGGTGCACCGCTCCCCCGTCGACGGCGGCGACGAAGGCGGCCTTCTCCCCGTCGACATACGTCCCATTGCGGCTGCCGAGGTCGCGCAGGAACCAACCGTCATCGTTCCAGATCACCTCGGCGTGCCGGCGGGAGATCAGGGTGCCCTCGACGACCAGGTCGTTGGCCGCGTCGCGGCCGATGGTCACGGTGTCGTCGGGCCGCACCAGTGAGCGCGCCTCACCGGCGGGGCCGGTGACGGTCACTTCGAGGACGGTGAGCTCGCGGGTCACGGTCTGCTGGTCATTGCTCGCCACGGCCATCATCATGCCGCCCACGTACGACAGAAAACAGCCGGGGATTCTTGTATCAGGAAGCTGACTTCCTCCCTCTAGTTTCCAGACCACGTGAGGAGGAGAGCCCATGGCACCAGCGGACGCCCGTTCGGAGCAGTGGCGGTCGCGACGCGCCCGCAGGCTCGCCGGGCTGGGGTGGGTGCGTCGCGAGGACCGGGCGGACGGCACTCCGGTGCGGTTCGTCGCGGACGAGCTCCTGGTGCTCGACGACCACTTCGCCACCGCTCGTCAGGCGTTCATGGAGCAGGGGTTCACCGTCCGGGACATCGTGGAGGAGGGGGATGTCCCGGAGGGGTTCCGGCGGGTGCGGTTGCCTGGCCTGGACGTCGCGCGTGCCGCGAGGCGGGTGCGGGTCCAGGCCGAGGCGGCCGGTGACACCAGGGTGGCCGCCGGGCCGAATCACGTGTTCGTGTCGACGCCGTTCGAGCACGCGGGGCCGTATGGACCGCCGCGGCCGGCGGCGCCGGGGCACCTCACGGTGCGTGACCGTGCGGTGCCGGAGGTCGAGGTGCTGGTGCTGGACACCGGGGTGTGGCTCAACAGCCCGCTGCCCAAGGACCGGTATGTCACCGACGACTACGAGTCCGGCATCCAGGGCGACGAGGAGGTGCGCGACGGTGACGTCGGGCATGCCAACTTCGTCGCCGGGGTGCTGATCGCCAGTTCCGCACACGTCCGGCCACGGGTGGTGAGGATCGTCGACACGCACGGGGTGTGCCGGGAGACCGACCTGATCGCGGGGCTCCGGCAGGCGTACGACCATCAGCTCATCAACCTGTCACTGGGCGGTTACACGCTCGACGACCGGCCGCCGGTCCTGCTGACGGCGGCGCTGACGGAGTTGCTGGGCAGCGGCGACCGGGTGGTGGTCGCCGCGGCAGGCAACGACGGGCAGCACGACCGGCCGTTCTGGCCGGCGGCGTATGCGGGGACCAGCGCGTCGTGGCGGCGGCGGGTGGTCGCGGTCGCGGCGCACGACGGCCGGCGGATCAGCGACTGGAGCAACACCGGCACGTGGATCACGCTCGTGGCGCCGGGCGCCGACGTCACCAGCACGTTCGTGCACCACGAGGACTTCGGCGACGGCTGGGCACGGTGGAGCGGGACCTCGTTCGCCGCGCCGTTCGTCGCGGCGGCGATCGCCGACGCGTTGCCCGGTGCCGGCTCGGCCCGGCTGGCGGCGGAGGCGGTCATCGCCGGCGCGTCCCGCCGGTATGGCCGCTACGCGGGGCTGGCGTGATCGTATGCGCCACGGCAGGGGGCAGCGATGCCACACCGGGAGCATTACCAGGGGGAGGGGGGTGACGGGGTGCGGCACACAGGTCGCCGCACCCCGTCACCGGCAGGTCGCGATGATAGCCTTCGAGACCATGGCTGAGCCTGAAAACGCCGAGCTCCTGAGGGCGGCCGCCACCGGCGACCAGAAGGCCTGGGAGTCCATCGTGGACAGATATGCCAACCTTGTCTGGTCGGTCGCACGCAGCTTCCAGCTCGGCCGTTCCGACGCCGCCGACGTCAGCCAGGCGACCTGGTTACGGCTGGTCGAGCACATCGCCGACGTCCGTGACGCGGACCGGCTCGGCTCATGGCTGGCCACCACCGCCCGGCGGGAGGCGCTCGCGCTGCTGCGCCGCGGCGGGCGGGACGTGCCGGCCGGCTCGGCCACCGACTTCATCGGGATCCTCGGCGGCGCGCTCGCCGGCGAGGACGAGGAGCTCGACGCGGGGGTGCTGCGCGACGAGCGGGACAAGGCGCTGTGGCACGAGTTCCGTTCACTGTCCGGCCCCTGCCAGCAGTTGTTGCGGGTGCTCATCGCGGACCCGCCGCCGAGCTACGCCGAGGTGTCGGCCGCCCTCGACGTGCCGGTCGGCAGCATCGGACCGACCCGGCAGCGCTGCCTCGGCACGCTGCGACGCAGATTGGGCTCGACGACGACATGAGGCCACGACGGACCACACCAAAGGCACAGACGCAGGCACAGACGCAGACACAGTCACAGGCAGGGCCGACCCGATGATCGGGGAGGAAGAGGTGCTCAGGGCATTGCGCGACATCGCGGGCCGTCACGACCCGGTGCCCGACGACGTGCTCGCGGCGGCCCGGGCCAGCATCGGCTGGCGTGACCCCGACGCGGCCCTGGCCGAGCTGACCGCCGACTCGGCCCGGGAGCGGCTCGTCGCGGTCCGTGGTGGCGGCTCGCCGCGGCTGCTGTCGTTCTTCGGCGGTTCGCTGACGATCGACGTGCAGGCGACGACCCGCGCGGGCGCCGTCGAGGTGGTCGGCACGGTGTCCCCCGCGGTGCCGGCCAGGATCGTCCTGGAGTCCCCGACGGGCAGCCACGTGACCGACGTCGACGACGAGGGGCGTTTCCGCTTCCAGGGTGTCGTTGCGGCGTCTGTACGACTGCGGTGCGAGCCGGCCGACGGTGCGCCCGTCCACACGGAATGGGTGCTGCTCTAAGAGGGGCAATTCGCCACGAGACGGACACTTCCGGCGGTACCCTGCAAGGCATGCCGATCGATCACGTGCAGATCGTGTCCATCCCGGTGAGCGACCAGGACCGGGCACGCGACTTCTACGTCAACGCGCTGGACTGGGAGCTGGTGAGCGACAACGACTCCGGCGACCGCCGGTGGGTCGAGGTGGCCCCGAAGCACGGCCAGACCGCGTTCACGCTCGTCACCTGGTTCGAGACCATGCCCCCGGGCTCGCTGCGCGGCATCGTGCTGGACACCGACGACATCGAGAAGACCTACGAGGAGCTGTCCGAGCGGGGCATCATCTTCGACGGACCGATCGAGGAAGGGCCGTTCTCGCGGGTCACGAGCTTCTCCGACCCCGACGGCAACACCTTCGTGCTGCACCAGCTCTACCAACCGCGCACGAGGGTACTAAGCTACCCGCCGGCAGGGTCGTAGCGCAGAGGTCGTCGCGCCCGCACAGCACGCTGGAGGACGTCGGTTCGATTCCGACCGGCCCTGCCCCTCTATGCTCGTCCCCGGTGGGCCGTAGCGCAGAGGTCGACGCACCGCTTTGCCAGAGCGGAGGACGCCGGTTCGATTCCGGCCGGTCCACCCACACGCTTCCTTGCGGACAGGGGCTAGGCTCTGCCGGTGCCTCGTCTGGACCCCTCCGACGTCGCGGCGTGCCTGCGTGTGCTCGCCGCGCTCAACGGCGCGGACGACGACGACCCGTCGGCACAGGCGGTCCGTGAGGCGGTCGTCAGCTCGTACAAGAGCCGCAAAAAACACCAGAAGAGCGCGCGCAAGACGGAAAGCGCAGCCCACGACCTGCGGGTGCTGACCAGGGCCACGGAGCAGGACGAGGAACTGCTGCGGGCCCGGCGGTGCTACGTGTGCAAGCGGCACTACCGCACGGTCAACCGGGCGTACCCGCTGATGTGCCGGCCCTGCTCGACCGGCAACACGGCCCGCCGCACGGCCCGCTGCGACCTGCGCGGCCGGCGCGCGATCGTCACCGGCGGGCGGATCAAGATCGGCTACCAGACGGCGCTGAAGCTGCTGCGCGACGGCGCCGACGTCATCGTCACCACGCGCTTCCCGCACGACGCCGCCCGCCGGTTCGCCGCGGAGAGCGACTTCGCCGACTGGCGCGGCCGGCTGCGGGTGCACGGCGTCGACTTCCTCGACCTGCCCGCCGTCGTGGGCCTCGTCGACGCGGTCACCGAGCAGTGGGGCCACCTCGACATCCTCGTCAACAACGCGGCCCAGACCATCTCCCGGCCGGCCGAGTACTACCGTGCCCTGCGGGCCGCGGAGACGGCGGCGCTCGGACCGGGCACCCCGGAGCGGGTCCCCGCTATCAGGTCCACAGTGGACTTCTTTCCACCCGGTATGGTGGATGAGACCGGTGAGCAGCTCGACCTGCGCCCCGTCAACAGCTGGGTGCTGCACCTGCACGAGGTCACCCCGCGGGAGTGGATGGAGGTGCAGGTCGTCAACGCGTTCGTGCCGTTCCTGCTCACCGCCCGGCTGCGCCCGCTGATGCTCGCCTCGCCGCACCCCGACCGGTACGTCGTGAACGTCTCGGCGATGGAGGGCAGCTTCAGCCGCCGCAACAAGACCAGCCGGCACCCGCACACCAACATGGCCAAGGCCGGCCTCAACATGCTGACCCGCACGATCGCCGAGGACTACGCCCGCGACGGCATCCACGTCACCAGCGTCGACACCGGCTGGGTCACCGACGAGCGGCCGCAGGGCACCAAGGAGGCCTTCCACGAGGCCGGCTTCCGGGTGCCGCTGGACGTCGTCGACGGCGCCGCCAGGGTGTACGACCCGATCGTCCGCGGCGTGCACGGTGACCGGATCTCCGGCGTCTTCCTCAAGGACTACCAGGTGGTGCAGTGGTAGACACCCCAGAGATCGCGTGCCCGGTGCTGACGGTGCCGGCGGTGCCGCAGGCCGACCTCGCCGACCTGTCTCCCCTCCTCCAAAGGCTGCGCGACCCCGAGCCGGTCCGGGAGACCGAGCGCTTCCCGCTCGGCACGCTGCAGCCCGACGGCCGGGTCGACCTGTGCAAGCAGGGGCTCGGCGCGGCCGGCGTCACCCAGGTCCTCGACCGGGTCGTCGGCTCCCCGCACGCCGTGCACCTGCTGCTGGGCACCAACGGGCTCGGCGCACCGGGGACCGCCGCCCTCGCCGAGGGCCTGCCGGAAGGGCACCGGGTCGAGACGCTGTACCTCGGCTGCAACGCGATCGACGCGGCCGGCGCCGCACCGTTGTTCGAGCGGCTCGCCGCCGACGACCGGGTGCGGGCGCTGTGGCTCAAGCGCAACCCGCTCGGCGACGAGGGGGTCGCCGCGCTCGCGGAGACGCTGCGCCGCAACACGACCATCGACACCGTCGACCTCGTCAACACCGGCCTGACGACCGCGGGCCTGGCGGTGCTCGTCGACGCGCTCGCCGCCCGGCCCGCCCCGGTGACCCGGGTGTTCCTCGGCGGCAACGGCCTCGGCCCGCCGGCGGGTCCGCTCCTGCGGCGGCTGCTGCGCGACGCCGGGGTCCGCGGCCTGTTCCTGGCCGCGAACCGGCTGGGCGACGACGGCGTCCTGCCGGTCGTCGAGGCGATGCACGGCGGCGACATGACGCTGGGCCTGGGCGGCAACGGGCTCACCACGGGCACCGTCGCCGCGCTCGCGCCGCGGCTGCACCTGCTGGACAGCCTGGACCTGAGCCGGCCCCAGTCGCTGCGGGTGCTCGGCGCCACCGACAACCAGGTCGGCGACGACGGTGCCGCGCTCCTCGCCGCCGCGCTGCCCGGCACCCGGCTGCGCCGCCTCGACCTGCGCCACACCGGCGTCGGCGGCCGCGGCGCGAAGGCGCTCCTCGCGGCGCTCCCCCAGACCGCCCTGACCCGCCTCGCGCTCGGCCCGGACGTCCCGCGCCGCGTGAAGCGGGCCATCAGCGCGCTGCTCCCGGCCGCCGACAGCCAGCCGGGCAGCGAGATCGTGAGCGTGTACCGGTGACGACCCTGACCCGAGCGGGCGCCGGCAACTGGCGGCGGATCCGGCGCTGGGCGACGCCCCCGTCGATGATCCGGGCGGCGACCCAGGCCCGGCTCGCCGGTGACTGGCGGGCCGCGTGCGCCGCCGCCAACGTCGACGTCGAGCTCGACGAGGGCCAGGCGAAGCTGTTCGAGGACGACCTCGCCCACTTCGCCCCGGACCTGCTGCGCTGGCACCTGCCGCGCAAACCGGCCCGCGGCGACACCCACCTGGACGCCCGGCAGGTCGTGCACCTGGCCGGCGACGGGCCGGCGCTGTACGTCGGCGGCACCCGCCTCGGGTTCGGCTCGCAGCGGCTGCGGCTGTTCGCCACCGACGAGCCGCTCGACAGCGACGACTGGGACGACTGGGAGTGGGACGACGGCCCGCGGCCGTTCCACGCGCTGCACGACTACCGGACCCGCCGGCACCTCTGGGACGCCCGCGAGTCCGGCCGGCTCCTCGAGGGCTGCGGCTGGACGCACCTGCCGTTCCACGACCCGGCCGGCCGCCCGCTGCCGGAGGCGGCGTGGGGTGCCACGGAGCGGGTCCTGGCGCTGCACGACGCCGGGCGGTTCCGGGAGGCGTGGCAGGCCGCCGGTGCCGACGTGCCCGAGCTGCCGGACGACGGCAGCCACTGGAACACGCGAATCCTGCGGCGGCTGTGGCGCGGGTTCCTCGGCGAGCACCTCGCCGTCCTCGACGCCGCCCGCGCCCGCGGCACCGACGCCGTCGGGATCGTCTTCGGCTGGAACTACGTGCTGAAGCTGACCGGCTTCACCGACCAGCGGCTCACCGGCGAGTGGGTGGGCACCGGCTACCGGGACCGCGACGCCGACTGGCACCTGGACACCCGACCGTACGAGCGGCCCATCGACGCCGAGCTCGTCCGCACCGGCACGATCCCCGCGTCGTGGCTGCACCCGCTCGTGCACGCAGCGTTCTTCCCCGAGGCCGTGGCCCCTTCGCCGCGGGTGGGCGCGACGGCGGTGCCCGAGGCGCGGCTGCGCTGCCGTGACGGCGCGTGGCATCACGTACGGATGGCCGGCGGCCGCTTCGAGATCCCCCACTCCGACGAGGAGCGCCGCCGCGAGCAGGCCCTCCTCGCGCTCGGCGGCGAGGTGCACGGCTGCATCGCCGCCGAACGGAACTGGCGCGAACCCCACGCGAAGCTCCCCCGCGCCCTGCACGAGCTGCGCCGCGACCTCATGCTGCGGGCCCAGCAGGGCGACCTGCCCGGCGTCGTGGAGCTGCTCGACGCGGGCGTCGACCCGCACGCCCGCGACCCGCACGGCCGGACGCTGCTGCACCACATCAGCGGCCTGATGGCGGCGCCGGACGACCTGACCCTGTTCGACCGGCTGATCGGCCTCGGGCTCGACGTCCACGCCCGCGACCGGCGGGGCATGACGCCGCTGCAGACCGCCGTGTACGACACCGGATCCGCCGAGCTCGTCCGCGCCCTGCTCGCCGCCGGGGCCGACCCGGACGGCGAGGACGACAACGGCGTCTCCGTCGCCGACACCCTGGACCGGTTCGGCCGCCCCGAACTGAAAACCCTGCTGCAGTCGGGGTGAGGACGCTGCGCACGGCGCGGCGGTTCGCGGTGCCCCGCTGGATGATCGAGCGGGCGACTCGGTGCCGGCTCGCCGGGGACTGGCGCGGCGCGTGCGACGCGGCCGGCGTCGACGCCGGCCTCGACCTGGCCCGGATCGGGCGCGACCACGGCGCCGCGGTCGCCGCCGCGGTCGAGGACGACCTGCTGCACCTCGCGCCGGACCTGCTGCGCTGGCACCTGTTCCAGGCGCCGGCGCCTGGAATGGGGGCCAGCCCGGTGACCCTCGCGGTGCACGGGCGGCACGCGCTGCGGGTCCGGTGGCGGCACCCCGGCACCCCCAGCCAGCGGCTCGAGCTCGAGTTCGCCGGCCTGGACGGCGACCAGCGGTTCGCGTTCGACGGGGCCCGCGAGCGGTGGGACAGCCGGCGCACCGGTGAGCTCCTCGACCGGTGCGGCGGCTACGACGGGCACCTGCCGTTCC
This sequence comes from Dactylosporangium maewongense, assembly GCF_039531485.1. Lineage (NCBI taxonomy): Bacteria > Bacillati > Actinomycetota > Actinomycetes > Micromonosporales > Micromonosporaceae > Dactylosporangium > Dactylosporangium maewongense. The sequence continues at coordinate 91,115 of NZ_BAAAQD010000007.1, read as the reverse complement.
TCACCGCGTCCGGCGACCGGCTGCCGGAGGCGGCGTGGGGCGGCCCGGAGCGGATCATCGCCCTGCAGGACGCCGGCGACTGGGCCGCCGCCTGGACGCTCGCCGGGTTCGACGTCGGGCCGCTGCTCGCGACGACCGGCAAGGGGTACTGGGTCGGCAGGGCGCTGCGCGACCGCCGGCACGACCTCACCGGGCTGCGGACCGCCGTCGCCGCCGTCTTCGCCGGGGGACGGCCCCGGGCCGGCGTCCCGCTCGGGCTCTCCCCGGACACCTCGCTGACCGTCGACGCCGACCTGCGGGTCTGGTACGGCACCTCGTCGCCCCTGCCACCGATGGTGCCGGTCGTGCGCGCGGAACGGGCGGTGGACTTCGACCTCGTACGCCACGGGATCCTGCCGCTGGAACACCTCCACCCGCTCGTCGGCGACGCACTCTTCCCCGGCCTCGCCGGGCTCTTCGACGGGCCGCCCGAGACGGTCCCCGACATGGCGCCGGTCCGGGTGCGGTGCCAGGGCGAGTGGCACATCCTCGGCGGGCACGAGCACACCCCCGACGAGACCCGGCGGGAGCTGGCGCTGCGGGCGCTCGGCGGGGCGCCGCTGCGCGGGTGCTTCGCCGCCCGGGCCGGCTGGCGCGACCCCGACGCGTGGACGCCGAAGGCGCTGCGCCTGCGCCGCCGCGACATCGTGCTGCACGCCGTCAACGGCGACGGGCCGGCGATCGCCGCGTGGCTCGACGCCGGGCTCGACCCGCACCTGCGCGACCACCACGGCCGCACGCTGCTGCACCTGCTCGCGTGGCTGCCGGACCCCGCACCGGTCGTCGCACGGCTGCGGCACGCGGGCCTCGACCCGCACGCCCGCGACAAGACCGGCCTCACCCCGCTCCGGCACGCCCTCGACCTCGGCGGCACACCCGCGGCGATCCGGGCCCTGGAGGAGCTGGGCTGCACATGACGCAGGCCCTGGTGGGGGCGGTGTCCGATGTGGCGGCGTGAGCTGGCGGTCGCGCGGTGGACGCGGCGGGTCGGGGTGCCCGCGTGGATGATCGAGGCGGTGGCCGAGCGCCGGGACGCCGGCGACTGGCGGGGTGCGTGCGCGGCGGCCCGGGTCGACATCGACCTCGACCTGGCGGGGATCGGGCGCGGCGACGGCCGGGACGTCGCGGCGCGGGTCGAGGACGACCTGCGGCACGTCGTGCCGGACCTGCTGCGCTGGCACCTCGACCCGGCGCGCCCCGACACCGTCCTGAACGGTTACGGCGCCCGCGCGCTGATCGTGTCGCGGCGCGAGCCCGAGCGGCTGTCGCTGCGCTACGGCGCGGTCCCGGCCGGCTCGTCGCGCAGTTCGCTGATGTACAGCCGGGCGCTGTGGGACGGCCGGTGCACCGGCACCCTCGGCGGCGGCAGGCCGGTGCCGTTCCTCGACGGCGCGGGGAACCGGCTGCCGGCGGAGCGCTGGGGGCTCGCCGAGCACGTCATCACGCTGCAGGACGCCGGGGACTGGATCGGGGCGTGGCGGCTCGCCGGCTTCGACCTCCAGCCGCTCCTGCAGCGCCGGGCCGACCTGCGCGCGTCGGTCCGCACGCCGTCGCGGGGGCCGGCCCGCAGGACGTGGCGGCTCGACCTGACCGGCCTGCCCGCCGCGATCCGGTCGGCCGGGGCTTCGGAGGCGCTCATCGACCACGTCGACGGGGCGTACACCACCTGGATCCGCGACACGACGGTCGGCGGCTCGGCCGAGGCGGCAGGGCTGCGGCTGCCGGCGCCGCTCGTCGAACGCCCCGTCGACGCCGACCTCGTCCGCCTCGGGATGCTGCCGGCGAGCGCGCTGCACCCGCTGGTCGGCGCGGCCCTCTTCCCCGGGCTGCGGTGCATGCCGCCGTCGCCGGTGCCGGACACGGGCCCCGTCCGGGTCCGCCGCGACGGCGCCTGGCGGCTCACCGACCCCGCGGACGCGGGCTGGCACGACCCCCTGGCGGCGCTGCCGAAGCAGCTCCGGTTGCGTCATGCGGCGTTGGTACGACTGGCGCGTCACGGCGACGCACCGGCTCTGTCGGCGTGGCTGGCGGCGGGCGGCGACCCGTACTTCCGCGACGGCAACCGGCGGACGATGCTGCACCTGCTCGCGTGGGTGCCGGACGCCGAGACGCTGCTCCTCGACCTCCTCGCCGCCGGGCTCGACCTGGAGGCCCGGGACGCGGCCGGCATGACGCCGCTGCTGTTCGCGGTCGGGCACGGCGGGCCCGCCGGGACGGTCCGGGCGCTGGTGACGATGGGCGCCGACGTGAACGCCGTCACGTTCGCCGGTCTCGGGTGGGCCGATCTGGCGCGGGCCTCGGGGCGGCTCGACGAGCTGTCGTTCCTGGGGTGATTGGGTCGCGCGGTTCCTGGGTTTTTGGTCGTGCGTTCCTGAGGTAACTGGGTCGTGCGTTCATGGGGTAACTGGGTCGTGCGTTCATGGGGTAAATGGGTCGCGGAATTGTCGTACCCGGCGGATACCGTGTCGCGCATGACCGCAGAACCAACGGCGCTGACCCTGCTCGCCGCCGCCGATGAGCTGCTCGCCGCGACGCGCTCGACCCGCGTGGAGCGGCGCGACAACACCCAGCTCGAGGCCCTGGCGCTGGCCGTCTCCGCCAACCTTCCGGTCCTGCTCTGGGGCGAGCCCGGCATCGGCAAGTCCTCGGCGCTGCAGCAGCTCGCCGACCGGCTCGACGTGCCGATGGAGACGGTCATCGCCAGCATCCACGAGCCGTCCGACTTCGCGGGCCTGCCCGTCGTCGGCGACGACCCCGCCACGCAGGGCGTGCCGATGGCCCCGCCCGACTGGGCCGTCCGGCTCGCCAAGCGCGGCTATGGTCTGGTCTTCTTCGACGAGCTGTCCTCCGCCCCGCCCGCCGTGCAGGCCGCGCTGCTGCGCGTCGTCCTGGAGCGGCGCGTCGGCAGCCTCGAGCTCCCGCCCGCGGTCCGCGTCGTCGCCGCCGCCAACCCACCGTCGAGCGCCGCCGACGGCTGGCACCTCAGCCCACCCCTGGCCAACCGGTTCGTCCACCTGCACTGGACCCACGACCCCGCGGTCGTCGCCCGCGGCCTCGCCGGCACCTGGCCCACCGCCGACATCCCCCGCGTCGACCCGCGCAAGGGCGCGTCGGCGCTCGCCAGGGCCCGCGGCACGCTGTCCGGGTTCCTCACCGCCCGCCCCGGCCTCGCCCACCACCTGCCCGCCGACGCCGAGGCCCGCGGCGGCGCCTGGCCGTCCCCGCGCACCTGGGAGATGGCGCTGCGCCTGCTCACGTTCGGCATGGCCAGCGACGCCACCCGCGCCGCCCTGTCCACCGCCCTCGTCGGCGCCATCGGCGACGGCGCCGGCCTCGAGCTGGTCAACTACCTCGACGAGCTCGACCTCCCCGACCCCAACCGCGTCCTCGCCAACCCCGACGCCTTCCAGCTCCCCGCCCGCGGCGACCGCCAGCTCGCCTTCCTCACCGCCGTCGTCTCCGCCGTCCAGAGCAACACCACCCGCGAGCGCTGGGAAGCCGGCTGGACCGTCCTGAGCAAGGCCGTCGAGGCCGGCGTCCCAGACGTCGCCGCCCGCGCCGCCGCCGACCTCGCCGCCATGCGCAAACCCGCCTGGCCCGTGCCCGCCACGATCGACGCCTTCATCGACATCCTGAGCCTCTCCGGCGCCCTCCGATGACCACCCCACCCCCAGAGGGCGCGGTGGACCCACCACTCCCATCGGGCGCGGCCGGTCCCCCACCTCCGGCGGATGCGGTCGGTCCTCCATGCACCGCGGTGGTCGAGCCGGGGCATCCTGACGCGGCGCTGCCGGCATCCAGCTCCCCTACACATGCGCAACCTGTGCCACCCGCACCCGTCCAGACGCACCTGCCTGCGGCGACACAGCCACCACCGTCCGTACACGCGACACCGCAAGCGACGCCGTCCGCCACCACGACACCGCAGGCAACGCCGTCCGCACCCGCGACACCGCCGGCGGCACCATCCGTTCCTGCTGGGCCGTCGGTCGGGGCGGCGCAGGCGTTGGATCGGACGAAGCTGCTCGCGGCGCGGTACAAGGCGGCGATGCTGCGGCCGTATCTGGCGACGGCGTTGTACGCGTTGTCGGTCGTGCCGAGCCGGCACCTGGCGACCATGGGGGTCGACCGGCGGTGGCGGTTGTACGTGTCGCCGGAGTTCGTGGACGGGCACGGTGTCGAGGAGCTCTCCGGGGTGTGGGTGCACGAGGTGGCGCACCTGCTGCGGGACCATCACGGGCGGGCGGACCGGCTGCCTGCGGGCGACCGTGGCGACCACCTGCGGGTCAACCTCGCGCAGGACTGCGAGATCAACGACGACCTGGTCGCGGACAAGCTGGTGCTGCCGGCGTCGCGGGTGGAGCCGGCGACGTTCGGGCTGCCGGAGGGGCGGCTGTTCGAGGAGTACCTGGCCGGGATACCGCACACGCACTCGCACGACGTGCAGTGCGGGTCGGGCGCGCACGGCATCCCGGTCGCGGGTGAGGTCGGTGACGCCGCGGGACCCGGCGTGCGGGACGTGGAGGCGGTGGCGATCCGCCGGCAGACCGCCGACGCGATCCGGGCGCACGTGCGGTCGCGTGGCACCGTGCCCGGGGGCTGGCAGCGGTGGGCGGACGAGATCGCCGAGCCGGTCGTCGACTGGCGGCGGCTGCTGACCGGGGCGCTGCGGCAGGCGGTGGCGTGGGCGAGCGGCGCCGTCGACTACACGTACGCGCGGCCGGGGCGGCGGACCGGGGCGATGCGCGGGGTGGTGCTGCCGAGCCTGCGCCGGCCGCTGCCGCGGGTCGCGGTGGTCGTCGACACGTCGGGCTCGATGGGCACCGACGACCTGGCGGCGGCGCTGAGCGAGGTGACGGGCGTGCTGCGGACCGTCGGCATCCGCGGCAACCGGGTCACCGTCGTCGCCTGCGACGCCGACGTGCACGCGGTGACGCGGGTGGTGAAGACGGAGCAGGTCGAGCTCGGCGGTGGTGGCGGCACCGACATGCGGGTCGGGATCGCGGCGGCGCTGCGGTCGCCGGACAAGCCGCAGATCGTGGTCGTCCTCACCGACGGCGGCACGCCGTGGCCCGACGAGCCGACGGGGTGCCGGCTCATCGCCGGGCTGATCGGGCCGAACCCCCCGCTGCCGCCGTCGTGGGTGGAGTCGGTGCACATCACACCGACCAATGGCGGCTGATCCAGGTGGACGCGACAACTTTCGGAGACTGTCCCGCCACGGTCCGGCTGCCTACCGTGAGGTGTATGGCTGAACACGAGCTGGGGCTGTCCCGCACCGACAAATGGCTGATCGGCGCCGGGTTTCCGCTGGCCGGGGTCGCGGTCGGCTGGGCGCTGCCGCTGCTGGCGCGCTGGCTGCTGACCCTGCCGTGGGTGCCGTTCGGGGGGCCGATCCGGCTCGTGGCGGCGCTCGACCACGGGGTCGGACAGGTCGCGATGATGGCCGCCGGGCTCCTGCTCGGGGTGGTGTTCGTGGTCGTCGCGGTGCACGAGACGCTGCGGGTGACGGTCGCCGACAGCGAGCTACGGCTGCGGCTCGGCGACGCCGCCTGGGTCGTGCGCCGGGAGGACGTGTCGGCGGTGTTCGTCGACGGGCGGCTGCTCGTCGTGCTGGACCGGGACTCGCGGCAGGTGGTGCGGGAGCGGCTGGAGCGGGCCGGTGACCGGCAGGTGGCGGAGGCGTTCCAGGCACACGGCTACCCCTGGCAGAAGCAGGACCCGTTCGGGGAGCTGTTCCGGCGCTGGGTGCCGGACCTGCCGGACCTGCCGGGCGCGGTCAACGCGGTCCTCGCCGCACGGGCGGTGGCGCTGACCAGCAAGAGCACCACCGACGCCGCCGAGCTGCGCGACGAGGTCCAGAAGCTGGGGTACACGGTCCGCGACGACGGCACAACGCAGCACTGGCGTCCCCTGGTGCGCTCGTGAAGGCGCGCAACCTCGTCGTCGACGCGACCGTCTTCGTCATCTCGGCACTGACGATGGTGGTCGCCGCGGCGTCCGGCCTGGACAGCGGCGCCCTCAGCGACGAGCGGTGGCTGCTGTCGACGGCCGTGACCGTGCCGGCGTTGGTGCTGATCTGGTGGCGGCGGCGGTGGCCCGTGCAGGTGGCGCTCCTGCTGCTCGTCCCGGCGGCGCTCACCGACTTCGTCGGCGGGGCGGCGATGATCGCGGTGTTCACGGTCGCGGTGCACCGGCCGTTCCGGGTGGCGCTCGGGGTCGCCGTCGCGCACCTGCTGGTGCCGGTCCCGCTGATGATCCGCTATCCGGACCCTGACCTGCAGGTCGTGGGCAACGCCACGGCCGTGGCGCTGATCACGGGCATCGTCCTGGCGTGGGGGTCGACGGTGCGGGCCCGGCGGGAGCTGATCGCGTCGCTGCGGGACCGGGCCGTGCGCGCCGAGGCGGAGGCCGAGCAGCGCGCCGACCTGCTGCGCGGGCTGGAGCGGGAGCGGATCGCCCGCGAGATGCACGACGTGCTCGCCCACCGGATCTCGCTGATCAGCCTGCACGCCGGCGCCCTGGAGATCCGCCGCGACCTGTCGCAGGAGCAGGTCGCCGAGGCGGGCGGCACCATCAGGGCGAGCGCGCGCCAGGCGATGGAGGAGCTCCGGGAGATCCTCGGCGTGCTGCGCAGCAGCGACGACGACGAGCTGCGTCCGCGCCAGGACCTCGCCGACCTGGACGAGCTGATCGAGGAGGTCCGCAGGGCCGGCACCCCCGTCGACCTCGACAACCGGCTCACCGCCGGCGGTGACGCGGGGCCGGAGACGCTGCCCTCGGCGGTGAACAGGACCGCGTTCCGCCTCGTGCAGGAGGGCCTGACCAACGCCCGCAAGCACGCGCCCGGCGCCGCCGTCGCGGTCCGGCTCGACCGCACGAGCCAGGGTGAGCTGCACGTGTGGCTGCGCAACCCGCTGCCGGCCGTCCCTGTGCGGCCCGCGCTGCCGGGGTCGCGGTCGGGACTCGTCGGCCTGGCCGAGCGCGTCACCCTGGCCGGCGGCCGCCTCGAACACGGCCCCCGCCGCACGACCCCGCCCCCACGGCACGCCACGGCGCCACAGCCCGGCGCGGCCCAGCAGCCCGGCAAGGCCCAACAGTCCAGCGCGGCTCAGAAGCTCGGCAAAGCGCAACAGTCCAGCTCGGCACAGCAGCCCGGCGAGGCACAACAGCCCAGCGCGGCGCAACAACCCGGCGAGTCACAACAGCCCAGCGCGGCGCAACAGGCCAGCGCGGCACAGCAGGCCGGCGGAGTCCGGCAGGCAGGCTCTGATCCGCGGGCCGGTGGCGGGCACTGGCACGGCGGGTCGGGGGACGGTGGCGGGCACGGGCACGGCGGGTCGGGGGACGGTGGCGAGGTCGGGTTTCACCTGGAGGCGTGGCTGCCGTGGCGGGGATGATCCGGGTCGTGGTCGTCGACGACGACGCGCTGGTCCGGGCCGGGCTGGCGATGGTCCTCGGCGGGGATCCTGAGCTGGAGCTCGTCGGGGAGGCGGGCGACGGCGTGGCGGCCGTCCAGGTGGTCCGGGCCAGCCACCCCGACGTGATCCTCATGGACATCCGGATGCCGCGGATGGACGGGCTCGCCGCGCTCGAGGCGCTGCGAGCCGGCGGGGTGCCGGGGGCGGTGGTGGTGCTGACGACGTTCGACACGGATGAGCACGTGCTGCGGGCGCTGCGGCTCGGGGCGCACGGGTTCCTGCTCAAGGACACGCCGCCGCTGGCGATCCTGGACGCGGTGCGGCGGGTCGCGGCCGGCGAGCAGATGCTGTCACCGTCCGTGGTACGGCGGCTCGTCGACCACGTGGTCCGCGACGACACCGCCGAGCGGCGCGCGGTCGCTGAACGGGCCCTGGACGCGTTGACCCCGGCGGAGCGCAAGGTCGCCGACGCCGTCGCCGAGGGCCGCTCCAACGCCGAGATCAGTGCGGCGCTGCTGATGAGCGTGGCCACCGTGAAGACGTACGTGTCGCGCATCCTCGGCAAGCTCGGCTGCACCAACCGCGTCCAGATCGCCATCATGGTCCACGAGACACGCACGACCCGCGGCAGCTGACCACCCGCGCCCGCGACCGCACGGCCGGCGACCGCCCGGGTCGCGACCGTCCGGGCGGCGGGCACGCCGGGCGTCGGCGGTCCGTCGCGGAAGGCCGCGTGAGGATCAGCGGTGGTAGCGGTCGGCGATGAAGCCCGGAGTGGGTGGTTCCGCAGGCGCGCCCGTGGCGGGCAGGCCGTGGGCGGTGTTGGCGCCGAAGCCGCGGCGCAGGGTGCGGACCTGCTCCTCCATGGCGGGGACGCTGGTGCGCGCCTGGCGTTCGATGACGCGTTCGGACAGGCGGCTGTTGAGGAAGGTGCGCAGCCAGTACACGACGGCGACGCTGCGCGGGACGAAGACCTTGCGGCGGCGGTGTTCGAGGGCGGAGACGAACGCCTCGGCGCAGCGCTCCACCGACGTGGTCGAGCCCAGTGGCGGCGGCAGCTTGCGCAGCGTCTCGCGGAAGGTTGGCATGTCGTCCTGGGCGTCGCGGACGAGGTCGGTGTCGATCCACGACGGGTGGGCGGTGCCGACGCGGACGCCGTGGTGGGCGACCTCCAGGCGCAGGGCGTTGCCGAAGTGCTCGACGCCGGCCTTCGACGCGCAGTACGGCGCCATCCCCGGCAGCGCGGCGAACGACGCCGCCGACGCGACGATGAGCAGATAGCCGCGGGACTCGATGAGGTGTGGCATGACGGCGGCGGCGGTGCGCATGACGCCGACGAGATTGACCTCGACGGTCCGTACCAACGCCTCGATGTCACCGGTGGCGACGGTGCCGCGGCTGGCGACGCCCGCGTTGGCCAGGACGGCGTCGATGCGGCCGTGGGCGGAGACGGCGCCCTCGACAGCGGCTGCGAGACTGGTCTGGTCGGTGACGTCGCAGGGGAACCAGGCCGCGTCGAGGTCGGCCGCGACGGCGGCGAGGCGGTCGGGTTCGAGGCCGGCGAGGACGACCTTCGCGCCGCGGGCGGCCGCGATGCGGGCGGTGTGCTCCCCGATCCCCCTGGCGGCACCGGTGATGAGCACCACCTGGCCGGACAAGCTGTGCTGCACCGTGGGCCTCCCGTCGGCGGTACCGTCCAGTACCAGGCAAACTAACACCCACGGACATTCTGGCGAAAGGCCGAGGCAGGCGCATGACGAGCACGAGAACCGCCGAGGAGGTCCGCGAGGCGCTGACCGGCGGGCTGGCGGCGGCGATCGCGGACAAGGGCTACGCGGCGACGACGATCGCCGACGTGGTCATGCACGCGCGGGTGTCGAAGCGGACGTTCTATGAGCACTTCACCGACAAGGAGTCGTGCCTCATGGCGCTGTACGAGCAGGGCTGCGTGCACCTGCTCGCCGTCGTGCGCAGCGCCGCTGGTGGTGGCGGCGGCAGCTGGAAGGCCATGGTCAACCACGGGGTGACCGCATACCTGAACGCGTTGGAGAGCATGCCGGCGGTCACCCGCACGCTGCTCGTGGAGATCCAGGCGGCCGGCCCGAAGGCGTACCGGCTGCGGCAGCAGATGCAGCGCCGGTTCGCCGATACTCTGGTAGAGGTGGTCGATGCGGCGCGGGCCGCCGACCCGGCCATCCCCGAGCTGTCCCAGCTGCTCGCGATCGCGCTGGTGGGAGGGGTGCACGAGATGATGCTGCAGGTCTCCGACCCGTACACCGGCGCTGGGCCGTCGTTCACGTCCCTGGCGCCGGCCGTTGACGAGTTGGTCTACGCGATCCTCACGAATCCCTGGTCCGCCGGGATGGAATGATCGAGCGCACCCACGAGTTGCGTTTCTTGCAATCGTTGTTCAAGGAGGCTGCGTTCCGGTGCTCAACCCCAGCGAGCTCTACACGCTCACCGAGGACCCGCCGGCCGTCGACCGGCCGGTGCTCGTGCACGCGCTGACGGGCTTCGTCGACGCCGGCAACGCGAGCCGCCTCGCCCGCGAGCATCTGCTGACGATCGGCTCGCCGCGCACCGTGGCGACGTTCGACCTCGACCAGCTCTACGACTACCGCAGCCGGCGCCCGGCGATGCTGTTCGTCGAGGACCACTGGGAGCACTACGAGCAGCCGCGCCTGCTCCTGCGCGTCCTGCGCGACGCGACCGGCACCGAGTTCCTGCTGCTCGACGGCCCCGAGCCGGACCTGCAGTGGGAGCGGTTCACGGCGGCGGTCATCGAGCTGATCGAGCGCTTCGACGTGCGGGCGACGGTCGGCCTCACCGCGATCCCGATGGCCGTGCCGCACACCCGCCCCACCGGCGTGACCGCCCACGGCACGAGCCGGGACCTGATCGCCGGGTTCGAGCCGTGGCTGCAGCGCGTCCAGGTGCCCGGCAGCGTCGGCAACCTCCTCGAGTTCCGCATCGGCCAGCAGGACCGCGACGCCTTCGGCTTCGCCGTACACGTGCCGCACTATGTGGCGCAGGCGGAGTTCCCTTCGGCGGCGGAGAAGCTGCTCTCCTGCGTCTCCGAGGCGACTGGCCTGCAGCTGCCCACCGAGGAGCTGCACGCCGCCGCCGAGTCGGTCCGCGCCGAGATCGACGTGCAGATCGCCCAGGCCGACGAGGCCGCGTCGCTGGTGCGGGCGCTGGAGGAGCAGTACGACGCCTACACCCGCGGCCGCCAGGGCAACAACCTCCTGGCCGACTCCCCCGCCCCACTCCCGACCGCGGACGAGATCGGCGCGGAGCTGGAGCGTTTCCTCGCCGAACAGACCCGCAACGACGAGAACCCGTAGCCCCTCCGTCACGGTTCGCAACGCCCTCCCCCGCCGTTCCGCCCCTGGTGGAAGCCCGGAAACTACGGTCCGTCACGACCCCGGAGATCGATTTGTTGGGCGGGGTTAGGGTTGCTTTGCAGCGGTCACCCCGGCACCCAGCGGTCGAGCCGTGCCCGCCAGGGTCAGAAGCCATGCCCACCAGCGGCGAGAAGGTCCAGCCGCCGGCCGCCAGCGATCAGGCCCGGACGAACCCGCCCGCAGTCACGCGCGGACAAACCCGGCGGCATCGGCGATGAGGTAGCCGCTGGTCTGCTGCCCTGGCAGGAACGAATTCTGCCTGGCGCGGATCAGGCAGGCGTGGGCCACACGAGTCCGGGAGGCCAGGCAGGTGCGCATCAGGTAGGTGCGGATCAAGTGGGGTCCGGGACGAGCGGGTGCAGGACGAGCTCGCCTGCGAAGGCGGGCCCACCAGCCGGCCAGAAGTCCAGCCGCCGGCCACCGCGGGTCGGGCACAACGAATCCGCCGGGTGGTCAGGCACCGACAAATCCGGCGGCGGCCATGACGTGCCTGTTGGGTCTGCCCCGGTGCGGATCAGGCGACGACGCGGCCGTTGAATTGCCCGGCGCGGATCAAGCGGCTGAATCGCCCAGCGCGGGACGAGGTCGGCAGCGGAGGGGTGTAGCGTCCCATGATCAGTGACACATTCTCGGCATCGATGGCATCTGAGTGGCACACACGCAATTGACGTGAGATCAGGCGGCCCGTCGTCGGGTCCTGCCTCAGCGGACTGGCGGCGTATCATGATCTTCGGATGCCGCTGCTGGCTCTCGACTCGCATTGTGCTACCGGAGCGTGGTCCCTCGTCGGGGTGAATTACACGTCGGCAGTCTTGGCTTGTGCCGTTGGATCAGACACCTTGACTCACCACCGGTGAGACGGATCGTTGGAGGCGTCTGGCTTCGTGTCTGATCGTCGTACCTCGTGGACGTTGCCGCGATCGCCGCCATGATCCCGCCGCCCTGGGATGGCGGGCGATCAGACGGCTGCTGCGCCCGTTGGACGACGCAAGCGCCGCACTCGACGGCCCACCCACCCCGCACCGCCTGCGGGCGAACAACGACGCCGTTGCGGTGCTGCTGCTGCGATGCGCCGGGTCCGGCCGATCCTTCTGGCACTGGACCGAACAGGAGTGGACCGCCATCCTCGGCGAGGAGCAGCAGGGCTTCCGCGCCGCCGCCCCCGACCGGGCCGACGACGCCGTGCGGCCCCCATTTGGCTTCACCGCGTTCCTGCCCGGCGGCTTCACCGCGTTCCACCGGCTCGGCAGCTTCAGCCGGCTTGTCCTGGCCTGGCGCGCCTTCGGCCGCGACCGCGTGGACAGCGAGATCCGCCGGATCCGAGCTGTACTCGCCGAGAGGGGCTACCGTCCCGGGCGTGACGAGGACAAGCTGCTGCCGATGGTGACCTGTCAAGTGTTCCTGCTCAACCGCAGCACGCACATCGATGCGTTGAGCACCGGCCTGTGCGGCCGCATCCGGTGCGAGCAGCTACCCGTAGCTCACCGTGAATGCGACGGTAGCCCCTTCCGCTGTTCTCTTGCGCGAGTCGCAGCACCAGCGCGCGGATCGACTGGACCGTGGGTGGCCGCCCGGCACGTTTGGGGCGAGAGACGCGGGCGTGCCGTCGGGCGACCAGGTCACGGTGCCAGCGCAGCATGGTCTCAGGGCGTACGAGCAGCCGGACCCGGGGCAGCACCTCGCGGGGGAGTCGGCGCAGCAGCGCGACGAGGAAGGCTCAATCAGCAGGCTCGAACCGCACCTTCGCGCCATGCAGCTGCCGTTCGAGGACCATGATCTGGTGCCGCAAGGCGAGGATCTCGGCGTCTTGGCCCGGTCGCTCATGGGCAGCAGCAGCCGCAGCATCGCCAGCGCGTTCGTCACACCCAGGTACGCCAGTCGCAGCAGCACGGTGAGACATCATCACCCAGTTATCGGCAGCGGTCCGAAGCGCGAGAGAACGTCGACAGATACACGATCCTTCGGTGGCATCGAGCTGGGCCGCGACCAGGACGGACGACAAATTCGGCACCCGCAGGGTCCACCGGTGGTCGACGGTGTCGTAGGGCAGCGCCCGCCGCGGGCTTGGGCTGGTTGTAGCAACATCCGTTTCTGGCCTTCGTCATGATCGACAGGACGGCAGTTGCACTGGGACCGGACAGACTCAGATGTCCACGACGAGACCGCGGATGGCCGCCGACATCTCGGCCAAGCCGTCGGTGTAGTCCTGACCGATCAGTTCCCGTGGCTCACCTGGCAGTTCGGTCGCGTCCAGCACGGGATGAGCAAGTCCGGTGTCAAAGGGCTCCAGCAAATCACTGGCGCCGTCCACGATGCTCGCCGCCAAGGCTTCCAGGGCCGGGCTGGGCGCCTGGGGCGATTCACCGACAGTGTCGCGGTAGAATTGCTGCACGTCGGCGAGCGAGACGCTGTTCCAGTCCAAGCCCAGTTCGTCGCGAAGCACGGCCCATGCCTGGTTAACTTCCGAGACCAGCGACGCCAGAGCATCCTGATGGGCGGCGACGATTTCCGCATTTTGCCTTACCGCTTCGGCCTGAGAGGCTGCGGCGTCGGGGTCGCCTGCTGCTGCAGCGCCGTCGTAGCGCTCGAGTGACCACAGGAGTGCGTACAGCCCATCGCAGACCAGTAGTTGCTGAGCGTTGAAACGGTAGAACAGACGCTCGCGGCTGTCCTCGCCGGGTAGTTGACCTTCATCCACGTGCGCACCGCTTATCCAGACCTCAGTGAAGTCGTCGCGCGGCGGGTCGTTCGCGATCGCCTGTCGATAGTTTGCGCACAACCAGAACAACCCGGAGCCGATACCGAGCACTATTCCATGTGCTGGTGAGACGAAGCTCACGACGCCGCCAGCGACCGCGAGACCCGCCGCTAGGTTGTTGTCCGTCAGCGCCGCTTGCGTCGCTTGCTGCTTGACGGCTTGCTTCTGTTCAGCGTTGACTTCCGGCACTTAGCGTCGCCTCCGCGGGATTCCGGTCTTTGATGGCGCCAGAAGTTCTTCCCCGGGGCAACCAAATCATTTTCCCCACCCCGGGTGAGCTGATGTTACGTCGCGCGATTGTGACGAATCTTCAGCACTATGTGGCACGCGGGCACGACCTCGATCCACGGGCACCGGAGTGGCTTGAGCAGTAGGCGCGCTTGCCGCGACTGCGGCCGTCGGCGGTGAACGTGGTCCAGCAGATCGGGCAGGTGCGGGGTTCAGGTGGTCGGGCCGGCCACCGCCTTCCGCCGGCTCGCGCCGTGGGGGTCTGGCGGGCCCACAGTCGGCAGGACGGACCATCGACGCCGACCGGTGCAGCAGCCGGTCGAACGCCACCGAGACCCGTCCTGGCACCGGCTACGCGACCACCTGCAACGCCCGCACCTGGCCACATTCGCCGGCAGCGCCGGCACCTACCGCCAGGCCAGCGAGCCGACCAGACCCCAACGCGACATCCACACCGCGCGCCGATCACACCAGACAGCGAGAGGCGAACCACGCCGCCACACCGTTCGAGTCACAAACCAGAGACCACCAGATTGATCAACTTAGGCTAAGTGGCATTGCCCTCCGTCGCCAAACGGCGCGCGCTCTAACTTAATACTTCGTACGTAATGATGTAGTCGGAGTCGTCGCCTGTCAGGGAAACAGATCGCTCGCCCGTGCCAGCCTGACTTCTGTTCACCCAGAAGGTTCCGATATGATCGTTGTCGGAGCCGCTGTCGAACTCCCAGACGTCAACACGACCCCTAACGTTGAAGTCGAGCTCAGCCTCCATCTGGTGAGTCTGGCCTGCATCCACCAAAGTAGTTCCCCATACCCTTATCCCCTGGAAGTTGATGAATATGTCATCAGCGCCCATGCCGTCGGAGGTTTCATTGCAGATTAATGAGTGAATGACTAGCTTTGTCATTTCTTCACACCCTTCTCTAGTTGTGCTGATATTACGATCAATCACATTGTGGGCATTCTCTAAACGCAGACAAGCCAGAGTGGGTAGAAAATCTCAACCTCTAGACGCACTCGTATGACCCAGTGCTTGCGTTGAATTGACATGCCCCATTGGGGCAGCAAATTACGTCCTCACAGCAGGATTTCCCTGGGGGGCATGAGACATTGTTTTCGCAGCACTCACCCGGAGGGCAACACCCCGTATAGCTCGAACAGCTCCAGCCTGGTGGGCAACACTTGACGACTCCGGCGTCAGGTCCGCCCTCAGGGCCGGGGCATGCAACCTGACCGGCCGGGCAGCAGCCCGTGGGCGTGAGCCGATTCGGCGGGCAGCAGCCCTGGGGCGTGCATTTCTCTTCCGGCTCGCACCGCCGGTTGTTGCAGACGAGATCCGGCTTGGTGCACCCGTCCAGGGTGCAGACGTAGCCAGCGGTGCAGCACCTGCCGTCGCAGATCGGATTGCCGGGTGGGCAGAAGCCGTCCTGGGTGCATTCCTGCTGGCCGGGCACGTAGCAACCGTACTTGAAGCAGCATTTCTGGCCGGGCGGACAGCACTGCAGTTTGTAGCCGTCGCGGGTGGCGTTGAGGACCGCGCAGCACTCGTTGTCCTCGGGGCAGCAGTGCGGTTTGAACCCGGTCCTGAAGCACAGCTTGGTCCCGGGCTCACACGGCCACGGGCCCTGGTGGCAGCTGGTCTGGCACTGCGGCTTGCACTCGGCGCGCAGCAGTTGCGTCGGCAAGCCCGAGTCCGCGCTGGCGGCGACGCAGTCGGCGATGCAGTCCTCGACACAGTCCCCCGCCGGCTGCACACCCGCCTCCGGCAGGAGCCAAGTGGCCTGTGAACGGTACTGGTGACGCGTCCTGTACAGCGAGTACTCTGCGGTAAGCCCAGGTCCTGACATCGCCACTCGCTCCTTCGGCCGAGATTATCGATCGTAGTAAGGCGACAGTTTGGTCACGAGGAACGGGAACTCCTCTGTGACGTCGACACGGACGAAGAACTTCTCGGTGACGTCGGTCTGCCGGCTGGTGTAGGAGAAATTGACATCCAGAATGCGGCGCACTCCACTCAGGCGTGAAGGGCGCGTCTCGATGGCGGTCAGTGAGGAGCCGGTGGCGAACGCCTCGGCGCTCTTGGCATAGATCGCCGGATAACGCACTGCCAGATAGTTGAGCGCGCGGTGCTCGTCAGTGGCGCCAGCGTTGTCGGTGAGCTGGGTCAGCCGCTGCAGCATCTCCTCCGATGCAGACACGAAGGGCTGTTCCTCGATGTGTGCCGGCTTGGGCAGGGCGCGGACCAGGGAGTCGGTGGTGAACGCGTAGATCTGGTCGAAGGCGACCATCGGCAGCATCAGCCCGTTGCACAGCTCCGGCGGCGCCACTGGCCCTCGGAGGCCGATCACGACGTGCAGGTCCGACGGCTTCGGCGGCGAGCCGAGGATCTCGATGAGCAATTCGAAGTCCGCGGGGTCCCGGGGCTGCAGGATGTACGTCTCCAGCCCTTGGACGCTGAGCACGTAACATAGCTGGCGGCTCAGGTAGCGGTTCTGCGGATCGGATAGCACGGTGCCGAGTGCCTGCCGGTCTGTCAGACTCGCCGTTTCGGCACGCCCAGTAGCCTGTGCAAGCTCCTTCTCGATGGCGAGGCTTGGGAAACGCGCCTCGATGCGGCCCAGCGCATACACGTACGGCGGGGTGATACCGCCACGGCTGCCCGGGCGCTCGTACGCGGCCTCGTCCCTGGTGCACGAGGCGCAGGAGTGACCTGCCGGCTGCCGGGACGGCGGTTCGGCGGCCATGCTGCGCTGATCCACCGGCAGCGTCGGCAACGCGCGACCGAGGGACGCGGGCAGGGATTCAGCTGACTCCTGCGACTCCTGCGGGATTACGCCTTGCTCCATCTGGTCGATGCCCCTTGTCCGATCGGACGCTTCCATACTCACTCCTGGTCCCGAAGACCGTCATTGACCATTGACAGGGCCGGTCGGCGACTCAGCGCCCCCGGCCACCCCTGCCGGTGAAGGCCAGCCACCTGTTGAGGGCGGCGGCCCGCCTCTCGCATCCGGCGCATGGCTTCACACCGAATAGGCTCGTCACCCGTTTCACCACGTCGCCCAGTCCGACGTCCTCGTCGTTGACGAACCCCGGCATGCGTAGCCGCGGGCCCGTCCGCTCCGGGTTGTCCGGAGTCCGAGTCGCCGGTTTGTCGTCGGCCATGGAGCGTCCTCCCTATCGCATACTCCGCAGCAGTTCGGCCGCCGACCACGCGTTGAAGAGCGGCGGAACGACGGACGTCCGCCTAGCCATCGATCTGGTCACGGCGAACAGCAGTTCGGCCGCGCCGGCTCCGGGGAACAGCGACAGCAGTAGGCCCACGCCTCCGGTCACGAATGCCGCCGCTGCGCTCGTGCCACCGAACGCGCGTCTGCCGCCGTCCGCGGACAGCCCGGTCACGCCCTCGCCCGGGGCCCCCGCGCCACGACGGCCGGTCGAGTGCGCGAAGTTCGAGCCCGGCAGTGGGCGCCCATGGAGGTCGTAGGCGACGACAGGGATCACCGCGTGATGGCGGGTGATCACGGAGCTACCGATCGTCGCCTGGTTCCCGGTGGCCGCCACGACGATCGCCCCACGCTGGAACGCGTAGTCCAGTGCATCCGGCAGCTGGTTGTCACCGGCCTGCGCGGCAGGCGGCATCAGGCAGAGGCTCAGATTGATCACACGCACGCCGGCGTCGACCATCTCGACGATCGCCGACGCCAGCTCGGCCGGTGGCACGGCTCCGGCGCCGCGCACCGCCGTGAAGATCGCACGGACGAGGAGAGTGGCGTCGGGGCAGATACCAGGGTCGGCAGTATCGCGGCCCGCCACCAGGATCCCGGCGATGGCGGTCGCGTGATCGTATGCCGCGCCATGCCCCGTACCGGACGGAGCCGACAACTGGCGGATCGTGGCGGAGGCGAGGTCGGGATGGTCAGTCCTGACGGGCCCGTCGATAATCCCGAGGACGGTCTCCGGATGACCAGTGGTCGACGCCATGAGGCGTGTCAGCGACACCAACCGCAACGCGGGAAGATTGGCGCCCCTCGCTGGCCGTGCCCCAGCGACCAGCGCCGGTTGGTGACCGTCCATTGATCGAGCCCTTCCCGCCATTCGCCATGTGACCAATACACCCTTCCCGATGCTGGCTGTCGGTTGAAAGTCCTCTACCCGGTGAAGCTCGCCCTTAACTCGCGCGGCAGGCCGGCCGGGTCCGGATCGGAGTGCAGTACGACGGCGAACAGCACGCCGGCCTGCTCGACGCGGGTGATGTGCCGCCATCCATCGGGGTGTCCGCCGGGGCGTACCGCACCTGCAGGCATGGCGGTCGACGGTCGGCGAGGACGGCCGCGGCGGTGGCAACCGTGCTGGGCCTCAAGCGCATCGTGGTAGGGCTTCGAACCGGCCAGCTTCCGGGAGCTTGTCGCAGATCCACCCTCATGGGGGAGCGGAATCTTGACCTCGTCCGGCGGCTGAAAGCGAACCCATCGGTTGCGTCAACCTTGCCACAGACTGTGGAGCTAATAGCCTGCTCGGCGATTCCGCCTACACTGCACCCGCGTTCGGTCAGCTGTTACCCCCGAGCATCACTATCTATTGGTAGTTGCGGTCCGGTTCCTCCGCGAAATCCGGCAGGGGTCAGGCGCGGACGAATCTGGCGGCGTCGGCGATGACGTAGCCGTTGGTTTGTTCGGTGCGGATCAGGACCGAGCCGGCGCTGCCGGCGGTGAACTGGAAGGTTCCTAGGGGCACCCACTGGCTGCCGGAGGTGCGCTGGTCGACGGTGTGGGTGGTGACGCCGCCGGTGTGGACGACGTCGACCGGGACGTTGCTGGCCCGGTTCGCGTGGGCCGTCCAGCGCAGCTGGACCGTCCAGGCGCCCGCCGACGGCAGTGACGGGGTGAAGCGGAGGCGGTTCACGCCCTTCGCGGTGTTGTTGTCGTGCTCGTAGTCGCTGCCGTAGTAGCCGGCGATCGAGGTGCTCGGGAGCCAGGTGCCGGCGCGGGTCACGCCGGTGCCGTGGGAGTCGATGATGACCTCCGAGCCCGCGGAGATGTCGATGCGCTGGCTCAGGTCGCGGAGCAGGGACTGCAGCGTGGAGATGTTCACCTGCTGGACGGGCACGCCGGTCGTCAGGGCGAGCCGGGCCGCCACCGCAGCCGACTGGCCGAGGACCATGAAGACGGGTTCCATGCGGATCGAGCCGTACGCGATGTGGCTCGCCGACAGGCAGACCGGGACCAGCAGGTTCGCGCACTGCGCCTCCACCGGGACGATCGAGCGGAAGCTCACCTGGTACGGGCCGGGCACCCCCACCTGCACGTCGCCCTCGTTCTTCGCGACGCCGGAGACCACGAGCCGCTGGCAGTTGTGCGAGTCCATCGTGTAGCTGGCGAGGCCCACCGAGTCGGGGACGGTCGCGGCGCCCCGGCAGTTGTGCTCGGTCATGACGTACGAGGAGACCATCCGGCGGGCCTCCCGCACGTACAGCATGGGCGGCCAGAAACCGGTCGCGCCGAACTCGTCCGGTGCGGGGCCCCAGGCCGCCGTGGCGGAGCGGATCGTCGCCGGGACGCGGGGGTCGTTGGCCAGGAACCACATCAGGCCCTGCTGGTAGGTGCGGTGGTCGGCGACGATGGCGTCCCGGACGGCGAACGAGGCCGTCGGATAGCTCCACGAAGCACCGATGTGGTCGGTGGAGAAGGCGCCGTCGTTGTTCGAGTCGGTCTTGCCGCCGCCGACGTCGACCGTGTTGAAGAAGGGTCCCGCGTAGCCGGCCTCGATGTAGCGCAGCAGCAGCGCGTAGCGGCCCGCGTCGTAGCCCGCCGGGCGCTGCCACGGGAGCCGGTCCGCGGCCCTGGTCAGGCACATGCGGAAGTTGTACGCCTGGATCCGGCCGTCGGCGGTGCCGTTCGGGGCGAGTGCCCCGGCGGAGACGCCCGGGAGCAGCCCGCTGCCGGGGTTTCCCGGGGTCACGTACGGGTCGACCGGCTTGACGAACTGGTGCTTGTCGCGCAGCTGGACGCCGTTGATGCTCTCGCCGTAGGCGGCGTTGCCCTCGCGCCCGAGGGTCGTCGCCACGCCGGCCTTCGCCATCAGGTCGCCCTCGTAGCTGGCGTCGACGTACATGAGCCCGCGGTACACCTGACCGTCCTCGGTGGACAGTTCGACGATGCGGTTGCCGGCCTTCGTGACGGTGGCGAGCTTCCGGCCGAGCTGGACGGTGACGCCCGCCTCGGCGAGGAGGTCGGCGAAGACGGCGGCGGCGACGTGCGGCTCGAACTTGAACCGCGCCGGCGACGTCGGCGTGACCGGCGTGCCGGCGTACTTGGCGTGCACGCGGCGGTAGAACTCGTGCGACAGCCCGCCGATCGCGGCCGTGTTGCCGGTGTCGGTGGCGCCGAGGCCGGCGGTGGTCATCCCGCCGATGTGCGTGCCCGGGTCGATCACGACGGCGGTGCCGCCCGACCGGCGGAACTGGACGGCGGCCGCGAGTCCGCCGGGCGTCGCCCCGTAGACGACGAGGTCCGCGCTGACGACGGCCGCGGACGCGCGGACGCCGGGGCCGAGCACCACGGCACCGGTGCCGAGCGCGCCGGCGACGATGAGCTGGCGACGGGTCTGCGGCATGACAGGGCTCCTCCGGGCAACCACAAACGGAGGGGTCGCCGCACCCCTGAGATCGAAGGAAGTCTAGACGTTAGGCTGGCGGACGTGAAGTTGTTGCATTCGGGCAAGGTCCGCGACGTCTATCTCGACGGCGACGACCTGGTCCTGGTCGCGTCCGATCGCATCTCGATCTACGACGTGGTGCTGCCGACCCCGATCCCCGACAAGGGCGCGGTCCTCACCCGCCTGTCGCTGTGGTGGTTCGAGCAGCTCGCCGACATCGTGCCCAACCATGTGCTGTCCGCGACCGACGTGCCCGCCGAGTTCGCCGGGCGGGCCATCCGCTGCCGGCGCCTCGACATGGTGCAGGTCGAGTGCATCGCCCGGGGCTACCTGACCGGCCTCGGCCTCAAGGAGTACGTCCGCGACGGCGCCGTGAGCGGCGTCACGCTCCCGCCCGGCCTGGTCGAGGCCGACCGCCTGGAGCAGCCGATCTTCACGCCGACGACGAAGGAAGCCGTCGGGGTGCACGACGAGTTCATCACGTTCGACGACGTGGTCGAGCAGGTCGGCAAGGAGCAGGCGGAGGAGCTGCGCGACCTGACCCTGCGCGTCTACTCCCGCGGCCGCGACATCGCCGCCGAGCGCGGCATCATCGTCGCGGACACCAAGCTCGAGTTCGGCCGCACCGCCGACGGCACCCTGATGCTCGCCGACGAGGTCCTCACGCCCGACTCGTCGCGCTTCTGGCCGCTCGACGAGTGGGTGCCGGGCCGCACCCAGTTCTCCTTCGACAAGCAGTCGGTCCGCGACTGGTCCCGCGACGCCGGCTGGGACCAGACGGCGCCCGGTCCGGAGGTCCCCGCCGATGTCGTCGAGCGCACCCGTTCGCGGTATGTCGAGGTGTACGAGCGGCTGACCGGCCTCTCTTTCTGAACCTTCTGAACCTTCCGCAAGGCCACGGCTCGCGAACGGACCGTGGCCTTGCGGCGAGGACGGCAGGTCAGTCGTCCGTGCGGACGCCGCAGATCATCCAGTCGCCGTCCTCTTTGACGAGGGTCACGGAGATGTTCACCGACTGGGTGCGGTCCGATTCGGGGTCGTGCAGCGTCACCCGCGCGCGGACCTCGGCGGAGTTGCGGCCCTTGGTCTCGCTGAGGATCTTCCAGTCGATGGTGGTCTTGTCGTCGTCGTCATCGACGTAGTCGTTGCCCCGGACCGCCTTGGGTCGCTCGGAGGAGCACACCATGTCGACGACGGCGGCACGGTCGCGGTCGTTGACCGCGTCGAGGTAGCGCTCGGTCACGTCGGTCGGGGAGTCGACGAGGACCCGCTGGACGAAGAACCAGCCGCCGACGACCACGACGAGCAGCGCGAGGAACGCGCCGGCGATGAGCAGCACCCACTTGCCGGACCCGGACTGCTGACCACCGGCCCCAGCAGGCTGGAACTGCCCGGTAGGCGGCTGGAACTGCGCGGGCGGCTGGAACTGGCCGGTCGGGTCGTAGCCCTGGTACTGCGCGGGCGGCTCGTACGGACCAGGCGCCGGCTGGTACTGCGCGGGCGGCTGGTAGGGCTGCTGCGGCGACGGGTACTGCGGCGGTGACGGCGGCTGGTAGGGCTGCTGCGGATCTCCAGCTGGTGGATACGTCACCGGCACTTGCCTCCTAGAACCGTCAGACAAACCGTCACAACGCCCGTCGACACCATGGGACGGCCATCGTATCGAGGCCGTCCCACCGCCGCCGACCCGGAAAGGCTCAGGACTCCAGCGCGGGCTTCGGCTGCCGGGCCAGTGCGGTCGCGATGAGGACGTCGAGCAGCGCCGGATAGTCCAGCCCAGCGACGCGGAACATCTGCGGGTACTGCGAGACGGCGGTGAAGCCCGGGAACGTGTTGACCTCGTTGATGACCGGCTCCGTGCCGTACCGCAGGAAGAAGTCGACCCGCAGCAGCCCCCGGCATTCGAGGGAGCGGAACGTGCGCACCGCGAGGTCCTGGAGCCGCTCGATGATCGCCGGCTCCAGCTTCGCCGGGATGTCGAAGATGGTGGTCGGGTCGAGGTACTTGGCCTCGTAGTCGAAGAACTCGTGCTTGTCGGGGAAGCTGATCTCCAGCGGCGGCCCGACCTGCAGGGAGCCGTCGGGGTGCTCCAGGACGCCGAGGTCGACCTCGCGCCCGTGCACCATCTCCTCGACGAGGACCTTCGCGTCGCTCGCGCGGGCCTCGGCGAGCGCGTCGTCGAGCTCGGCCCAGTCGTCGACCTTGGACACGCCGAGGCTCGACCCGGCCCGGGACGGCTTGACGAACACGGGCAGCCCGAGCCGCTCGCGTTCGGCGGGCGTCACGGTGCCGGTGCCGCCGCGCAGCACGACGCCGTCGGCGACGGGCAGGCCGTCGGCGACGAGGAGCCGCTTGGTGAACTCCTTGTCCATGCCGGCGGCGCTGGCGAAGACCCCGCTGCCGACATACGGCAGGCGGACCATCTCCAGGACGGACTGGATCGTGCCGTCCTCGCCGTACGGGCCGTGGATGGCGGGGAAGACGACGTCGCACTCGCGCAGCGCCCCGATCGCCTCGGCGAGGCTCGCGAGGGCCGGCACGTCGGTCTCCTTGGTCAGGTCGAGCAGCCCTTCCAGGTCGAGGGCCTCCGGCGAGCCGGCGTCGGGGCCGAAGACCCACGTGCCGCCGGGGGTGATCCGCACGGGCACCACGTCGTAGCGGGACCGGTCGAGGAACCGCACGATGCTCAGGGCCGACTTGCACGAGACCTCGTGCTCGCCGCTGCGCCCTCCGAAAACGACGGCGACGCGGACGCGAGGATCAGCCATGCACGTGCTCCTTACCGATGTACGTTCGCGGGACGCGGGCGCCGATGCCCGTCAAGATCTCGTGCGGGTTGGTCTGCGCCCAGGCCGCCCACTCTTCCACGGTCGGCTCGGCCCCGTCGCCCGGGCCGAACAGCACGATCTCGTCACCGAGGGCGACGTCGAGGTCACCGGCATCGGCGACGAACTGGTCCATCGCGACCCGCCCGGCGATCGGGCACCGCCGGCCGCCGATCGCGACGGCGCCGCGGTTGCTCAACAGGCGCGGCACCCCGTCGGCGTATCCGGCCGGGACCAGGACCATCGTGGTGTCGCGGTCCGTCACGTACTGGTGGAGGTAGGACACGCCGGTGCCGGGCGGGACGCGCTTGACGTTGACGGCGCGGGCCCGCAGCGTCATCGCCCGCCGCAGTCCTGCGGTCACCCCGTCGATCGGCTCGACACCGTACAGCGCGAGCCCGGCCCGCACGAGGTCGTAGTGGGTGGCGGGCAGGTCGACGATCCCGGCGGAGTTCGCGAGGTGCCGCAGCTCCGGCTCCAGCCCGGCCTTCGCGGCGACGGCGAGGGCCTCGTCGAACCGTTCGAGCTGGAGCGCGACCGACGGGTTGCCGGGGTCGTCGGCGGAGGCGAGGTGCGACCAGATCCCGCGGACCCGGATCGTGCCGCGCCGCTCCAGGTCGGCGGCCCGCGCCACCAGGTCGGGCCAGTCGGCCCAGGCGACCCCGTTGCGGGTCAGCCCGGTGTCGACCTTGAGGTGGACGGCGGCGCCGGCCGGCATCGCCTCCAGGTGCCGCGGCGTCGACACGGACAGGTCGACGTCGTTGCGGACGGCCCACGCGAAGTCGTCGCCGGTGCCATACAGCCAGGCGAGCGTCGGCGCGCCGATCCCGCCGTCGCGCACCGTGCGGGCCTCGGCGATGGAGGTGACACCGAGCCAGGTGGCGCCGCTGGCCAGTGCCGCGCGGGCGACCGGTAGCAATCCGTGACCGAAGCCGTTCGCCTTGACGACGGCCATCGTCTGGGCGCGCGGGGCGGCGAGACCGGAAAGGAGCCGCGTATTGTGCGCCACGGCGTCGAGATCGACGACCGCCTCTGCCACTGGTTGCACCCGGCACCCCCTTGTCCCGCCGATCATAGTGGTCACCGTGCGTCACCGCAGTGTCGGTTAACTGGCACGGTACAGGCGGACGGACAGTCCACCTGCGATCAGGCAGGTGGCGGCGAGCACGGCCAGGTGCAGCGGGCGCGGGGTGTCGCCGGCCCACGCGGCCTGGACCGCCTGCCGGAACGCGCCCAGCGGCGTCCAGTCGCCGATGCGGCGCAGCACCGGCGGGAGCTGCTCGACCGGCACGTACAGGCCGGCGAAGAACGCGGACGGGAACCACAGCACGAAGGCCCAGCCTGTCGCGGTCTTGGGGCTGCCGGCCGCGGCGGCGACGAGCAGCCCGACGGGGAACAGGCCGAGGACGCCGAGCAGCAGCACGGGCAGGACCAGCGACAGGTCGGGCAGCCGCATGTCCATCATCCACCTTGGAGAACGACTCCGACGAGCGCAGGCCCTCCGCCGAGACTCTCTACGCCATCGCCAAGGCGCCGAAGATCTCGCCGGGCTCGACGGTGAATGACACGTCCCGGACCGCGTGCCGGTCGCCGTAGCGCTTGCGCAACTGGTGGACCTCGATGACTGCCATGCCGTCGATCGTGCGGAAGCGGGCGGGCGGGCAGAATGACGCTGGGCACCGGACGGGGGTGCACCTAGCCCCACCCCGGAGACGGCGGCCAGGGCCGATGTGGGAGGCGGACCGTGACACGAGACTGGGCGGCATGACCTGGGTGAGAGGTGTGACGCGCAGCGGGGTGCTGCTGGGTGTCGCCGTCGTCGTGTTCGTGCAGTTCCTGCTGTCGCTGGTGATGCTGTTCCCCGGGGTCCTGCTGGGCCTGGTCTTCCTGATCCCGCCGCCCGTGCTGTACGGGCGGCGCCTGACCAACCGGTGGCGGGCGATGTTCGCCGCGTGGACCGGGCGGGCGGTGCCGGAGCCGTACCGGCCGCCGCCGGCGGACCCGGAGCCGGACGCCGACGGCATGTACCGGCACGACGCGACCCTCTACAAGACGCCGCGCTTCCCGAGGTTCTTCCAGCGCCTCGACTGGCTGATGAAGGACCCGGCGACGAAGCGGGACCTGACGTGGCAGCTGCTGTTCCCGTTCGTCGTCGTCGCGCTCGTGCCGGTGGGGCTGCTGGTGGCGCCGTGGACGGTCCGCGCCGTGGGGGTGTGGTCGGCGTGGATGCTGACGCCGATGGACCCGGCCCGGGCGGCCAGGAAGCTGACCCGCGGTGCGCGGACCCAGCGACGGCTCCTGGCGTGGGGGCGGGCCGGGCTGCTGGTGTGCTGCGCCGCGCTCGAGGTGGTGCTGCTGGCGTTCAGCCTCGCCTGCTTCACGCTCGGTTTCGGTCTCGGGTTCATCTTCACGATCCCCGTCGCGGTCTCGCACTTCCGCTGGATGGCGAACCTGCGCCGGCAGTTCGCGCAGTGGGGCGGAGTGGAGGTGCCGCGCCCGTACGAGCCGGAGCTGCGCCCGCACCGGCGCCCCGACGGGATGCTGCAGGTGCGCAACAACCTGTACAAGACCGAGTCGATGGCCGGGTTCAACGCCCGCTGGCTGTGGTTGTGGCACGACGTCGCGTCGTGGCGGGACCTGGTGTGGCTGGCCGTCGACCCGGTCGTCACCGTCGTGCTGCTCGGGCCGCCGGTCGCCGCCGGGGTCTACGGCGCGTTCGGGCTGGCGCTGCCGTGGCTGTGGACGACCGTGTTCGACGCGGAGTGGTCCGCCTGGTACGGCGCGTGGGACGGCGACCGGACCGCCGGCCTGATCATTGGGGTGTGCCTCGTCGCGGTCGCGCTCGTCACCGCCGGGCAGCTCGTCACCGTCCACGCGCGGTGGACGGCGCTGCTGCTGCGCCCGACCCGCGAGGCGGCGCTGCGCCGCCGGGTGGAGCAGCTCACGCGCAGCCGTGCGGACGCCGTCGACGCGCAGGCCGCCGAGGTCCGCCGGATCGAGCGGGACCTGCACGACGGCGCGCAGGCGCGGCTGATCGCGGTCGGCCTCACCCTCGGCGCGATCGAACGGCTCATGGACACCGACCCGGCCGCCGCCAGGCGCCTCGTCAAGCAGACGAAGGAGACCGCGGCGGCGGCCCTGGAGGAGCTGCGGGACCTGGTCCGCGGCATCCACCCGCCGGTGCTGTCGGAGCGCGGCCTCGCCGACGCGGTGCGGGCCCTCGCCCTGGACCTCAGCACCGACACGGCCGCCGACGTGACCGTCACCGGGACGCTGCCGGGCCGGCCGCCGGCGCCGGTGGAGTCGGCCGCCTACTTCGCGGTCAGCGAGCTGATCGCGAACGCGACCCGGCACGGCGGCGCCGCGAAGGTCACCGTGGACCTGGGCCACGAGCACGGGCTGCTGCGGGTCGTGGTCACCGACGACGGCACCGGCGGCGCGGACCCGTCGCGGGGCACCGGCCTGCGCGGCATCGAACGCCGGTTGGGTACCTTCGACGGGACCCTGGCCCTGCACAGCCCACCCGGCGGGCCGACCGTCGCGACGCTGGAGCTGCCGTGCGTGTTGTCCTCGCCGAAGACCTCTACCTGCTGAGGGACGGCATGGTCCTGCTGCTGCAGAGCCACGGTTTCGAGGTCGTCGCCGCCGTCGACACCGGCCCGGCGCTGCTCGCGGCGCTGCTGGAGCACCGCCCGGACGTCGCGGTCGTCGACGTGCGGCTGCCGCCGAGCTTCACCGACGAGGGGCTGCAGGCGGCGCTCGCCGCCCGCCGGGAGGTGCCGGGCCTGCCGGTGCTGGTGCTGTCGCAGCACGTGGAGCAGCTGTACGCGCGGGAGCTGCTCGCCGACGGCACCGGCGCGGTCGGGTACCTGCTGAAGGACCGCGTGTTCAACGCCGACCAGTTCGTCGACGCGGTCCGCCGGGTCGCCGCCGGCGGGACCGTGATGGACCCGACGGTCATCGCGAAGCTCGTCGCCCGGCCGTCGCCGGCGACGGGCACGCTGACGCCGCGGGAGCGGGAGGTGTTGACGCTGATGGCGGAGGGCCGCTCCAACGCCGCGATCGGCAAGCAGCTGTTCCTCAGCGACAGCGCCGTCGGCAAGCACATCGCCAGCATCTTCGCCAAGCTCGACCTGCCGGTGTCCGACGACGACAACCGGCGGGTCCTAGCCGTGCTCGCTCACCTGCAGAGCGGCTGAGACGAACTCCGCGTGGTCGCGGATGTAGTCGGCCGCGTCGTAGTAGTGCGACGCGAAGACCAGCAGCGCCGCGTCCGGCGAGTAGCGGAACTGCGTCGCCCAGGTCATCGGCGGCAGGTACAGGCCGGTCGCGGGGCTGTCCAGGAGGAACTCCTGCCGGACGACGCCGTCGTCGGCGACGACGCTGCAGCGGCCCTTCACGCAGATCAGGAACTGGTGGCACTCGCGGTGCGCGTGCTGGCCGCGGACCTTCTCGTTCGGCACATCGAAGACGATGAAGTAGCGCTTCACCGGGAACGGGATGTCCCGCTCGAACTCCCCCACCGACAGGTCGCCGCGCAGGTCGTGCACGTAGTCGAGGCGGTGCACGGTGACCCCGCGGACCTTGGTCGAGTTGACCCGCTCGCCGGTCTGGGTGTCGTGCGGCTCCGCCGGCACCGGCGCGGCGTCGACGTAGCCGGTGAGCCGCGCCGGGTTGCCGACGACGATCGCGTACGGCGGCACCGACCGCGTGACGACGGCGCCGGCGCCGACCATCGCGTGCCGGCCGATGGTGACCCCCGGCAGGATCGAGGCGTTCGCGCCGATCGACGCGCCGGTCTCGACCGTCGTGCGGGCGAAGGCCTCCGGGTACTGGCGGCTGCGCGGCATCCGGTCGTTGGTGAACGTGACGTTGGGGCCGACGAACACGTCGTCCTCCAGGGCCACGCCGTCCCACAGCTGCACGCCGCACTTGACGGTGACCCGGTCGCCGACGACGACGTCGTTCTCGACGAACACCCCGTCGCAGATGTTGCAGTCGGCGCCGATCCGCGCGCCCGGCAGCACGTGCGCGAACGCCCAGATGCGGGTGCCGTCGCCGATGGCGGTGCTCTCGCACAGGGCGTTGGGGTGGGTGAAGTACGACATCAGCGCTGTCCTCCCTGCCGGACCACGATCTTCTGCGCGCCCGCGTACTGCAGCTCCCACGCCACGACGGCGAGGGGGCGGCGTTTCGTGTTCTCGTAGCCGCGCCACGCGTATGAGCCGACGACGCCGAGGCCGAGCGCGTTCACGCCGCCGAAGAACAGCACGACGAGGATCGTGGCGGCGTAGCCGGGCACGTCGAACAGGCCGGCGAGACGCGCGGACAGCACGACCGCGCCGAGCACCACCGACACCAGCAGCCCCAGCACCCCGGCCGCCATCAGCAGCCGCACCGGCAGGTCGGTGAACGCGAAGACGCTGTCCATCAGGTACGTGACCTTCTTGCGCAGCGTCCAGCCGGAGCTGCCGCTCATGCGGGCGCGCCGGGTGTAGGCGACCTGCTTGCGGCGGAACCCGAGCCAGAACAGCATCGCGACGAGCGACGTGTTCGCCTCCTCGCAGGCCAGCAGGCAGTCGCGGAACGCCTGGTTGCAGCCGAACATGTCGACGCCGCCGCTGGGCATCTCGCGCACGACCATCCGCCGGTACAGGCCCCAGAACAGCTTCGACGCGATCCTGCCGCCGAGCGGGTCGGCGCGGCCCTCGCGGGTGCCGACGACGACGTCGAACTCGTCGGTCGCGAGGGTCCGGAAGAACTGCAACGCGAGCTCCGGCGGCTCCTGCAGGTCGGCGGCCATGACGGCGAAGTACTCGCCGGTGGCGTGCTGCAGGCCGACCCGGATCGCGGCGAACGACCCGAAGTTGCGCGACAGCAGCACCAGCCGCGCCGGGAACCGTTGCGCGGGCAGCAGCGACTGCAGCAGCTCCGCGGACCGGTCGGGGCTGCCGTCGACGACGAAGACCGCCTCGAGCGCACCGCCCAGCGCGTCGTGCAGGTCGCCGACCGCGGCGAGCAGGTCGTGGATGGTGCCCTCGTTGCGGTACACGGGGATGATCAGGGAGTACACGGCTGGCCCTTCCAGTTCTCGGTGCCGGCGCCGAACGCGTTCACGGCGGCGGCGACCCGGTCGACCTGCTCGGCCGGCAGCTCCGGGTGACACGGCAGGCTCAGCACCTCGGCGCACAGCCGCTCGGTGGCCGGCAGCTCGAGCCCGGCGAACCGGTCGCCGTGCACCGGCTGGCGGTGGTCGGGCAGCGGGTAGTGCACGTCGTGCGCCACGCCGTGCGCGCGCAGGTGCGCCGACAGCGCGTCCCGGTCGGCGCAGCGCAGCACGTACAGGTGGCCGACGTGTCCTGGCGCGTCCACCTCCGGCAGGGTCAGCTTCGGGTGCCGGATCGCGGCGCGGTACCGGGCGGCGACCGCGACCCGCGCGGCGTTCCAGCCGTCCAGGTGCGGCAGCTTCACCGACAGGACCGCGGCCTGCACCTCGTCGAGGCGGCTGTTGCGGGCCGGGCCGGTCACCTGGTGGTACTTGCGGTCCCAGCCGTACTGCCGCAGCCGCCGCACCCGCTCGGCCACGCCGGCGGAGGCGGTGACGACGGCGCCGCCGTCGCCGAGCGCGCCGAGGTTCTTCGTCGGGTAGAAGCTGAACGCGGCCGCGTCGCCCCACGAGCCGGCGCGCCTGCCGTCCCGGGACGCGCCGTGGGCCTGCGCGCAGTCCTCGACCACGGGCGCGCCGTGCCGGGCGGCGACCTCCAGGATCGCGGGCAGGTCGGCGAGCCGGCCGTACAGGTGCGTGACGAGGACCGCGTCGAACGTCTCCCGGTCCAGCAGCGCCGGGTCGAGGGTGGCGGTGTCCTCGTCGACGTCCACGTAGACGGGTTCGGCGCCGAGGGCGAGCAGCGCGGTGGTGCCGTAGCCGCCGGCGTTGGCGACGAGGGCGACCCGGTCGCCGCGGCCGATGCCGACCCCGGCGAGGGCGAGCTCGATCGCGTCGGTGCCGTTGGCGACGCCGACGGCGTGCGGGACCCCGCAGTAGGCGGCGAACGCCTCCTCGAACCCGGCGACCTCCCGGCCGAGGACGAACCACCCGCTGTCGATGACCCGCCGGACGGCGTCGGTGAGGGCGCCGGCGAGCGGCGCGTGGTGGGCGGCGAGATCGTTCATGTCACCTCATAGACCGTGAGCTGTCCGGCCCGGAACCGCTCCTGGGCGTGCGCGCCCAGGTCGCCGACCGGTCCGGCGGTGGTGTCGGCGACCAGCCAGCGGACCTGGTACCGGTCGCGGAGGACCCCGATCGTCGCGGGGCCGGGGTCGGTGAACGCGGCGTCGTTCCCGGCGAGCCGCGCGGGGTCCCAGAAGGCGGCGAACCAGGGCAGCACCCCGTCGGCGGCGGCACGCTCGTACGTGCTGTTGGTGAAGCCCCAGCCCTCGACGAGGACCCGGTGGCCGCTCGCCGCGGCGAGGGCGAACCGCCGGTTGTCGCACATGCCGCCGGCGGGTGTCACCCCGAAACAGTGCGCGTTGGTGGCGAGCAGGTCGCCGGGCGCGGCGTGGCGCCGCAACCAGCGGCCGGCGTTCCACGTGTCGCGGTCGATGGCGCTGGTACGGCCGTCGGGCGCGACCTGCTCGGAGAGGGGGACGGCGCGCCAGCCGCCCCGGGCGGTGTCGGTGACGACGGCGGCGGTCTGGTCGTAGGCGGTGGGCAGCCCGAACCCGGCGCACATCGCGATCGCCACCGCCAGGATCCGCCCGTCGCGGCGGATCAGCGCGGCGGCGACGACCACGACGGCGAGGGCGGCGAGGACGACGTACGGGCGGCCGAGCTCCCACCCGAGCCGGTCCCCCGCCGGCCGGGTGCCGTCGACGGTGCGCAGCAGGAGGACGACCGTGGTGCCGGCCACCGCGGCGAGCGCGAGGAGCCCGCCGCGCGCCCAGGTCATCGTCCCGACGACCGCGGCGAGCCCGGCGACGGCGGCGAGCGCGAGGTACGGCCGGGCGGACACGATCAGGTAGGACTGGGAGCCGCCGGGGTGCCCGAACAGCAGCACGCCGGCCATGCCTTCGGCGCCGATCGCGGCGAGCAGCAGGACCGGCGCGTCCAGGACCCGCCGGCCGAGGGCGAGGCCGCCGCCCCAGATGAACAGCCAGCACAGGACGGTGATCCCGGCGGCGACCCAGGCGTGCGCCGCCGGGGTGCCGGGGCCGGTGTAGCCGGTCCAGGTGCCGGCGACGGTCGCGAAGCCGCTCATGGTCGCCAGGGGCTCGACGACGAGGCTCTGGTTGGCGCCGCCGCCGTACAGCAGGACCGTCGATGCGACGGTGAGCACGCCGGTCACGACGGCCGCGAGCAGCGCCGGCCGGTGCAGGCCGCGGCGGGCGGCGAGCTGGACGGCGACGACGAGGACGAGCGCGCCGGTGAGCAGCGGCAGGTACGGCGCCTTCGCCCCGGCGAGCCCGGCGAGCAGCAGCACGAACAGCGCCCACCGGCCCTTGGCGGAGCCGCCCTGCTCGACATCTTCAGCGCCGTCGAGGATGCCGAGCAGGAGCAGGACGGCGGCGGCGAAGAGCAGGGCGCCGAACGTCTGCGTCGGGCTGGTCCAGGCGATCAGGCGGTAGACGGAGCCGTCCTCGTAGGGCCCGAAGCCGAACCAGCCGTCGGGGTGCGGCCAGCCGTACGGGTCGGGGGCGAGGACGAGCATCGTGACGACGGCCGCGGCCGGGCCGGTCCACCAGCGGCCGGCGATCCGCCGGGCGAGGACCGCGACGAGCAGCAGCGTCCCGGCGAACATCGGCAGCGGGGTGAGCCGGACCAGCAGCGCGAGCGGGTCGATGCCGGTCACCCAGCTGGTGGCGGCCATCTCCGGGTAGACGAACCAGTGGTAGACGAGCGGCTCACCGGACACCCAGGGCGCCTGCATCGGCATGTGCTGCTTCGCCTCGGCGATGAGCGCCAGGTGGAACGGGGTGTCGGCGTCGAGCGGGCCGCTGACGGGCCAGCCGAGGCCGTGTGAGCGGAACATGCGGACGCTCCGCAGGCAGAACAGGCCGACGACGGCCAGCATCGACCAGGACCACAGCGCGGGGGCGCGCTCCCCGGAGCCGCGCCAGGCCTTGCGCAGCCGCGGCACGAGCAGGGACGCGCCGATCATCCCGGCGGGCCAGGCGAGCACCAGCAGCGGCACCCCGGCGGCGCGGGCGGCGACGTACGTGAGGACCTCGGCGACGTAGCCGACCGCGGCGCCGGCGACGACGTCGGCGACGAGCCAGCCGGACCGGCCCAGCAGCGTCCGCCACAGCAGCAGGCCGGGCAGCACGACCCCGGCGGTGAGCCAGCCGGCGAACGCGAGCGTGGTGGGCAGCGCCACCCCGTAGAACCGCAGCGTGAACGCGATCCCGGTGAGGCCGGCGGCGAGCGGGAGCAAGGACGCCAAAGCGGCGCCGCGCGGCCTGCGGCCGGGGGTCGCGGATGGCTCGTCCGGACCTGCGGCCGGGTCACGTATCGCGTCCAATGTCGTGGTCACTGCACCGCCCAACGCGGCGGGCGCCGGGCGCGTCGCGCCGTTTCACCCGTTCGCGGCGCACACCGCCGGGGTCGCCGGCCCGGGCGGCAGCGGGTGCGCGACCCCCAGGGCCGCCACGGCGGCCACGGCGGCCGCCAGGACCAGCACGACCGCCACGAACCGGATGACCCTCGGGCGCGTCTCGCCTGCGACCCCGGCCGGGCCGGTCACCAGCGCGCAGCCGGCCACCGCGAGCAGCACGAGGGGCAGCGCGAAGCGGGTCTCGGTGGCCGACGTCATCAGCGACGCGCAGACACCCGCGGCGAGGATCGCGAGGGTCCGCGCCCCCGGAGTGCGGCACGCGGCGACGATCCCGGTGGCGACGATCAGCACGACCGGCACCGTCAGCTCGTAGTGCTCGGCGCTCGCGGCGGCGCTGTACGGCGTCGACCACGACCACGCCAGGGCGGCGGCGACCTTCTCCGCGAGGAACAGCGCCGACTCCGGAAGGTTCGTCAGCAGCGCCCGGACCAGTCCGCCGGTCGAGGCGGCCAGGCGCCCGTCGACCGCCGCCGCCATCGACGGGTCGCAGTAGAACTGTTGCGGTGCCCCCACCGCCGGTTCGATCGTGTCGTAGCGCACGATGTACGACGCGTAGCCTGCCTGGAACCCGGCGAGGTCCGCCGTGCCCGGCGGCGTCGGCCCCGGCACCGATCCGCGCAGCGCGTTGAACGCCACCTGCGGCAGCGACCCGGCGACCACCCCGGCCGCGAACCACAGCGCCGACCGCCGGCGGGTCGCCACGACGATCCCGCCGAGCGCGGCCAGGGGCAGCAGGTAGGCGGGCCGCAGGTTGACCGTCGCGCCGGCGGCCACCCCGGCGAGCCCCAGACACCACGCCGTGCCGAACCGCAGCGGGCCGGAGCGCAGCAGGCCGGAGCGCAGCGGGTCGGGCCGCGGCGGGTCGGGTCGCAGCGGGTCGGAGCGCGGCGGGTCGGGTCGCAGTGCCAACCACACCGCGGTCAGGAAGGCGGCGACGGCGGGCAGGTCCATCAGTGGAAACGGCGCGAACCTCGCCGCGACGAGCCAGGTCAGCGGCGCGCACACCCACACGGCGGCCGGGCGGGCGGCGATCCGGGGCAGCAGGAACCCGCCGACGAGCGCGACCAGCAGCGCGTTCTCCAGCAGGACGGCGTACCGGCCGGCGCCGGTGACCAGGTGCTCGGCGAGCGCGGCAGGAGCGTAGACCAGCGGTGTCAGGGCGCCGCGGAAGTCGAGGTCGCCCACCCGGACCGTGTCCGCGCCGGTGAAGATGGCGAGGGAGCCGTCGAAGTAGTGGGCGGCGTCGTAGACGAACCCAGCGGCCGGCCCCTGCGCGACGGTCGCCGCGAGCAGCGCCGCCGCCGGCCACCACCTGACGAGGTGCCCTTGCCGCTCCAGCACCGCCATGAGGATCCGAACGATCGAGGTGCCCGCCGGGTCACGGGGTGCGGTACCGTGTTCGCCGCTGACGTTCGATCCCGGTGAGGAGCACGATCGATGGGCACGGCAGAGGACTGGGTCGTCGTCGGCCTGGACAACGGCGGCACCGCCAACAACGCCACCGTGCTCTCCCACGACGGGGCGTTCCTGGTCGACGGCCTGGTCGAGGTCCCGAGCCGGGTCCTGGAAGGGCCGGCGGTCGCGGTCGAGGCCCTCGCCGGCGCGTTCGACAACATCCTCGCGGTGACGAAGACCGACCGGTCGCGGGTCGCGGCGGTCGGCCTCGACACCCCCGGCCCGGCCACCGCCGGCGGGGTCATCTCCTCGAAGGGCTCGACGAACTTCTCCCAGCAGGCCTGGTGGGGCTTCGACTTCCGCGGGGCCCTGGAGCAGCGGCTCGGGCTGCCCGTCGTCTACAACAACGACGGCAACGCCGCCGCCCTCTACGCGCACCACGTGCACTTCGGCGCCGACGCGACGCAGCGGTCGTCGGTGTCCGCGATCGTCGGCACCGGGCTCGGCGGCGGCGTGATCGAGCAGGGCAACGTGGTCAAGGGCGCCGCCGGGATGGCCGGCGAGCTCGGCCACGTCCACATCCCGATGCACGGCCTGCTCGAGGAGGGGCAGCCGCTGCCGTCGTGCGGCTGCGGGTTCCTGGGCGACGTGGAGAGCGTCAGCTCCCTCACCGGCATCGTGCGCAACCTGCTGCCGTACTGGCTGACCCGCTTCCCGGACCACCCGCTGCACCGGGCCGACTCGATGAAGGCCGCCGCGAAGCAGGTCCGGTCCTTCGCCGAGCAGGGCGACGAGCTGGCGCTGCGCATCTTCGACCAGCAGGCGATGGGGCTGGGCCGGCTGTTCACGATCGCGGCGAACTTCACCGACCCGGACTGCTACTTCGTCGGCGGCGGCGTCGTCGAGGCCGCGTCGCACTTCCGCGAGTGGTTCCTGGCGCGGGTGCGCGAATACACGCTGCTGCGCGAGGAGCAGGCGGCGGTCGCCACGTTCGCCCTCGTGCCGGACCGCGACATGGCGGGCGCCCGGGGCGCCGCGATCGCGGCGGCGGCGAGCCTCTAGAGCTGCTCCACTGGGGCGGGCGCGCGGGCCACGTCGGCCCCGACCTGGTTGAGGACGCCCTTGTCGTCGCGCTGCCAGCGGCGGCCCCGGCTGTCGGTGAAGCGCAGCTCGACGTGCATGTCGGCGGACGGGGCGAGCCGGATCGTCCCGTCCTCGTTGATCCGGTCCCGCTCGACGGGCCCGTCGGTGTTCTCCTCGTCGAACCCGGCGTACACCTCGGGCTGCTCGGCCGGCGGCACGATCCGGACCCTTCTGATCGCCGTCCAGGCGGCGGGCGGGTCCCGGAACACGATCTCCAGGTCGTAGACGGGCGTCTGGCCGGCGTTGCGGATCGCGGCGCCGACCACGCCCCGCGTGATGATCTTCTCGAACGTCTCGCGCTCGCTGACCGCCCACGCGCAGACCCGCTCGGCGTCGGCGCGCGCCTCGGCCAGCCGATACGCGGCGAGCAGGCCGGCGGCGCCGGCCACCGCGCGCTGGACGCCCCGCAGCGCCTGGAAGGCGACGAACACGGCGGCACCAGCGGCGAGCGTCGCCAGTACCGCCACCACCAATGCCATCACATCGGACAAATTACCCGTCCGTGGTTGCCGCCGGGCGCCGGAGGGAGAATCGGACCATGGAACTCCTCGAAGGCCGGGACGTGCCGCTGGGCCGCTACTCGGTGGTGCGGCGGACGCTGCCCAACAAGGTCCGGCGGACCGTCGGCGCGTGGTGCTTCCTCGACCACTTCGGGCCCGAGGAGGTCACCGGGAAGCCGGGGATGCGGGTCCCGCCGCACCCGCACATCGGGCTGCAGACGGTGACCTGGCTCTTCGACGGGGAGATCCGGCACCGCGACAGCCTCGGCTCCGACGTGCTGATCCGCCCCGGCGAGCTGAACATCATGACGTCGGGGCGCGGCATCGCGCACTCGGAGGACTCCCCCACCGAGAAGCCGCCGCTGCTGCACGGGGTGCAGCTGTGGGTGGCGCTGCCCGACGGCGCGCGGTGGCAGGAGCCCCGGTTCGAGCACCTGGAGGATCTCCCGGTCGCGGAGGCGGCAGGTGTACGGATGACCGTCGCGGTCGGTTCGCTGGGCGGGGTCACGTCGCCGGCGGCGGTGCACAGCGAGCTGGTCGGCGCCGAGGTGCGCCTCGATGCCGGTACACCGGCGGAAATCGCGGTCGATCAGACCTATGAGCACGGGGTGGTCGTCACCGACGGCGGCGCGCGGGTCGAGGGGGTCGACGTGCCGCCCGGCTCGCTGCTGCACCTGCCCGAGGGCCGCTCGTCGCTGCGCCTCGCGTCGGAGGGCGGCGCGCGGCTGTTCCTCGTCGGTGGCGTGCCCCTCGACGAGGACCTGGTCATGTGGTGGAACTTCGTCGCGCGCTCCCACGAGGAGATCGTGGAAGCGCGCGACGAGTGGCAGGCGGGATCGTCACGGTTCGGGGTCGTGCCGGGTGGTCAGGAGCCGCTGCCGGCGCCCGCGTTGCCCACCACCCGGCTGCTGCCCCGGCCGCGCGCGCGAGCGAGCTAGAGCAGCCGCCACAGGTGGTCGGCGGTGCCGTTGTCGTCGAACTGCACGACCTGCGCCGAGTTGGCCGTCGACATGCCCGAGACGCCGAGCACCTTCATGCTGTGCTGCACCTGGATGCGCACCCAGCCGTCGCCGTTGTCGATCAGCCGCCACAGGTGGTCGGCGGAGCCGTTGTCCTCGAACTGCTGGACGAGCGCCGAGTTGGCCGTCGACATGTTCTGCACGGCGAGCATCTTGCCGCTGTTCTGGTTCACGATCTTGAACCAGCCGCCGCCGGCGTCGACGAGGCGCCAGTTGTGGTCGGCGGTGCCGTTGTCGTCGAACTGCACGACGTTGGCGCTGTTCGCCGTCGACATGCCGTCGACGCCGAGGACCTTCAGGCTGTTCTTGTTCTGGATCCGCTTCCAGGTGATCGGGGCGGTGCTGCCCTCGACCCGCATCTCCAGGATGCCGCCGGAGACGCCGGCCTTGAGCTGCACGACGACCCGGATCGCGGTGGTGGTGACGCTGGTGAAGGTGACCCGGTTGAACGTGTTGAGCGCCGTGCCGGCCGCCGACGCGCCGGACACCGCGACCCAGGCGCCGCCGGCGTTGCGGTACTGCACCTGCCACGACTGCGGGACCCGGCACTGGCCGGTGCCGGTGTCGTCGAACCAGTACACCGACACGGCGTTGGTGGTGATCGCGCTGGAGTAGGTGAGCTGCGCCCACTCGCTGGTGCCCAGATGGTTCCAGAACGTCAGCCGCGGGATGCTCCCGTCGGCGGAGCTGCTCGGGACCTTGCCGTCGTTGAGGGCCGCGACGGTGTCGCCGGGGTTGCAGTACGACGCGGACGGCGTGGCCGGGATGACCCAGTCGACCGCGTCGGCGCCGTCGCTGACCCGCGGGAACGTGGTGATCCTGACCCGCTGCGCGCCCATCGGCAGCAGCTGCACGGTCTCGTTCGGCTGGGTGGAGCGGGCCGGGCTCTGCTGCAGCGTGCGGACCACGCCCTCGGCGTCCGCCTGCCAGTTGGGGATCTTCCGGGCGGTGACGCTCAGCGAGATGGGCGCGCCGTCGCGGGTGAACGGGTTCGCCGCCAGCGGGCCCGTCTTGCGGGTCACCGTCACCTGCGGGTTCGCCGGGTCGATGAGCAGGCCGTAGTTCCACGGCGAGTTCGCGTACACCTCGTTGGTCGGCCACGCGTCGGTGCCGCCGATGCGCTGCCAGCGCTCCGCGATCGACAGCGAGAACGTCAGCGGGCCGTTGTCGACGCTGACCGCGTTGCCGTTCTTCGCCCAGGTCCGCACGGTGGTGCGCATCGGCAGCGTGACGGTGACCTTGTCGCCGTTGTTCCAGGTCTGGTCGACGATGACGAACGAGCCCGCCTCGACCGTGCCGGTGACCACGGTGCCGTTCACCCGCACGACCGCGCCGGTGCTCCACTTCGGGATCCGCAGGTACAGCGGGAACGCCACCGCACCCGGGGTGCCCATGGTCAGCGTGATCGTGTCGCTGAACGGGTAGTCGGTGTCCTCGGTGACGGTGACCGTGGTGGCGTTGGCGCCGACCTTCGCGGTCACCTGCGAGTTGCCGTACATCGCCGCGCACAGGCCCTTGTCCCAGGTCGCGAACCACAGCTCCTGCGCGTAGTACGGCCAGCCCATGCCGTAGTTGTGCGGGCAGCAGCGGTAGTTGTGGATGCCCAGCATGTAGGCGAGCATCGGGAAGCCGTTCTGGAACTGGCCCTGGGTCAGGGTCGCGTTCGTCAGGCCGATGCTGTTGGCGCACGTGATGTAGTGGATGCCCTGCTGCGCCGGGTCGAGCGAGGCGGGCAGCAGGTTGAACGCGAGGTCCTCGCACCGGTCCAGCCAGATCGAGTCGCCCGTCATCCGCGCGAGCATCTGGTGGCTGTGCATGAACTCGACGATCCCGCAGGTCTCGAAGCCCTGGCGCGGGTCGGTGTACCCGGGGCGGCAGTTCTCGTCGCCGGCGAACCCGCCACCGGGGAAGTTGCCGTACAGCCCCATGACCGTGTCGTAGTCGCGGTACGTGGCGGCGGGGAACTTCGGGTCCGGGTCGAGCAGGCCGAACTGCGCCGGCTCGCGGAAGCCCTGCGCCAGGTTCACGTTGTGCCAGTTGGGGATGCCGTTGGTGTAGTCCGCGGAGCCGGCGTGGATCTTCCGCACCAGGTCGAGCAGCCAGGTCTCGCCGGTACGGTTGAACAGCCAGTACACGCTGTCGATGTTGTCGCCCCAGCGCAGGGCGGCCCAGCTGCGGTTGAACACGGCGGCGGGCTGCGCGTTCTGGAACTGGAAGTACTTGCGCATGAACGTGTTGACCCGGTTGTCGGGCGTGCCGTTGCGCTCGTTGTACTCGGCGTGCGAGCGGATCGCGTCCAGCAGCGGCATGTGCGGCCAGAAGTCCGGGCCACCCTCCAGGCTCGTCCGTAGCGCGTTCGGCCCGAAGAAGCCGTCGGCGGCCTGGTTGGCGATGATCCCGTCGATCCACTGGCGGGCCAGGGTCAGGATCCGGGTGTTGCCGGTGACGTAGCCGAGGTCGCCGAAGCCGCGCAGCCAGTAGGGCAGCTCCTCCCAGGCGCCCTTGGTCTTGTCGACCCAGCCGTTGCCGGAGTACTGCAGGTAGTCCGACACCTCGGTCATCCGGCCGCAGAGACCGTCGGCCTCGATGTTGAGCTGTGTGCGGAGCCAGCCGCGGGGCTGGACCGCGCCCGGTGGCAGTTTCAGGAACGCGGTCGCCTTCAGCGGGGCGAGGTTCGGCCAGTAGTGACCGCCCCGGGCTCCGGGCGTGACGGTTTTCGCCGTGCGCACCGCCGCGCCGGCGGGGCTGGCAACTGCGGTGGACAGGGCGATCGCGCCGCCGGTGAGGGCGACACCGCTCGCGACGAACGTTCTGCGGTCCATGGACCGGACTCCTTTGCTCCTGGCGGGGAACATCGATGCCCGATTATGCGCAGTAACGCGCCTTTATGAAAGAACCCGTTTGATTTTGTTTACTTATCGTCTTCGCTTGTGCGGTCTTTTACCGGCGTCCTGTACCAGCTCGTCGCGCCGCCGGCCATCAGCCCGAGACCGCCGGCGAGCGCGGTGGCGACCGCCCACCTCGACCAGCCGGGGCCGGCGAGGCCGCCGTTGCTGAACACGCCCGCGTCGGCGAACCCGGTCATCACCGCGAGGCACGCCCCGCCGATGGCGGCCACGAGGTTCGCGGCGCTCCTCCTCAGCGCCAGCAGCCCGGCCGCCGCGAGCACCCCGACGCCGGTGAGCAGCGGCCACAGCCTGGCCAGGAGCTGGGTGCCGAGGTTCTCGGCCGGCGACGTGGCCAGCTGCGCGCTCACCACGATCCAGGCCACCACGACCGCGCCCGCCACCCCGGCGACGACCGCCAGGGCGATCCGTGACCTGGGCGTCGCCAACCCGATCGCCACCGCCGCGAGCAGCGCGCCGGACCACCACCAGCCGGTCGCCGGCGGCTCCGCCTTGGCGATGACGCCGCGGATGATGCCGGGCGTGGTCCCGTCGATCTCGAGGGGGACGCTCCACGCCCTGGCCGGCAGCTCCCGCGCCCGCTCGTCGTGCCAGCGCACCGTGCGCTGCCGGGACACCTGGTGCCACTGCGGCGCCGCGGTCGCGGCGCCTTTGACGGTGCCGGTCAGGGAGCGGCTGGCGGCCCAGGTCGGGGAGCCCCGGTTCTCGGCCACCCCGTTCCCGGAGATCCTGAGGAACGGCTCGCCCTGCATGCCGAGCACGACGACCGTGCGGTCCGAGGCGCTGCGCAGCTCCAGGCGGGCCCCGCCCTCGACGGCCCGGACGGTGACCCCCGGCTCGGACACCGAGTCGACGCGCACCACGTAGTCGACGGCGGCAGGGGCGTCGGCACCGTGCGCGCCGGCCGGTGCGACGTACCCGAGCGCGGCGAGGACCCCCAGCACCACGGCCACCGCCGCTCGTGCCGCCGTTCGCGTCTTCTGCCTGCCGTTGCTGTGTGTCATGGCCTTACTGGTGCTGCGTGTCATCCGGCTCGGGCGGCGGCGATCGCGGCGACCAGGTCGGCGCGGGCACGGGCGACCCTGGACCGGATCGTGCCCACGGGGACGTCTTCGATCTCGGCCGCTTCGGCATACGACAGCCCGAGCACCTGCGTCAGCACGAACGCCACCCGCCGCTCCGCCGGCAACCCCGCCACCAGGTCGGCGGCCGCGTGCAGTCCCGCGTGGTCGCCCCCGGCCAGCTCCTCCGGCTCCGCCGCGACCCGCGCCTCGAGCCGCCGCCCCCGCACCGCGGCCCGCACATGGTCGGCACACGCCCGCCGCGCGATCGCGAGCACCCACGTGCGCGCGCTCGACCTTCCGGCGAACTCCGGCAACGCCCGGAACGCCCGCAGGTAGGTGTCCTGCGTCACGTCATCGGCATGCCCCACCCCGACCAGCGCGGCGACGAACCGCCACACCTCCGGCTGCGTCAACCGGACGAACGCCCCGGCCCCGCCCCGGTCACCGCCACGGGCCGCCAGCAGCGCCGCCGTCGCCGGGTCCGACGCCGGGTCAGCTGCGTCCACGCCGGCCTCACCAGTCACGCGAGGAAGCGTAACGCCCTTTCCCGCCAACGCCCCCACCGCCTCGCCCACCGTCCCACCCAGTGACCATCGTCTACGTCTTCGTCCTACCTCGGCGCCGGCGCACCACCTCGGCCCCGATCAGCCCCGCGATGCCCAGCACGGACAGGGTGACCCACAGCGGCGCAAGACTCCCCGCCGATGACCCCGCGTCGCCACCCTGGCCGTCCGCCGTGCCACCGGTCGCCGGAATCAGGCAGGCCACCTCAACTGCCTGCACACTGGCACCGGTACTGCCGGCCGACGGAACAAGCGCCTGGCAATGCCCCTCAACGGGCGCCCCGAGGTCGATCGCGACACGCCACGTCCCGGCGGGCAGCACCCCACTCCACGTCTGCGTCCCCCGCTCGTCCCCCGTCTGCGTCAGCCGCTCCCCCACGATCGCCGACGCCGGCCCGCTCCCCGGAGCTCCGGCCGACGCCCCCGCAGGCCCAGCGGACAGCGTGACCACCATCGGCTCGTTGATCGGATGCCCGTCCTGCCACTGAGCGGTGATCCACACCGACCCCCGCCCATCCGAGTGAATGGTGACGGACGCCCCACCATGCGCCCCAGCCGGCGAAGCCCACCCGAACACCAGCACCGCCGCCAGCACCACCCCCGCCAGCAGCCTCCGCCCCACCGAACGCCCCCGCCCCATCCCCATCGCGAGCACCCTCATCAGATCCCGACCGGCAGGGTCACGGCATTGCGGGGACGGCCTGGGGGCGGTCGTCGCGGACGTAGACGACCATGTCGCCGGTCTGGATGGTGGTGCCTTCGGGGTCGGCGAGGGAGAGGACCTTGCCGCGGCGGAACAGGGCGATGACCAGCTCGGTCAGCTCGCGCGGCGAGGAGCCGACCTCGTCGCGGCGGGCGGAGCGCATCGCGAGGGCCATGCCCTGGCCGGGGGTGAGCAGGTCCTCGACGACCTCGATGAGCGGCGGGGCGGTCGTCGACAGGCCGAGCAGCCGGCCGGCGGTGGCGGAGGAGACGATGACGTGGTGGGCGCCGGACTGGCGGAGCAGTGGCGCGTTCTCCGCCTCGCGGGCGGCGGCGATGATGGAGACCTTGCCGGCGGTCAGCTGGCGGACGGTGAGCGTGACGAGGACCGACGCGTCGTCGCTGTCGGTGGCGATGATGATCGCCTTGGCATCCTCGACGCGGGCCTCCTTGAGCACCGTGGAGCGGGTCGCGGAGCCCTCGACGACCACGAGGCCGTCGGCCTGGGCCTGCCGGACGGCGGCCGGGTTGGTCTCGACGACGACCACCTGCGCCCGGTCCAGCCCGTTCTCCACCAGGGTGCCGACGGCCGCTCGGCCCTTCGTGCCATAGCCGCAGACGATGACGTGGTTCTTCACGCGCTTCCTCCACCGCTGCAACCTGAGGTTGGTGCGGTACTGCTCGGTCAGGACTTCGAGGGTGGTGCCGACCAGGATGATCAGGAAGAGCACGCGGGCCGGAGTGATGATCAGGATGTTGGCGAGGCGGGCCGTCTCCGACACCGGGGTGATGTCGCCGTAACCGGTGGTGGAGAGGGTGACGACCGCATAGTAGAAGCAGTCGAGGAGCGTGAGACCGTCCTCGTTGACATCCCGGTAGCCGTCGCGGTCGACGAAAATGACCAGCACGATCGCGGAGACGAGCAGGACCGCGAAGCCGAGCCGGGCGCTGATCGCCCGCAGTGGCCCCCGCCGCACAGCCGGAAACTGGATCACGTGCTTCGCTCCACGGATTGCCCGAATGGTCGAAACCCACCATACGGGCCAGGTATGACAGAACCATGCCTGGGTAGCGAGGCGCAATGACGAGAGTGGGCGTGCTCGGCTCGTACGGTGGCTGCAACCTCGGCGACGAGGCCAT
Source organism: Dactylosporangium maewongense (assembly GCF_039531485.1). Classification (NCBI taxonomy): domain Bacteria; kingdom Bacillati; phylum Actinomycetota; class Actinomycetes; order Micromonosporales; family Micromonosporaceae; genus Dactylosporangium; species Dactylosporangium maewongense. Next base: position 47,743 of record NZ_BAAAQD010000007.1, on the reverse strand, counting down.
CCTCACGAGCGTCCTCGCCGACCTGCGGGCCCGCCGTCCGGACGTCGACGTCCTGGTGTTCTCGCGGGAGCCCGGGCACACGGCGGCGGCGCACCCGGACGTCGAGGTCGCCCCCTGGGAGGGCGTGAGCCGGGACCGGACCGCGGCCGAGCTCCGGCGGCTCGACCTGCTGATCCTCGGTGGCGGCGGCATCCTGTACGACACGGAGGCCCGCCGCTACCTCAGGGTGGTGCGCACGGCGCAGGAGCAGCGGGTGCCGGTCTTCACGTACGCGCTGGGCGCCGGCCCGCTGACCGAGGAGATCGACTGCGCCATGGCCCGCGACGTGCTCGCGCAGGCGGTCGAGGTGACCGTCCGGGACGAGGAGTCGAAGGTCGCGCTCGAGGAGGCGGGGGTGACCTGCCGCGTCTCCGTGACCGCCGACCCGGCGCTGCTGCTGACGCCGGAGGAGTTCGACGCCGGGCTGCTGAGCGACTCGCTGCCGCACGGGCGGCGGGTCGTCGGCATGAGCGTCCGCGAGCCGGGCCGCGCCGCGCAGCACCTCGACGCCGACGGGTACCACCAGCTGCTCGCCCACGTCGGCGACTTCATCGTGCACCGGCTCGACGCGTCGCTGCTGTTCGTGCCGATGGAGCGCTCCGACATCCAGCACGCCCACGCGGTGCTGGCCCGGATGACGGCGGCGGAGCAGTGCCGGGTGCTGCACGGCGACTTCCGGCCGGGCCAGATCCTCGGCCTCATGAAGCACCTGGAGCTGGCGGTCGGCATGCGGCTGCACTTCCTGATGTTCGCCGCGCTGGCGGGCGTGCCGCTGCTGGCGCTGCCGTACGCGGGGAAGGTCTTCGACTTCGCGCAGCGCATCGGCGCGCCGGTGCCCCGCGGGGTGGTCCGGGAGGCCGCCGGCCCGCTGCTCGCCCAGGTCGACCGGCTGTGGGACGAGCGGCCGCAGCGCCTGGACGAGACCGCGTCGCGGGTCGCGGCCCTCAAGCAGCGCGCCACGGAGACCGGCCGCCGTCTCGACGCCCAGCTCGAACGGACGAAGGTGGCGGCATGAGCGAGCCGGAACGCAACGAGGACAACAACCTGACCGCGTTGGCGAAGCCGGCGGACTCGCACCGCGTACACCTGCCGCCGAGGACAGCGGAGTACGGCGGGCACACCGAGGTGCTCGTCGTCGGCGGTGGCCCGGCCGGGTTCGGCGCGGCGATGGGCGCGGCCGCCGCGGGCGCCGACGTCGTGCTGGTCGAGCGCTACGGGTTCCTCGGCGGCAACGCCACCGCGGCGCTCGTCATGCCGCTCATGAGCTTCCACAACGAGATGAAGCAGGCCGTCGGCGGCGAGGACAACCGTCTGCTGCCGACCGACCACGGCGAGGGCGAGCCGGTCGTCGCCGGTGTGCTGTGGATGCTGCTGGACCGCCTGGTCAGAGCCGGTGGGGCGATCAGGCCGGCCCCGGACACCGGCTACACGGTGCCGTTCGATCCCGAGGTGTTCAAGCTCGTCACGTACGACATGCTTGGCGGCTCGGGCGTGAAGCTGCTGCTGCACGCGTTCGCCTCCGACCTGATCACGCTGCCGGACTCGTCGCGGGTGGTGTTCGAGACGAAGTCCGGCCCGGTCGTCATCGACGCCGACGTGGTCGTCGACTGCACGGGCGACGGCGACCTGGCCGCGTCGGCGGGCGCGCCGTTCGAGGTCGGCCGCCCCGAGGACGGTCTGACCCAGCCGATGACGCTGATGTTCCGGATCGGCGAGATGCAGCGCGACGGGTTCGCCTCGTACGTACAGGAGCATCCGGATCAATGGAAGGGCGTGCACGGCCTGTGGGACCTGATCCGGGCCGCGCGGGACGCCGGCGAGCTGGACCTGCCGCGCGAGGACATCCTCTTCTTCGCCACGCCGCACTCCGGTGAGGTGTCGGTGAACTCGACCCGCTTCGGCGGCCTCGGCATCAGCGTGTGGGACCTCACCCGGGCCGAGCTGGCCATGCACCAGCAGCTCGACAGCATCTCGCGGTTCCTGCGCACGAGGGTGCCCGGCTTCGAGTCCTCCTACGTCATCCAGAGCGGCGTGCAGGTCGGCGTGCGGGAGACCCGCCGCGTGCTGGGCGACTACCAGCTCACCGGCCAGGACGTCCTCGACGCGCGGAAGTTCTCCGACGTGGTGGCGCGCGGCGCGTACCCGGTGGACATCCACAACCCGAACGGCCCCGGCACCATCCTGCGGCGCCTCCCGCAGGGCACCTCCTACGACATCCCGCTGCGCACGCTGCTGCCCCGTGACGTGGACCGCCTGCTCGTCGCGGGCCGCTGCATCTCCGGCGACCACGTGGCGCACAGCTCCTACCGCATCATGCCGATCTCGATGGCGACCGGCCAGGCGGCGGGCGTGTGCGCGGCCCTGGCGGCGCGGGCCGGCAAGCCGCCGAGGGAGATCCCTGTCACGCAGGTTCAGCGTGTACTGCGAGCGCAAGGCGCCTCGCTGAGCTGACCGTACCGACGGCATCACGCTGCGTCCATTTCGAGGGAACGGGGTCGCTCCGATCCGCACGATGCGTCAGGATCGATCCATGGTTCTGGCTGTCTCGCACCGGCCGCAGTCCACCACGCGCCGCGACCTCGCCGCGGCGCTCGCCACGCTGTGGCTCACCAGTGGCCTGTACCTGGACGGCTGGGCGCACTCGCACGTGCCGGAGCTGGAGACGTTCTTCACCCCGTGGCACGGCGTGCTCTACAGCGGCTATGCGGCGCTCGCCATCGCCATCGTGCCGTCCGTGCTGTGGCGCGGCCGCCCGGCCGGCCCGGTCCGCGACTGGGTCCCCGCGGGCTACGGCCTCGGCCTGCTCGGCGCCGTCCTCTTCGCCGTCGGCGGCGTGGTCGACATGACCTGGCACACCCTGTTCGGCGTCGAGGTCAGCCTGGAGGCCCTCCTCAGCCCGCCGCACCTGCTCCTCCTCACCGCCGGCACGCTCATGATCACCACGCCGGTCCGCGCCGCCGCCGCCCGCCGCGCCGCGCCTTCCCTCGCCGGCGACCTGCCCGTCCTCCTGAGCCTGCTGAGCGCGGTCGGCGTCGCGGCCTTCTTCCTCAACTACCTGTCGCCGTTCACCGACGCGCCGGCCGCCTTCAACGGCTTCCGCAACGGGCAGGCGTTCGGGCTCGCGCAGTACCTCGCCTTCACGGTGCTCGTCGTCACCGCCTGCCTGTTCGCCTGGACCCGTCTCGGCCGCGTCCCCGCCGGCCTGGTCACGGTCGTGGTGGCGGCGGCCTCGATCCCCGACGGCGTGTTCAACGACTTCGCGCACCTCGCCGCCCAGCTCTGGCCACTGCTCGGCGCCGTCCTCGCCGACCTCGCCGTCCAGTGGGTCGCCGCCCAGCGCCCCGACCTGGTGCCGGTCACGCTCGGCGCCCTGGTCCCACCGCTGATCTGGTCCACGCACCTGATCGGCGTCCAGCTCTCGCTGGGAGTGGCCTGGACGGAGGAGCTGTGGTCGGGCGTCGTCGTCCTGACCGCCCTGGCCGGCGCCGCACTCGGCGGCCTGTTGGCCCCATCGACCCGGCCCGCCGCCTGAGCCCGCCGCCGATGCTCCTCGGCTGTGGACTGTCCGGCCGCCCGGCCTGGGAACCGGCCGACGTCCGCACTCTTGGGAACGGTCATCGCTTGATCTCGCCTTCGCGTTTTGGTCAGTTCGAAGGATCGAGCGGCGACCTTCTCCATACCCTCAACCACGGCCGGCCCGCGGGATCGGCTCCGCGTCCTCCGCGAAGGGCATGCCCGCCTGGATCCGCCCGCCCTGGAACGGGATTGATGCGCACCCTCGGTGCCCGGCGTCGGGGTCAGGGGCGGCGCGACAAGGTTGTGGCTGGCGGGCAGGACGAGCGCGGCGGGGAGGGGTGGCGGCGGGGTAGAGTTCCGGGTCGTGCGGGACCTGTTGCCAGAGATCGTCGTCGTTGAGGTGGCCGGGGAGGACGACTGGACGGGGGTGCTGCTGCCCGACGAGGCGGCCGGGTTGTCGCCGCGGGCGGTTGACGGGCGGCGGCGGGAGTACACCGCGGGGCGGGTGTGTGCACGGCGGGCGCTGAGCCGGGTCGGGGTGCACGGGGCGCCGGTGCTGTCGGCGCCGAGCCGGGCGCCGGTGTGGCCGGCGGGGACGACCGGGAGCATCACGCACACCAAGGGTTACTGCGCGGTCGCCGTCGGGCGGGCGCCCGAGCTGCGCGCGGTCGGGATCGACGCGGAGCGCAGGACGGTGCTGCCGGCGAACATCGTCGCGTCGATCTGCCTGCCGGAGGAGATCGCCTGGTGCGCGGAGCGGGCGGATGAGCCGTGGTGGCCGGCGGTGCACTTCAGCGCCAAGGAGACGGTGTACAAGATGTGGTCGCCGATCATGGGGACGTGGCTCGACTTCCACGACGCGAGGCTGAGCATCGACCCGGTGAACGGGACGTTCGAGGCGGCGATCCTGCCGGAGAAGCTCGACCAGGAGCCGGGGGCGCCGGCGGTGTTCCGGGGCCGGTTCGCGGTGGAGCCCGACCTGATCCGCACCGCCGGCTACATCACGCGATGATGGACGACCTGCGCCCGCTGCCGGCGGAGGTGGCGGCGCTCCTGCGGCGGGTCGGCGCGCCGCCGCGGCTCGCCGCGCACCTGCGGCTGGTGCACGACGTCGCGGCGCAGCTCCTCGACTGGCTGGCGGCACACGCGCCCGGGCTGGTCGTGGACCGGGCGGCGGTGCTGTTCGGGGCGGCCACCCACGACATCGGCAAGACCCTGCACCCGGAGGAGCTGGCGGGCCCCGGCAGCGCGCACGAGGCCGCCGGCGCGCGGATGCTGGAGGAGTTCGGCGACCTCGCCAGGTTCGCGGCCAACCACGCGCGGTGGGACCGGCCCGACGCGACCCCGGAGGAGCTGCTGGTCACGCTCGCCGACAAGGTGTGGAAGGGCAAGCGGGTCGACGACCTCGAACGCCGCGTCGCCGGCCTCCTCCCGGGCGAGCCGTGGGAGGCGTTCATGGCGCTCGACGACGAGCTGACCCGGATCGCCGACACGGCCGACGAACGCCTGGCCTTCCAGAACGCCTACCCCACGGCCTGAGCGGCGCGGGGCTCGTACCGGCGAGAGGACCGCAGCAGGGCGCGCATCGACGGCAGGTCGGCGGGGATCAGGCCCAGGGCACGGGCCTGGACGAGGATGTTGCCGAGGGCGCCGGCCTCGACCGGGCCGGCCTCGACGGGCAGCTCGCAGGCGTCGGCGGTGAGCTGGCACAGCAGGGCGTTCTGCGCGCCGCCGCCGACGAGGTGGACGACGTCGACGGGGCGGCCGGTGAGGCGCCGGGCGTCGTCGATCGCGCGGCGGTATGCGAGGGCGAGGCTGTCCAGGATGCAGCGGGTCATCGCGTACGGGTCCGCGGGCACCGGCTGATCGGTCTCCTTCAGCGCGGCGGCGATGCGGGCCGGCATGTCGCCCGGGGCCAGGAACCGCGGGTCGGTGGCGTCCACGACGCTGCGCCGGGCGGGCGCCGCGGCCGCGCCCGACAAAAGGTCGGACAGCGTGACAGCGGGTCCCCAGGCGCGCATGCACTCCTGCAGGAGCCACAGGCCCATGACGTTGCGCAGGTACCGCACGGTGCCGTCGACGCCGGTCTCGTTGGTGAAGCCGGCCTCGAAGCTGCCGGTGGTCAGTACCGGCGACGGCAGCTCGACACCGACGAGGGACCAGGTGCCGCAGGAGATGTACGCGAACCGGTCCGTGCGCGCGGGGACGCCCACGACGGCGGAGGCGGTGTCGTGCGAGGCGACCGTCGTCACCAGGGTCTCGGGGGCGTGCAGCATCGGCCCCGCGACGGTGCCGGGGTCGCGCAGCGGCGGCAGCAGCGACGCCCGGATGCCGAGCCGCGCCACCAGCGGCAGGTCCCAGGCCCCGCCGCCGGCGGTGAGCAGGCCGGTGGTGGACGCGTTGGTGCGTTCCGCGCCGATCGTGCCGCTGAGCCAGTACGTGATGAGATCCGGGATCAGCAGCAGCGTGCGCGCGGTGTCGAGCTGTGCGGTGCCGCCGGCCGCGAGGAGCTGGAACACGGTGTTGAACGGCTGGTTCGCGATCCCGGTCGCCGCGTAGTGCGCAGCGGCCGGGACCGGCGAGACGACCGTGTCGGTGCGGGCGTCGCGGTAGTGGACGGGGTTGCCGAGGAGCCGGCCGTCGCCGTCGAGCAGCCCGTAGTCGACGGCCCACGAGTCGACGCCGACGGACTGGACCGGGCCGGCCGCGTCCAGTCCGTCGAGGATCCCCTGGTACAGGCCGAGGATGTCCCAGTGCAGGGTGCCCTGGACCTGCACCGGGGTGTTGGCGAAGCGGGCGACCTCGGTGAGGTGGACGGTGCCCGACCCGACCGAGCCCACGATCACCCGGCCGGACGAGGCGCCGAGGTCGACGGCCGCGAGGCGGTTCATCGCAGGAACGCCGCGGCCACGCCCGCGTCGACCGGGACGTGCAGGCCGGTGGTGTGCGACAGCTCGCCGCCGACCAGGGCGAACACGGCGTTCGCCACGTGCGACGGCAGTACCTCCCGCTTCAGGATCGTGCGCTGGGCGTAGAACGCGCCGAGCTCGGACTCCGGGACGCCGTAGACGGCGGCGCGCTGCGCGCCCCAGCCGGAGGCGAAGATGCCGGAGCCGCGGACGACGCCGTCGGGGTTGACGCCGTTGACCCGGATCCCGTGCTCGCCGAGCTCGGCGGCGAGGAGCCGCACCTGGTGCGCCTGGTCGGCCTTGGTCGCGCCGTACGCGACGTTGTTGGGCCCGGCGAAGACGGCGTTCTTCGAGGCGATGTAGACGATGTCGCCGCCCGTGCCCTGGTCGATCATGACGCGGGCGGCCTCGCGGGCGACGAGGAACGACCCGCGGGCCATCACGTCGTGCTGCAGGTCCCAGTCGTCCACGGTGGTTTCCAGCAGCGGCTTGGAGATGGACAGGCCGGCGTTGTTGACGACGAGGTCGACGCCCCCGAACGCGAGGACCGCCTCGGCGAACGCCGCCTTGATCGCCGCCTCGGACGTCACGTCGACGGTGACGGCCACCGCCTTGTCGGAGGTACCGATCTCGGCGGCGACCGCGGCGGCCGCATCGGTGGCCCGGTCGGCGACGACCACGCAGGCACCTTCCGACGCCAGCCGCAGCGCGATGGCCCGCCCGATCCCGGAGCCGCCGCCGGTCACGAACGCGACCCGCGACGCGAGCGGCCGGGGCGCGGGGCGGCGGGCGAGCTTCGCCTCCTCCAGGGCCCAGTACTCGATCCGGAACTTCTCCGACTCGGGGATCGGCGCGTAGGTCGACACCGACTCGGCGCCGCGCATCACGTTGATCGCGTTGACGTAGAACTCCCCCGCGACCCGCGCGGTCTGCTTGTCGGCGCCGAACGAGAACATCCCGACGCCGGGCACCAGCACGATCGCCGGGTCCGCGCCGCGCATCGCCGGCGAGTCCGGGGTGGCGTGCCGCTCGTAGTAGGCCGCGTACTCGGCGCGGTACGCGGCGAACTGTTCTTCCACGGAGGAGGATGTGAGCACGAGCGGCCGCACCTTGGTCCGCAGGAAGTGGTCCGGGCACGAGGTCCCCCGCGCTGCGAGGTCCTCCAGGGCGGCCCGCGACACGAAGTCCAGCACGACGTCGGTGTCGGTGAAGTGCCCGACCTGCGGCCGGTCGCTGGACGCCAGCCCGCGCAGCACCGGCATCAGCTCCGCCGCCCGCGAGCGGCGCTCTTCCAGCGGCAGCGGCGGGTGTACGACCGGCCCGAACGGCTCCGGTCGGCCACGGGCGGCGAGGAACTCGGTCGCGGTCCGGATGATCTCCAGGGAGTTCGCCTCGCACTCGTCCGACGTGGCGCCCCACGCCGTGATCCCGTGCCCGCCGAGGATGACGCCGATCGCCTGCGGGTTGGCCCGGTGGACGGCCGCGATGTCGAGGCCGAGCTGGAAGCCGGGCCGCCGCCACGGCACCCACAGCACCCGGTCGCCGAAGCACTCCTTCGTCAGCGCCGGCCCGTCGGCGGCGGTGGCGAGGGCGATGCCCGCGTCCGGGTGCAGGTGGTCGACGTGCGCGGCCTCCACCAGGCCGTGCATGGCGGTGTCGATCGACGGTGCGGCCCCGCCACGGCCGTGCAGGCAGTAGTCGAACGCGGCGACCATCTCGTCCTCGCGCTCCACCCCCGGGTACACGCCGGTGAGCGCGCGCAGGCGGTCCAGGCGCAGCACGGCGAGGCCCGCCTCGGTGAGCGTGCCGAGGTCGCCGCCGGATCCCTTGACCCACAGCACCTCCACGTCGCCGCCGGTGACGGGGTCCGCGGCGAGGCCGACGGCCGAGGTGTTGCCGCCGGCGTAGTTGGTGTTGCGGGGGTCGGCGCCCAGGCGGCGGGAGCGGGCGATGAGGTCCTTCACGCGCCCCACCCGGCCTGCGTGCCGCCGACCCGCTCGGCGCGGACCTTCTCCAGGTACCCGGACCGCTTGTACGCGCCGATCGGGTCCGGGTCGAGGCCCATGTCCTCCCGAACCGAGCGCAGCAACGGCCGCACGTCGGTGTCGTACGCGTCCATGAGGACCTCGTTGGCGCCCAGCACGTCGCCCTCCAGCTGCGCCGCGCGCAGGGCGGCATGGTCGACGAGCAGCGCCTTCGCGGTCGCCTCCTGCACGTTGAGCACGGACCGGATCACCGCCTGGATCTTCGGCTCCAGGTTGTGGCACTGGTCGAGCATGAACGCGATCCCCTTCCCCGTCAGCGCGTCGTCGAGCACGATCTCGTGCATGATCCGGAACAGCTGGAACGGGTCGGCGGCGCCGACCATCAGGTCGTCGTCGGCGTAGAAGCGGGAGTTGAAGTCGAAGCCGCCGAGCTTCCCGGCCCGCAGCAGGACCGCGACGATGAACTCGATGTTGGTGCCGGGCGCGTGGTGCCCGGTGTCGATGACGACCTGCGCCCGCTCCCCCAGCGTGAGGCAGTGCGCGTAGGCGGTGCCCCAGTCGGGCACGTCGGTCATGTAGAAGGCCGGCTCGAACAGCTTGTACTCCAGCAGCATCCGCTGGTCGGGCCCGAGCCGGTCGTACGTCTCGCGCAGCGCCTCGGCGAGGCGGTCCTGCCGGGTCCGCACGTCGTCCTGGCCGGGGTAGTTGGTGCCGTCGGAGAACCACAGCTTCAGGTCCCGCGAGCCGGTGCGGTCCATCACGTCGACGCACTCCAGCAGGTGCCCGATCGCCTTGCGGCGGATGCCGGGGTCCGGGTTGGTGACGCTGCCGAGCTTGTAGTCGTTGTCCTGGAACACGTTGGTGTTGATGGTGCCGAGCGCGACGCCGAGGTCCCGGGCGTGGCGGGCGAGGTCGGTGTAGTCGTCGACGAGGTCCCACGGGATGTGCAGCGCCACGGTCGGCGCCACGCCGGTGAACCGGTGCACGGTCGCCGCGTCGGCGAGCTTCTCATACGGGTCCCGGGGCACGCCCTCCTGCGGGAACACCTTGAACCGGGTGCCCGAGTTGCCGTATGCCCAGGACGCCGTCTCGATCCGCTGGCCGCGCAGCTGGGCCGCGACACGCGTGCGCGTCTCCGGGGCGAGCTCTGTCATTGCAACGCTCCAAGCTGGTGGTCGAGGTTGAACACCTCGTCGAGGACGACGAAGTGCCGACCGTTGATGAAGAACTCCGCCATCTCCGCCTGCCAGCGCCGGTCGACGTCGGTGGCGTCCATGGCGGCCTGCGCGGCGGCGAAGTCCTCGGTGAGGAGATAGCCGACGAGCAGGCCGTCGTCGCGGAGGAAGAGCGAGTAGTCGTGCCAGCCCGCGTCCCGCAGCGCGGCGAGCATCTCGGGCCAGACGTGGGCGTGGCGGCGCCGGTACTCATCCAGCCGATCGGGTTTGACCTGGAGGGTGAAGCAGACCCGACGCACGCCGAACCCCCTTAGAAGTTGAACTGGTCCACGTTGGAGGCGTTGAACGTGAACGGGTCACCGAGGAGGATGGTGCCGTCCTTGCCGACGGTGAACTCGCCGAGCTTGCCGGCCTTGAACTTGTCGCCCTCCTTGCCCTTGATGACGCCGGAGGCGAGCGACGCGCCCGCGTAGGCGGCCAGGTAGCCGAGGTCGGCCGGGTTCCACAGCGCGAACGCCTTGACGGTGCCGTCCTTGACGTAGGCCTTCATCTGGTTCGGGGTGCCGAGACCGGTGAGCTGGACCTTGCCCTTGTACGTGGAGCCGGACAGGTACCGGCCGGCGGCGGCGATGCCGACGGTGGTCGGCGAGATGATGCCCTTCAGGTTGGGGTGCTTGGCGAGCAGGCCCTGCGCCTCCTGGAAGGACTTCTGGTCGTCGTCGTCGCCGTAGACGGTGTCGACCAGCTTGAGCTTGCTGTACTCCGGCTTCGCCAGCTCGGTCTTCATCATCTCGATCCAGGCGTTCTGGTTCGTGGCGTTGGCCGTCGCCGACAGGATCGCGATCTCGCCGCCGTCGGCGCCGATCGCCTCGGAGATGAGCTTGATCTGGACCTTCGCGATGCCCTCGGAGGTCGCCTGGTTGATGAAGAGGTCGCGGCACTCGGGCTTGGTGTCGGAGTCGTACGTGACGACCTTCGCGCCGGCCTTGCGGGCCTCGTTGAGGGCGCCGCAGATGGCGTCCTTGTCGTTGGCGGACACCGCGATCACGTTCGTGCCCTGCTGCGACAGCGTGTTGATGTAGCTGACCTGCGCCGACGGGCTGGCCTCGGACGGGCCGGTCTCGGTGTAGGAGCCCTTGAACTCCTCGACGGCGACCTTGCCGCCCTTGTTGTCGGAGGTGTCGAAGTACGGGTTGTTGACCTGCTTCGGCAGGAACGCGACCTTCAGGCCGCTCTTGATGGTGTCGGAGGTGGCGGTGCCGGTGTCGCCGGTGCTGCCGGTGTCGGAGTCCTCGGCGCAGGCGGTGGTGCTGAACGCGAGCGCGGCGGCTACCGCGACCGCGATGAGCTTGCCAGCTCTCATGGGATTGAATCCTTTCAGCGGGGGTCGCGCGGAAACGGGGGTGGGGGGTGTCGTTACGTGGTGCGCCGCCGGCGCAGGCGCTCGCGCGCCATGCCGATGACGTTCGGCCCGACGACCGAGGCGATGAGCAGCGAGCCGGTGATGATGGTGAGGGTGTTCGCCGGCACGTTCGCCAGTTGCAGGGCGTTGCGCAGGGTGCTGAGCAGCAGGACGGCGCCGATGACGCCGATCATGCCGCCGCGGCCGCCGAAGATGGAGACGCCGCCGAGCAGGACCGCCGCGACGACCGCGAGCTCCAGGCCGTTGCCGTTGTCGGCGCGGGCGCTGGCGAACCGGAACGTCCAGAAGACCCCGGCGAGCGACGCCATCGTGCCGGTGGCGACGAAGAGCCAGAACTTGGTGCGGGCGACCGCGATCCCGGCGAAGCGGGCCGCCTCCGTGTTGTTGCCCATCGCGTACAGGCCGCGGCCGACCGGGGTGGCGTGCAGCAGCACCCCGAACAGCACCGCGAGGACCGCGACGACGATGATCACCCACGGGATCGTGAGGCCGGGGATGGGGTCGATCGCGGCGTCGGTCCAGGCGACCGGGTAGTCGGCGACGGCCTTGTCGCCGAGGACGACGTACGCGAGCCCCCGGTACAGCGCGAGGGTGCCGATCGTGACCGCCAGCGACGGCAGCCCGAACACGGTGACGAACAGGCCGTTGACGGCGCCGAGGACCGCGCCGAGCAGCAGGCACAGCGCGATCAGCAGCGGCAGCGACGTGACCCCGTGCGCCCACAGGTCACCCATGACGGCGCAGGTGAGGCCGAGCGTGCTGGCGACGGACAGGTCGATCTCGCCGGTGATGACGACCAGGGTCATCGGCAGCGCGATGATCGCGATCGGCACGACCTCCAGAGTCACGAACCGCCAGAACCGCGGGCTGGCGACGCCGTCGATGGTCGCGGCGCCGACGACGGCGACCAGGACGAGGGCCACGAGGACCACGACGTCCCAGGAGACCACCAGGCTTCTTCTCCCGGGCGCGGCCGGCGCGGCCTTGGCCGTGGTGCTGAGCTCGGTCATTTGCCCGGGCCTCCCTGCAGGCTGCGTGCGACGCGGAGCGACAGGACCCGGTCCAGGCCGATCGCCGCGAGGATGAGCGCGCCGATCGCGGCCCGCTGCCAGAACGGGTTGATGCCGAGCACCGGCAGGGCGCTGGCGATCGTGGTGAGCAGCACGGCACCGAGCGCCGCGCCGTAGACCGAGCCGCTGCCGCCGAAGATGGCGACCCCGCCGACGACGACCGCGGCGACGACGTTGAGCTCCAGGCCGAGGCCGGCGTTGGCGTCGAGGGTGCCGAACCGGGCGACGTACAGCACCCCGGCGAGCCCGGCGAGCGCGCCGCTGGCGGTGAACGCGGCGAACACCCGCCGGCCCACCCGGATGCCCGAGAGCCGCGCCGCGGCGGGGTCGGAGCCGATCGCGTACAACTCCCGCCCGCTGCGATAGGAGCGCAGGTAGAACCCGGCGCAGAGGACGACGACGACCGCGAACAGGGTCAGCACCGGCACGCCGAGGACGGTGGCGGTGCCCATGCGCAGGAACCCGTGCGGGATGTCGGCGGCGTTGATCTGTTTGCCGGTCGCCCACCGGTAGTCGATGCCGCGGAAGACGTACAGCGTGCCGAGCGTGACCACCAGCGCCGGCACCCGGGCGGCGGCGATGAGAGCACCGTTGACCGCGCCGCACACCGCCCCGAGCGCCGTGCCGGCCAGGAGCACCACCGGGATCGGCAGCCCGGGATGGTCGAGGAACAGGGTGCCGGTCGCGAACGCCGACAGCCCGAGCACCGAGCCGACGGACAGGTCGACGTTGCGGGTGACGACCACGATCGCCTGGCCGGTCGCGAGGATCGCCAGGATCGTCGAGCCGAGCAGCAGGTCCTTGACGCTCTGCGCGTGCAGGAACCGCGGGTTGCTGATCGCGGTGCCGCCGATGAGCAGCACCAGTGCCACGAGGATGCCGAGCTCGCGGACCAGGAACACCCGGTGGGTGAGCTTCGAGGTCTTCACCTCTGCTCTGTCGAGCACGGCGGTCATGCCGCCACCTCCGCTGCGCTCCGGCGTCGGCCTGCCCCGAACCTGCCACATGATGACCGGCCCGAGCCGCTTCGCTGGGCGGTCATGTCGCCTGTCCTGTCGCCGCCAGCATCACGGACTCCTCGTCGGCTCGGGTACGGGGGATGTCGGCGGCGAGCCGCCCTTCGTGCATGACGAGGACCCGGTCCGCCATGCCGAGGACCTCGGGCAGCTCGCTGGAGACCATGAGCACGGCGACGCCCTGGTCCGCAAGCTCGCTGAGCAGCCGGTGCACCTCGGCCTTGGTGCCGACGTCGATGCCGCGGGTCGGCTCGTCGACGATGAGCACCCGCGGCGCCGTCGACAGCCACTTCGCCAGGACGACCTTCTGCTGGTTGCCGCCGGAGAGGGTGGCGACCGGGTCGCTCAGCCTGGCCGCCTTCACCTGCAGCCGCTCCGTCCAGGTGCGGGCGTCGCGGCGCTCCGACGGGCCGAGGAGCAGCCCGATCCGGCTCAGCGACCAGCGCCGCGGCAGGGTCGCGTTGCGCTCCACCGACAGCTCCATCACCAGGCCCTGCTGCCGGCGGTCCTCGGGCACGAGCGCGAGGCCGGCGGCGATCGCCGCGGACGCGCTGCCCTTCTGCAGCGGCCTGCCGTCGACGCGGACCTCGCCGGCGTCGTGCCGGTCGATGCCGAAGACGGCGCGGATCACCTCGGAGCGGCCGGCGCCGACGAGCCCGGCGAGGGCGACGATCTCGCCGCTGTGGACGGTGAACGACACGTCCTGGAAGACGCCGGCACGGGTGAGCCCGTCGACCTCCAGCCGGGCCTCGCGGACCTCGGCGGTGCGCTGCGGGTACATGGTGGAGACCTCGCGGCCGACCATCCGCCGCACGACCTGGTCGACGGTGAGCGCGTCAGCGGGGTCGGTGGAGACCCACTGGCCGTCGCGCATGACGGTGATCCGCTGGCAGAGCGAGAAGACCTCGTCGAAGCGGTGCGAGATGAACAGCACCGCGGCCCCGGCGTCGCGCAGCGACCGGGCGACGGCGAAGAGCCGCTCGACCTCGACCCCGGACAGCGCGGCGGTCGGCTCGTCCATGACCAGGATCCGGGCGTCGAACGACAGCGCCTTGGCGATCTCGACCAGCTGCTGGTCGGCGATCGACAGCCCGCGGGCCGGCCGGTCCGGGTCGAGGTGCACGCCGAGCCTGGCGAACAGCTCGGCGGACCGGGCCCGCATCGCGGCGGTGTCGACGCGGCGCAGCGAGCGCAGCGGCTGCCGGCCGATGAAGATGTTCTCCGCGACGGTCAGGTCCGGGAACAGCGTCGGCTCCTGGTAAATGACGGCGATGCCGGCGTCGCGGGCGTCGGCGGGGCCGCCGAGCCGCAGCGGCTGCCCGTCGAGCGTGATCGTGCCGGTGTCGGGGGCGTGCGCGCCGGCCAGGATCTTCACCAGCGTCGACTTGCCCGCGCCGTTCTCCCCGACGAGGGCGTGCGCCTCGCCGCCGCGCAGCTCCAGGCGCACGTCGCGCAGCGCGGCAACGGCGCCGAACGACTTGCTCACGCCCTCGAGAACCAGCACCTCGCCGTCCTCCCTTGTGAAACGTTTCATGCGATGACTACAGTGACGGTAGAAGCAGACCGTCGATGGCGTCAAGAGTTTCAATGGCGTTACCGGTTTGATACACCCTTTTCGAGTTGACACGTTTCAGAGGTACGGGAGATCGATGTCCACCACGACCGGCATCAAGGAGGTGGCCCGCCGCGCGGGCGTCTCCATCGGCACCGTCAGCAACGTGCTCAACCGTCCCGAGCTGGTCGCCTCGTCGACCCGGCAGCGGGTCCTCGACGCCATCGCCGAGCTGGGCTACGTGCGCAACGACTCGGCGCGGCAGCTGCGGGCCGGGCACAGCCGGCAGATCGCGCTCGTCGTGCTCGACGTGACCAACCCGTTCTTCACCGACGTGGTCCGCGGCGCGGAGGCGGCCGCCGAGGAGCACGGCGTCATGGTCGTGGTCTGCAACAGCGGCGAGGACGCCGGCCGCGAGCACCGCCATCTCGACCTCCTCGAGGAGCAGCGGGTCCGCGGTGTACTGATCACGCCCGTCGACGAGTCGCCGAACTCGCGCCTGGAGCTGCTCATCCAGCGCGGCACCCCGGTCGTGCTGGTCGACCGCGGCACCGGCCGGCACAGCCGCTGCTCGGTCGCGGTCGACGACGTGCTCGGCGGCCGGCTCGCCGGCGAGCACCTCGTGGAGCAGGGCCACCGGCGGATCACGTTCGTCGGCGGGCCGGCCTCCATCACCCAGGTCCGGGAGCGGCACGCCGGGATCTCCGCGGCCGTGGCCGGGAAGGCCGAGCTCTCGGTGGTCCCCACGCCCAACCTCACCGTCGCCGCGGGCCGGGCGGCCGCCGCCGAGATCGACGCCGCGGCCGGCTCCACGGCGGTCTTCTGCGCCAACGACCTCGTCGCGCTCGGCGTGCTGCAGGGCCTCACCCAGCGGGGCATCCGCGTGCCGCAGGACGTGGCGATCGTGGGATATGACGACATCGAGTTCGCCGCGGCGGCCGCGGTGCCGCTATCCTCCGTGCGACAGCCTCGGGAACAGCTCGGTCGCACCGCCACGGCCCTGCTGCTCGAGGAGATCGAGGACGACGGCCGCCATGAGCACCGCCACGTGGTGTTCCAGCCGGAGCTGATCGTCCGCGAGTCGAGTGGCCGGCCCCGCACCCGCCGGTCATCTCAGCGGGATCCTCTGAAAGGGCGGTGATCGATGCGTGTGGCACTGTTCGTGACCTGTCTCGCCGACGCGATGTTTCCGCAGGTCGGCCGGGCCACGGTCGAGCTGCTGGAGCGGCTCGGCCACGAGGTCGTCTTCCCCGAGGCGCAGACCTGCTGCGGCCAGATGCACATCAACACGGGCTACCAGCGCGAGGCCGTCCGCCTGGTCGAGCACCAGGTCGACACGTTCGCCGGCTACGAGGCGATCGTCGCGCCGTCGGGCTCATGCGTCGGCTCGATCCGCCACCAGCACGCGGCCGTCGCCCGCCGGGCCGGCCGGGTCGCGCTGTCGCACCGGGCGGAGGAGCTCGGCGAGCGCACCTATGAGCTGTCGGAGTTCCTCGTCGACGTCCTCGGCGTCACCGACGTCGGCGCCCGCTTCCCGCACCGCGTCACCTACCACCCGACCTGCCACTCGCTGCGCATGCTGCGGGTCGGCGACCGGCCGCTGCGGCTGCTGCGCGCGGTCCGCGACATCGACCTCGTCGAGCTGCCCGGCGCCGACCAGTGCTGCGGCTTCGGCGGCACGTTCGCGCTGAAGAACGCCGACACGTCCGCGGCCATGCTCAGCGACAAGCTCCGCAGCGTCCTGTCCACCGGCGCCTCGGTCGTCTCGGCCGGCGACTCGTCCTGCCTCATGCACATCGGCGGCGGCCTGTCCCGCCTGTCCACCGCTGCCCGCCCCGTGCACCTCGCAGAGATTCTGGCGGCGACATGACCTCCGTGTTCCTTGGGATGCCGGTGTACGCGCCGCGAGGTGTCGGCGCGTTGCGTGGCTCAACGTCCTTCCCGGTCGCGGCCCGGACGGCGCTCGCCGACGACCAGCTGCGGCGCAACCTGGGCCATGCCACGAGCACCATCCGCGGCAAGCGCGCCGCCGTCGTGGCCGAGGTGCCCGACTGGGAGGAGCTGCGCCTCGCCGGTGAGGCGATCAAGGGCTACGTCATGGCCAACCTCGACACCCTCCTCGTCCAGCTGGAGGAGCAGGTGACCGCCCGCGGCGGCACCGTGCACTGGGCCCGCGACGCGGTCGAGGCCAACGCGATCGTCCTCGACCTGGTCCGCGCGACCGGCGCCACCGAGGTCGTCAAGGTCAAGTCGATGGCGACGCAGGAGATCGGGCTCAACGAGGCGCTCGCCGAGGGCGGTGTCACCGCGTGGGAGACCGACCTGGCGGAGCTCATCGTGCAGCTCGGCGACGACAAGCCGTCGCACATCCTGGTCCCCGCCATCCACCGCAACCGCACCGAGATCCGCGACATCTTCCGCCGCACGATGCCTGCCGCCGCCTCGCTCTCCGACGATCCGCGCGAGCTGGCGATGGCCGCCCGCGCGTACCTGCGCGAGAAGTTCCTGACCGCTCGGGTCGCGGTGTCGGGGGCCAACTTCGCGGTCGCCTCGACCGGCACCCTCGCCGTCGTCGAGTCCGAGGGCAACGGCCGCATGTGCCTGACCCTCCCGCAGACCCTGATCACGGTCATGGGCATCGAGAAGGTCGTCCC
Source organism: Dactylosporangium maewongense (assembly GCF_039531485.1). Taxonomy (NCBI): domain Bacteria; kingdom Bacillati; phylum Actinomycetota; class Actinomycetes; order Micromonosporales; family Micromonosporaceae; genus Dactylosporangium; species Dactylosporangium maewongense. Next base: position 30,404 of record NZ_BAAAQD010000007.1, on the reverse strand, counting down.
CACGTGGACCGACCTGGAGGTGTTCCTGCAGCTGCTGCCCCGCTCGTCGACCGGCGAGCGGATGAACCCCTACACGTCCCTCTGGACCGGCGTCACCCCCGGCGACGGCCCGCAGGACTTCCATCTCGTCCTGGTCGACAACGGCCGCACCGCCGTCCTGTCGGACCCTTCGGGCCGGGCCGCCCTGCACTGCATCCGGTGCAGCGCCTGCCTCAACGTCTGCCCCGTCTACGAACGCACCGGCGGCCACGCCTACGGCTCCGTCTACCCCGGCCCGATCGGCGCCGTCCTCAGCCCCCAGCTCACCGGCGTCGAGGACAACGCTTCCCTCCCCTACGCCTCCAGCCTCTGCGGCGCCTGCTTCGACGCCTGCCCCGTCCGCATCGACATCCCCTCGATGCTGGTACACCTGCGAAACCGCCACGTGGAAGCGCGCGCCGCTTCCCCGCTCCCCTCCCCCGAGGCCATCACCATGGCCGCCATGTCCTGGGTGATGTCCCGCCCAGCCCGCTTCCGCAGCGCCGAACGCCTCCTACGCCTCGGCCGCCTCCTTGGCCGCCGCACCAACCACATCACGACCCTGCCCCCACCCCTCTCCGCATGGACCACCTCCCGCGACCTCCCCCGCCCCCCGGCCCAGTCCTTCCGCGACTGGTGGCGCACCCGCCCCGCACCACCTTCTGACACCCACCCCAACTCACCCGCCAAACCCGGTCCCGGCCTGTCTGCTGACCTCCGCCCCGTGCCGCCTTCTGAACCGCTTCCCGAGCCGTCATCTGATCCTGGTCCCAGCCCCGCTTCTGACCTCCGCCCCGGTTCGCCGGCTGATCCCCGCCCGGGGTCGCCCGCTGATGGCCGTCCTGGCGAGTCTTCTGATCAGCGGCGTGACCTCCCCCATCTCGATGCGCAGGAGGGCCGATGACTGACGCCCGCGCCGACGTGCTGGCTCGTATCCGGGCCGCGCTCGGGCCCGACCCGGCCGTGCCCGCCGTGCCACGGGACTACCGGCGCGTGGGGGCGGTGCCGACCGGCTCCCCCGAGCTGCTGTCCCTGCTCGCCGACCGCCTGACCGACTACAAGGCCACGGTCGTCCCCACCACCCCCGCCACGCTCGAGACCGACCTGCGCGCCGCCCTCGCCGCCACCATGCCTCCCGGCGGCCGGCTGATCGTGCCGCCGGCCCTGCCGTTCGAGCTCCCCGGCGCCCACGTCGACGACGGCACCCTCACCCCCGCCGACCTGGACACCTTCGCCGGCGTCGCCACCGCCTGCGCCGCCGCGTGCGCCGAGACCGGGACGATCGCCCTCGACGGCAGCCCCGACCAGGGCCGCCGCGCGATCACCCTCGTCCCCGACCGCCACTTCTGCGTGGTCCGCGCCGACCAGGTCGTCCGCACCGTCCCCGACCTGCTCGCCCGCCTCACCCCGACCCGCCCCCTGACCCTCATCAGCGGCCCCTCCGCCACCAGCGACATCGAGCTCAACCGCGTCGAAGGCGTCCACGGCCCCCGCACCCTGGTCGTCCTCCTCGTCCACTAGCACCCCCGCCGCGCCCAGAACCACCCCCGACCCAGCTGAAGCAGCCCCCAGCGCCGGCGAAGCTCCGCCCGACCCGACCGAAGCTCCTCCACAAACTGCGTCGACCGGGGCGGCCCTCGGTGGGAGTGCGTCGAGCACGAGATCGATCGGGAAGAGTGCCAGCTGGACCGCCGCGACCCGCATGCGGGCAGCTGATCGCGATCGACGGTGAAGACACGCAACGTGCGGAACCACAACAGCCGGCCGGGCAGTGGACCAGTCAGCAGGCCGGGCAGCGCGCGAAACCGCAGCAGTGGGCCGGGCAGTGGGCGGAGCCACGGCAGCAGGCCGGTCAGCGGGCTGGGCTGCGAACCGAGCTGCGGTGTGTGGCCTGTTGGACGGTGGCGGGCGGAGGCGGGCCAGCTTCAAGGCGTGGCGGGCGGTGAGTCCGTGCGTGCGCGCCTCAGCGAACTCGGCCCTGGCCCGCCGGCGTTCCTCGCGGCGACGGGCGTGCTGGCCGGCCACCAGATCAGATCGACACGTCTCAGACAATGGCAGAGCGAACATGCGCCGCCTCCCCCGATTGGCGCTGCCCCACCATTCTCCCTCCCGCGCAACGCCGAATCCAGTCGCGTCACGCTGTGCGAGGGAGCCGGCACACGCCGGATCAGTACCGGCGAGGGGGTGTGAGGGTCAGGCGGTGCTGGATGCGGTCGAACTGGTGCGGGGCCAGCTGGGCGGTCGTGGCGAACTCGGAGAGGCTGGTGAAGCCGCCGCGGCGGTGGCGTTCGGAGAGGACGTACGCGACGCGGGCGGCGTCGAAGTCGTCGAGGGTGGCGAGCAGCGTGGCGTCGGCGGTGTTGACGTCGACAGACGCGGCGGTCGGCGTCCAGGGTGTCGGGGCGGGCCACGGGGTGGTGGAGGTCGACGGGATCGGGTCGACCGTGAACTGCTGCGACGTGAACCCGCCGGACTGGGCCGGAAAGCCGGCCGACGGCGTGGCCTGCGGACCGAAGCCGGCGGGCGGCGACTGCGCGGGGAAACCGGCCGCCGGCGTCGCGTACGGATTGAACCCGGCGGGCGGGGTCGCCTGGGCAGGGAAACCGGCCGGCGGCACGGAATACGGCACCGCGGACGCCGGACCCACCGGCGAACCGAACGCCGCAGGCGAACCGAAGGCGGCCGGAGACCCGAACGCCGCGGGTGACCCGAAGGCGGCTGGGGAGCCGAAGGCAGCGGGAGAGCCGAACGCCGCCACGGCGCGGCGCTGCTCCAGCCAGCGGAGCCAGTACACGTTGAGCACGAACGAGTGCACGACGCACACCACCCACAGCACGAGCCACAGCGCCGCGAAGCCGCCGCCGCTGGAAGGATCGTCCGGCACCGTGGCCTTCTCGGACAGCACGACCATGGCGGTGCCGATGAGGAGGTACCCGACGCCGCAGCCCCACCACGCCGGCTTCCGGGCGCGCAGGCCGACGAGGACCAGGCCCGCGCCGCTGAAGCAGCCGAACCCCAGGATCGAGATGAGGACCCACCAGCTCTGCAGGAGCTTCCAGCCGAAACTCGGGCGGGCGGCGGGTGCCGGATACATCAGGTCCTCCTGTCAGGCCGGGCGGCCAATGCATCGACGCTGGTCGCCCCGCGAACACTAACAGCGGGCGGCCCAGGCCGTTGCCCACAGCACCGCCCACCAGAACGACGATCGGGAACACACAGCCGACCGGGGTCAGGACGCACCCGCCCAGGCCCACGCCGACGTCCACAGCGCGGTGGTGAAGGCCGCGCCGACCAGGACCAGCATCGTCCAGGCGCGTAAGCGGAGGGCGCGGCGCAGGCCGGGACGCTCGGCGGGCAGCGCGAACACCCGGGTCGGCCAGTGCCGCCAGGACACGTCGGCGAACACGGCGGCGGCAGCGCAGTACAAGAGCAACACCGCGATGAAGACAGCACTGCCCGTCAGTGTGAGGATGACGGCGGCCGTGGCCAGCAGGGCGGCGACGATCGGGACGACCTTCCAGCGGTTGCCCTGGGCGAGCAGCGTCAGCAGCTCCTCCAGCTGGTCGTCGCCGAGCCCGGCGCGGGCCAGCTTCGGCTGGACGACCAGCAGGCTGTAGCCCATCGAGCCGCACCACATGGCGGCCAGGCCGAGATGCGCGGTGAGCAGCAACGACAACACCATGCCCGGCAGCGTAACCGCCGGGTACGACAACTTCAGGCGGTGAACTTCCAGTGCCACGGCTCGCGGGGCGTGTTCTCGGTGAAGCCGAAACGGCCGCCGTTGGCCCGCATCCAGGCCTGCGCCTTGGCGTCGAGGTCCAGGTCGACGGCGAGGCCCCAGCCGTGGTCGCTGGTGCCGGGCTTCGCGGCCAGGCCGCCCTGGGAGTAGAGGCCCTTGCGGCGGGCGAGGTCGACCTGCTCGTCATAGCTGCGGTACGAGTCCGTGATCCCGATCTTCACGCCGTCGCGCTGCGCCGCGCGCAGGAGGCTCTCGAGCGCGGCCGCGGCCGGGGCGGCGAGGCGGTGCCCGGTCGAGCCGACCTCGGCGAGCGCCGTGACGGGGATGCGGCCGTTGTCGTAGCGGTCCTGCAACGACGTCGCCGCCGACAACGCGGAGGCGAAGGACGACTCCGGCGCGGCCTGTACAGCAGGAGGCGGGGTCAGGGCGGCGAGCTGCGAGCGGATCTCTGCCATCCGGGTGGCGATGCCGGTGATGCCTTCCACACGCACCGCATCGGCACCCGGAGGCGCGACTTTAGTGAGGAAGGACGCCGTAGATGAGCGCGGTCGACCCGGAGCCCTTCGCGTTGATGAAGCCGCCGCACAGGATCGACCCGCCGGTCGCCGGGAACTTGGCCAGGTTGGCCAGGATCTCCAGGCTGATGCGGTGCCGCCGGTACACCAGCAGCGACGCCCTGAAGTCGGGGTCGGTGCCCAGGTCGGGGCCGAACGTGTCGATGCCGGTGCCGCCGTTGCGCCCGATCCGGCCGGTGTCGATGAACCACTGGACCGTCTCGGGTGCGAAGCCCGGCTGGTGCAGGACCCCGTCGGCGTCGAGGTTCGGGAACGCGTCGGTCCCCCACTTGTACTCCCAGCCGGTCCACATGATGATCATCGACTCGTCGGGGATGCGGCCGTGCCGGCGCTCCCACTGCTTCACGTCGTCGACCGTCAGCGCGTAGTCGGCGTTGCGGGCGCACTTGTTCCGCACGTCGATCTTGACCGCGGGCAGGAACAGGTCGTTGGGGTCGAGGTCGTCCGCCAGGGGCTCGCCGGCGTTGAAGTGCCCGGGCGCGCCCCAGTGCGTGCCCGTCGCCTCGCCCTCGCGGACGTACTGCAGGTAGTAGCCCTCGTTCTCGATGGTGGCGATGGTCTCCAGCTCGAACGCCGGGTCGCCGGGGTAGATGTTGGTCGTCGCCGGGTCGTTGACGTGCGACAGGCTGATCAGCCGGGTCTTGCCGGGCTTCAACGCTGGGCCCCCGCTCTCGCCGGCCGCCGCGGTGCCGGCCAGGCCCGCGGCGCCGGCGACCGCACCGCTCGCCGCCGCTGTCAGAAGATGTCGTCGCTGCATGGTCGTTTAGCCCCTCGCGTCCGTGTCCAGGTGCCGACAAGCCACATTGCACCGCCGCACCGGCCCGCGCAAGATCTGCCGCTGTACCCGGCGTGGCGAGACCTTCGACCCAGTGCGACGGACGCGCGTCTGCCTAAATTCAGCCACGGAGGGAACCAACGGGCGGGTCCGATACGACTAATAGACAGACGAGTGGGGGTTGCGCGTGTCGAAGCGCCAGCGGGACTCGCGCGAATACGCGCGACGGATGCGACTGATCCAGGAGCGGGCGACCGCCAGGCGGGGCAGGATGCGCAAGGCGACGGCCGCGATCGCCGCCGTCCTGGTCGTGTTCGCGGTCATGATCGTGACCAAGCTCGGCGGCGCCGGGGGGCCCGAGACCAAGCCCACACCGGCCTTCCCCACCGGCGAGGCGGCCGCCGCGATCGTCGCGCAGTTGACGTCCGTGCCGCCCGCGGTCCTCGACCAGGTCGGCGTCGGATCCGCCGAGATCCTGCCGAAGGCGGTCACCGGCCAGCCGGTGCTCACCGAGGGCGGCAAGCCCCTGGTGCTGTATGTCGGCGCCGAGTACTGCCCGTTCTGCGCCGCGCAGCGCTGGCCGGTGGTCGTCGCGCTGTCCCGGTTCGGGACGTTCAGCGGCCTGACGATCACCGCTTCGGCGTCCGACGACGTGTACCCCGACACGCCGACGGTGTCGTTCCACGGCAGCACGTACACCAGCGACGTGCTCACCTTCCAGGGCGTCGAGACCAGCGGCAGGACCCGCAAGGGCGGCTCGTACACGCCGCTGGACCAGCTGACCCCCCAGCAGGCGCAGCTGGTGCAGAAGTTCAACGCCCCGCCCTACGTGGACGCGAAGTCCGCCGGATCGATCCCATTCGTCGACTACGCCAACCAGGCGATCACCTCCGGCGCGACGTTCAGCCCGGAGCTGCTCGCCGGCATGACCGCCGAGCAGGTGACCAAGGCGCTGTCCGACCCCGGCAGCGAGATCGCGAAGGCGGTCAACGGCAACGCCAACGCGATCACCGCCGTGCTGTGCAAGGTGACCGGCGGCAAACCGGCGAACGTCTGCACCTCCCAGGCCGTGACCGCCTTCCAGGGAAAGGTCTGAGCATGACCGAGACCACCACCGACCAGCTGGTGCAGCGGTGGGTGCCGCCCGTTTCGCTGGTGCTGTCCGTGCTCGGCCTGGGCGTGTCCGCGTACCTGACGTATGAGCACTTCACGTCGTCGACGACCCTCGCCTGCCCGGACACGGGAGCGCTCAACTGCCTGAAGGTCACCACCAGCGAGCAGTCCGCGGTGTTCGGCATCCCCGTGGCGGTGCTGGGTCTGCTGTACTTCGTCGCCATGCTCGCCCTGTCGGCGCTGTGGCGGACACCCCGACGGGACGTGCGGCTCGCCCGCCTCGCCTGTACCGGCGTCGGCGTGCTGTTCGTCGTCTGGCTCGTCTACGCGGAGCTCTTCACCCTCGACGCGATCTGCCTGTGGTGCACGGCGGTGCACGTCCTGGCGATCGGCCTGTTCGCCGTCACGGCGCTCGGCACGGCGTATGCCGACCCGGCGGATTTAGCGTAGAACCGCGGGGAACTTTCCGGCGGTCCGGGGCGACTACCCGGTTGACCTTGTCGTTCCTGCCCGAGAGGACAGCCCGCATCATGCGCCTGACCCACGTGGTCCGCGCGGGTGTCGCCGTCGCCGCGGCCGCCGCCGCTGCACTCGCCTTCCCCGCCGCCGCCTCCGCTCACGTCACCGTCAACCCCAACACCGCCACGCAGGGCGGCTACACCAAGGTGACGTTCCGGGTGCCCAACGAGCGCGACGACGCCTCCACCACCAAGCTCGAGATCGCGCTGCCCACCGACAAGCCGATCGCGTCGGTGTCGCTCAAACCGCTCCAGGGCTGGACCGCCGTCGCCGAGACCAGCAAGCTCGCCACACCGATCAAGACCGACGACGGCGAGCTCACCGACGCCGTCTCCAAAATCACCTGGACCGCGTCAGCCGGCGCGGAGATCAAGCCCCACCAGTTCCAGGAGTTCGACGTCTCCCTCGGCCCCCTGCCGACCACCGACCAGATCGTCTTCAAGGCCCTCCAGACCTACTCCACCGGCGAGATCGTCCGCTGGATCGACGAGCCCGCCGCCGGCGCCGAGGCCGAGCACCCCGCCCCCGTCCTCAAGCTCACCAAGAAGTCCGACGCTGCGGCATCCGGGGCCTCCGCGGCACCTGCCACTTCGGTCGCCGCGAAGAACGATGACGGCGGCAGCGGCGACGGTACGGCCATCGGCCTGGGCATCGCAGGCCTCGTCGCCGGCCTGGCCGGCCTGGTCGTCGCCGTCCTGGCCCTCCGCCGCTCCCGGACGTCCTGAGGACAGCACCCCCGCTTGATCGAACAGCGGATCCGGTCACCACCACGACCGGATCCGCTTTTTGATCACCGCAGCCACCGGCTCACAGGTGGCCCTGGGTCACAGTGGGAGCCAGTGCCCTGAGCGCGGAGCGGTTGCTGCCAGTCACCCAGTTGCCACCGACTCCGCAGCGAGGGCTCGAACAGCGGCCTCGAGTTCGGTGCGGGTGACTTTGCGGCGAGCGACGGCTGCCACGTTGCCGGCCCGGTCAAGGACGACGGTGTTCGGGAGCGTGCGGGGCGAGATCGCGGGAAAGATCAGCGGAATCTCACCGGCCGGATCGAACAGGCTCGGGTAGGTCAAATGGTAGGCGTCGACAAACTTCCTGGCCTCGTCGCGGTCATCGTTGATGTTCACGCCGAGCATGCGCACGCTGAGGCCAGCCGTGGCATCGGCGACGGCCTGCAGGTCCGGTGCTTCGTCACCACAGGGCGCACACCAGGACGCCCAGAAGTTGACGACCACGACGGAACCACGCCATTCGGCAAGGCGGAAGGCGCTGGTGTCGAGGAGTTGCCCGGTCAGCGCCGGCGCGGCCTGACGGCTCGCCGGCGGAACTTGGACGATGGCGGCAGCGGAGGGACGCGCTGCGACGTCCCCCGGGCCGCTTGTGGTGGCCGTGTCCTGCAAATACCACGCCGCCGCCAGGCCGACTGCGACGATTGTGCATGCAACAACGCGATGATGTGTGGACACCATGCCCCCTTGGAGGTCGACACACCTCTCGAAATTCGTGTAGACGGTAGCCCATCCCTGCCTCTCATCTGAGCCGCGCCGCCGGAACGCACGCCGTCGATCGCCTCCGCGTCCGGATCACGCTCGGTGCAGCGCTGCCGCCATCATCTGGTGCCGTACCTCGGTGCCCGGAAGCTCAAGGACCTGACCGCCACGGACGTTGACCGGTGGCTCGCCGACCGGGCGAAGGTCCTCAGCACGGCAACTCTGGGCAGCCTGTTCTCGTGCCTCAAGCGGGCGCTGCGGCGAGCGATGGCCCGCGGGCATGTGAGCCGCAACGTCACCGCGCTGTGCGACCTGCCGAAGGGGCAGCCGGGCAGGCCCTCGAAGTCGCTGACGATGGAGCAGGGCACCGCGTTGCTGGAGGCCGCCAGGGACACGCCGCTGTATGCCTACGTGGTGCTGTCCCTGCTCACCGGGTTGCGTACCGAAGAGGTGCGGGCGCTGCGCTGGGAGCTGCTCGACCTCAAGGGACGGCCGGACGACACGCCGCCGGTGCCGCCGTCGGTGTCGGTCTGGCGGTCCGACCGGGTGGGCGGGGACACCAAGACCCCGAAGTCACGGCGCACGCTCGCCCTGCCGGCACTCTGCGTCTACGCGCTTGAGCTGCACGGCCAGGAGCAGGACAAGGCGCGGCGGCGAGCTGGCGACTCATGGCACGAGACCGGCCTGGTGTTCGTGTCGGCCGTCGGTACGGCGCTCGACGCCGCGAACGTCCGGCGATCCTTCCGCCGGGTGGTGAAGGCGGCCGGGCTGGCGGCCGACGACTGGACACCGCGCGAGCTACGGCACAGCTTTGTGTCGATCGCGTCCGCACACGGGATGACCCTGGAGCAGATCGCCGACCTCGTCGGGCACGCGGGGACGAGGGTCACGGAGGCGGTCTACCGCCACCAGCTCCGCCCGGTGCTGCTGAATGGCGCCGAGGTCATGAACCAAATGTTCGGCTTGCCTGGTGGGACGGCCGCAGCACGTAAGCCCCTGGACAACCACAGCGGTGGCGAGATACTAGAACCAAATGATGAAGGCTGACAGCTCGCCGCCTTCCCGTAACGCCGGGTTCGTCGCCGGATTCGGCGTCTATCTCGCGCTGGACGTGACGTCACCCCTCTGGCTGCCTGGATACCCCGACTGGCAGAAAGCTCCGGCAGCCGCATTGGTCGCCCTCGCCGTGGGCAAGATCGTTCAACGCATCGCTCGTCGATTGAAAGACCGATGACGGTGATGGCGTCGCGGCGCCTCCGGGCCGCTGCCGCGCCGTAGACCCCCTGTTAGACCCCCTGCATACCAAAAGGCCCGTTCTCGATCTCCGAGAACGGGCCTTTTTGCTGGTGGGCGATACTGGGTTTGAACCAGTGACCTCTTCCGTGTCAAGGAAGCGCGCTCCCACTGCGCCAATCGCCCTAGCTTGGGGTGCCTCACCGTGGTGTGGCCTTTCCGAGGTGGGAACGGGATTTGAACCCGTGTACACGGCTTTGCAGGCCGTTGCCTCGCCTCTCGGCCACCCCACCGTGGTCACTTGTTCCCGAGCGGACGACGAGATTCGAACTCGCGACCCTCACCTTGGCAAGGTGATGCGCTACCAGCTGCGCTACGTCCGCACCGCCTGGCCTGTCTTGCACCCGGCGACGGATGCAAACTCTAGCCGACCGCCAACCGTCATGCCAAACCGGTATCCGGATCCGGCGCGTCGGGGTGGGGTCAGCCGGGTTGTGCGGTGAGGCCGGCGCAGGTCTGGAGGCTGTCGTACCGCTGGCTGAGCTTGGTGGCAGCGGCGCCGGTGAGCAGCTTGGGCTGGCCGGTGTCGGAGACGACGGCGGGCAGGAACTCCCGTTTGGTGACCTTGCGGTCCCGGACGGTCAGGCGCAGGACGCCGGTGTCGGTGCTCTTGGAGGTGCCGTACCAGAGGAAGTTGGCCATCCCGTAGGCGACGAACGTGGAGCCCAGCCAGCCCGATCCCTGCAGGGTGTGGGCGTGGGAGCCGATGATCAGGTCGGCGCCGGCGGTGGAGAGCTTGGCCGCGAAGGTCTTCTGGGCGCTGTTGGCGCAGCTGTTGCCTTCGTCACCCCAGTGGTTGAAGACGATGACGAGGTCGGCCTGGGCGCGGGCGGCGGCGACCGCGGCGGTGGCGCGGGCGGTGTCGAACGCCATGGCGATGCCAGGCTTGTCGGGGCCGGCGGCCCAGGTGGAGGCGAGCTCGCTGACCTGGTTGAAGCCGAGCACGGCGATCTTCACGCCGCGGACGGTGGTCAGCCAGGGCCGGTACGCCTCGTCGATGGTGGCGCCGGCCCCGAACGCCGGGTAGCCGGCCTTGTGGACGGCGTCCAGGGTGTCGAGCAGCCCGACCCGGCCGTAGTCGAGGGTGTGGTTGTTGGCGATGCTGACCGCGTCGATCCCGGCCGCCTTGAGGGCCTCGATCGCGACGGGTGTGGTGCGGAAGTGGTACGTCTTCGGCTCCTCGGTCCCGCGGGACGTGATCGCCGTCTCCAGGTTGACGATCGTGAGGTCGGCCGAGGACAGCTGCGACGCGATCGGGCCGAAGGCGGTCGCCGGGTCCGCGAGCAGCTTGGCGGTCCGGTCCATGAAGTGCACGTCGCCGGCGAAGGCGAGCGTCAGGTCGACCGGGGTGGGCGACGGGGAGGCCGAAGCCGGCGCGGCGGTCGCCGGGGCGGACGACGGCGCCGGGGCGGAGGGCGCCGCGGTGGCCGTGCAACCGGCGATGAGCAGCAACGGCGCCGCGAACATCATGCGTCTCACGGAGTCACGCTATCGGGTGACCGCCCCCCTCGGTGAACGCCGCGCGACGATGCGCTAGAGTCTTCACCAGCAACGCGGACGTAGCGCAGCTGGTAGCGCATCACCTTGCCAAGGTGAGGGTCGCGAGTTCGAATCTCGTCGTCCGCTCCAAGAAACAGGATTCAAGAACCGCCTTCGATGGACCACGGTCCAACGAAGGCGGTTTTTCAGTAGGGTAACGCCCTCCGCCGGGCCACCGGAATCGGTGTGGAAGGCGCCTTCGCCAGCAGCCACAGTGGGTTCGAGACGCCCGCGAGCGTGCCGTTCTTGAGCCGGACCTGCGAGCGCACGTAGGTGCCGGGCTGCAGCAGCACCGACGTGTCGGCCGTGATCTTCGTGGACGGTGAGAGGCCGCTGCCGAGCTTGCCGGTGACGACCTCCAGCTTCGCGCCCTTCGGCAGCTTCGTCGCCGTCACGTCGACCTTCACGGGCGCCGCGCCCACCAGGACCGCGCCCATGTAGGAGACACCGCCGACGCGGAGGTCGAGGGCGCCGCGGAACGAGACGAGGTCGGTGAACCAGGCCGCCCCGGCCGACAGGGCGCGCAGCAGGTCGGCGCGGCTCTTCGACGGGGACCAGACGTGGCTGACGAAGTGGTCCTCGTTGGCGGCCCAGTCGGTGGCGTCATGGTCATCGCTGCTGCCCAGCGCGGTGAAGAAGACGCAGTTGCGGGCGGCGACGTCGTACACCCAGAGCAGATCCTCGACCGGGTCACGGCCGATCTCGACGAGGTCGGCGCCCAGGGCACTCCGCGTCACGATCAGCTTCGCCAGCTCGTCGCGCTTCGCCACGTCCATCGGATGGTTCCAGCAGACGAGGCCGCCGTGGGCGTGCAGGCGGCGGACCATGGACCCGGTCAGGTCGGGGTCGTTGTCGCGCAGCGGCGGGCTCGGGAACGGCGGGAGGGTCAGGTCGCCGCCGAACCAGTTCAGGTGCCTGACCATCGAGACCTCGAGGGCCCGGAACTGGGTGACGTCCGGGTAGCGTTTCGCGACCGCGGCGATGACCTCGGCGCGCAGCTGCTCGCCGGCCTGCCCGGCGCGGCGGGCGCGGTCGAAGGTGAGCCGGTCGACCACGAACCGGGCCTGCCGGACCTCCAGCGCCAGCCCCGTGAGGGCGTTGTCGCCGGCGGTGATGTCGGGCCACAGCGCCGCGATGTCGTCGCACAGGTCGAACGTCAGCGACTGCCACACGCCCGCCTTCACGGGGCGCGTCACCGTGCCGACCGCCTTGTCGGCCTTGTGCGTGACCAAGGTCGCGCCGCCGATGTCGTACCGCAGCCGCAGCACCCCCTTGCCCGGCTGGTCGGACAGCTGGATCTCCAGCGTCAGCGACCCCCCGGCGAGCTGCTCGGGCAGCACGTCCAGGGTGAGGGTGGTGTCGGCGACGCAGGCGTTCGCCATCGCGTTCCAGGCGATGCCCTCCATGCGCAGCGTGCCGCCGCCGGTTGCGCTCAGGCGCAGCGCCTTGCCGGTGCCGTCGCGCGGGGAGTGCGGCGAGGCGACGAAGTCGGCGGCGTGACCGCGGGGCTTGCCGGCGAGGTGCTGTCTCCACGTCCAGCCGAGGCCGTGCTCGGGCTCGGAGGCGCCGTCGAAGTGCACGGCCTGGCGGTGCCCGGCCGCCGCGATCCGGAAGTCGTGGTCGGTCCACCAGACCACGTCGACCTTGTGCTTGCGGGCCTGCTCCAGGTGCGCGGCGTAGCTGGCGAGCCCCTCGCTGAACGGCCCGTGAATGTGCGTAGCCATGCTGACCGGCAGCAGCGCGCCGGCCGAGGGTGCCGCCGAGGCGTCAGTGGCGACTCCCGCGCCCGCGCAGGCGGCCGCGAGCAGCACCGCGCGCCGGCTCAGCCCCGCTGCGTGATCCACTCCGTTGACGTTGCCCCGCCGCCGCCCTCACCCGCAGGTGAACAGCGAAACATCCGTGTTATGCGTCATTTGTACGATTTGAGGGCGGGACGGTCGACCGGGCCGCGGCGAACGGCGACGGTTCGGCTCCTGATAGTCTCATCGGGCCGTTCTTCCTTCGGCTTTCCTGGCTTCTCGCGGCGCATACGTGAAGGAGGAGCATGGCGGACACGACCTTGTGCACGTTCGCGGAGCTGGAGTTTCTCCTCCGCTCCGCCGCCGGCCCGCACGGTGAGCGCACGGCCGCGATGGATGGCGTCCGGCGCCGTCTCGCCCTGCAGCCCGAGGCGGCCACCGACATCGTCACCGCTGCCGGGGTCGCGTCGCTGCTGGCCCGCGGCCTGTGCACCGACGAGGGCGGCGATGTCGTGCCGGGCCCGCTGGTCCTGGGCGCGGTCGCGGCCCTGGCGACGCTGCACACGACGACGGAGGCGGCCGGGTCGACCGGCGACAAGACCATCGCGATGCACGTGTTCAGCGGCACCGCCGGCCGTGTCGCGACCTATCCGGGGCCGTTCGGGCTGTTCGGGATCGAGGTCCTCGACCCGGCCGAGCCCCTCGCGTCGCCGCTGGCCAGGTTCGTCGACCGGTGCACGGCCGGCGAGGGCGAGGCGGCCGTGGCGATCGCGTCGGACGGCGCGGGGGTCGCGATCGCCCGCGACGCCGACGGGACCTGGATGCTGTCGGCGGACGACGGCTCGGGGCCGCTGTCGCCGGTCGGGCGGGACGATGTCGTCGCCGCGCTGGTGTCGCGGTTCGGCGGCACCACGGTGCGGGCCGGTGCCTCGTGACGACGGTCCGGGCCGGCGCCGCCAGTGACGTCGGCCGGGTGCGCCAGCGCAACGAGGACAGCGCGCTGGTCGTCGACGGGGTGTATGCCGTCGCCGACGGCATGGGCGGGCACGCCGCCGGTGACGTCGCCAGCGAGCTCGCCGTCGCGGCGCTGCGGCGGCTCGCGGACCTGCCGGACCGCACCCCGCAGGATGTGCACGACGAGATCGCCCGCGCCAACGCCGACATCCTCGCCTCCGCCGTCGAACACCCCGTCCGCACCGGCATGGGCACCACGGTCACCGGTCTCAGCCTCGTGCTCGACGGCGACGCCGAGCGCTGGGCGGTGTTCAACGTCGGCGACTCCCGCGTGTACCGCTACGACGGCGAGGTCCTCACCCAGCTCACCGTCGACCACACCGCACCCCAGAGCGTCACCCGCCGCCGCGGCGTGATCACGCGGGCACTCGGCACCAGACCCGCACCCCCCGCCGACCTGTGGGTCCTGTCGCCGGTGCCGGGAGAGCGCTTCGTCGTCTGCTCCGACGGGCTGCCCCTGGAGCTGACCGACGACGAGATCGCCGCCGCCCTGCGGGCCGAACCGGTCGCCCAGGCCGCCGCCGACCTCCTCGTGCACCGGGCCGTCCTCGCCGGCGGCCGCGACAACGTCACCGTCGTCGTCGTGGACCACCTCGCGACCGGTCCGGACGCCGGGCCGCGCACCCGTGGCGCGCACGCCGCCCCCGAGGACGAGGACACCGACCCGGGCCTCATCACCTATCTCGGCCTGGACACCGACCCGCTCGGCATCCCCACGCGCCCCTGACCGCCCGCCGCGGCGGGCGGGCTGGCACCATCGGGCGATGCATCTCGGCATCGATGTCGGCACCGGCAGCACGGTCGCGGTCCTCAAGGACACCGACGGGCGGGTGGCGCCGCTGCTGTTCGACGGGTCGCCGCTGCTGCCGTCGGCGGTGCACCTCGACGTGGCCGAGGGGGTCCTGGCGGTCGGCGCCGCCGCGCTCCGGGGCGGGGTCGGGGATCCCGAGCGGTTCGAGCCGCATCCGAAGTCGCACGCCGCCGCGGAGAGCGTGCGGCTCGGCGGGGTGGACGTCCCGGTCGTGCACCTGTTCGCGGCGATCCTGTGGGCCGTGCACGCCGAGGCGCTGCGGGTCACCGGCGGGGCCGCGCTGCAGGAGGTCGCCCTCACCCACCCCGCGTCCTGGGACGCCCACGCCCGCGGCGCGCTGCTGACCGCCGCGTCCATGGCGGGGTTGCCGGCCGCCAGGCTCGTGCCGGCGCCGGTCGCGCTCGCCGGCGCCCTCGCCGCGCGGGTGCCGGTCACGTCAGGGCGGAGTTTCATCACGTACGAGCTGGGCGCCGCCACCTTCGAGACCGCCGTCGTCCAACCCTCCGCCGACGTCCCACGGATCGTCGCCTCCGCGGGCCTGGCGGGCGCCGGCGGCCTGGACCTCGACGCGGCGATCGCCGCCCACCTGCGCGCGGCGGCCCCGGGCGGCGACTCCGGCGCCTGGCGCAGGCTTCTGGACCAGGCACGGCGCGCGAAGGAGCTCCTCGCCACAGGGGTGCCCGTCACCGTCCGCGTCGCCGCCGGCGTCGACGTGACCCTGACCCCGGCCGACCTGGAGCGGATCGCGACGCCCCTGCTGCGCCCCACCGCCGAGCTGACCCTGCGCACCATGCGGGCCGCCGGCGTCGACGAGACGTCGGTCGAAGGCGTGTACCTGGCCGGCGGCGCCACCCTGCTGCCGCTCGTCGCGACCCTGCTCCACCGCGTCACCGGCATCGAGCCGGTCGCCGCCGAGCACCCGAAGCTCGCCGCCGCCGAGGGCAGCCTGGCGGTCCTGAGCGGGTTCCCCCGGCAGGCGGCCGCCCCCGCACCCGCGCAGCCGGCGCCGAGACGGCCGGGCCGCGACGGCGCGCACCTGTGGAGCTGGCTGCCGGACCCCTGGGCGGTGGTGCCCGGCGACGTGTGGCGGGACGCGCCGGTCCACCCGCTGCACCTCGGCCTGCCCTCCGGCAGCGGCTGGACGATCCGCGCCCGCCTCACCGAACCCGAGCGGACCGTGTTCCTCGCCCGGGCCGGCGGCCCGCTGCTGTTCCGCAGCGTCGAAGGGCTCACGGAGTACCTGCTGGACGACGACACCCACGAGCTCGCCGCCGTCCCGGGCTGGGACGCCGCCCGCGACCGGTTCGTGACGCTCGTCGGCCACCCCGGCGACGAGGATGTGATCGACCTGGACCTGGTGCAGTACAACCTCGGCCACCCGCCGCAGCAGTGGCTGCCCGACCTGCTGATCGGCGCCCGGGACGTCGCCGTCGAGCTGGCCGACGCGTTCGACCTGCACGACGTCGGCGCCCTCCTCGCCCCCGGCACGCTCCTCGACACCGTCGACGACCTGCTCCGCACCGCCGACCAGCCCTTCACCGCCCGATCCACCCGCCGCCGCCTCGCGACCGTCGACGCCGACACGGTCCGCGCCACCTGGCACGCCATCGCCGCCCGCCTGGACGGCGTCGCCGCCTGGTCCGACTGACCGCGGGGGCTTACGGCAGCCGCAGTCCGTACCGGTCGGCGGGATGGACCTCCTCCTCCGCGGCGCCGGTGCGCACGACCAGCACCGGCACCCCTTCCGGCAGGTCGAAGCGCTCCCGCTCGCGCCGCGTCGGCATCCGGGCCGACACGACCCCGCCCGGCGGCACGTCGAGCACGTCGTCGGGGATGCTCAGCGGCCCGCGCGTGGCCCGGCCCGCGACCGGACCGACCCGGATCGACTTGTCCGGGGCCAGGAACAGCAGCCCCTCCCGCCGGAGGACGGCGATGCCCTTCAGCGCCGTGTCCCGGCCGACGCCGTGCTCGTGGGCGAGCGCACCGGCACTGGGGATCAGCGACCCCGGGCGCAGCGTCCCGGCCATGATCTGGGCCCGGAGGGCGTCGGCGACCAGCTCGTACCGTGGCGGCATGCGCTGACTGTAGCCACTAGGCCACAGGTGGGGGAAGCGTCAGTTCGCGGCTGCACCGAGGGCGCGCAGCGCGAAGTCGGTGACCTGCCCGGCGGCGGCCTCGGCGGCCTCGGGCGACGGGCTGGCGGCCATCCGCTCCTGGAACGCCGCGGACAGCGCCGCCGTGATCGTCCGCGCGTCCGCCTCGGGGTCGGCCCACGGCAGCGACCCGTCCACGCGCCCCCGCTCCAGGATCGCGGCGATCGCACAACGGTGCGCGCCGAGCTGGCGCGCCCGCTCCGCCGCATAGCCGGCGGTGCCCATCAGCTCGCCGCACGACATGACGAGGACGCCCCGCCGGCGCCGGCTGTCGGCGGTCAGCGACAGGAACCCGGAGATCCACGCCCGCAACGCGTCCGGCGGCGTGGCGGCGGAGTCGGCGACCGCGGTCAGCTCCGCGTGGACCCGGTCGCTGTCGCGGCGGAACATCGCCAGCAGCAGCGCGTCCTTGGATCCGAAGTGCCGGTAGAACGCCCTGGTGGACAGGCCTGCGGCGGTGAGGACCCCGGTGACGGACAGGCCTTCGCCGCCGGTGTCGACCAGGCAGCGGTGCGCGGCCTCGATGATCCGCGAACGCTCGCCGGTGTCTGCGGTCACGGACATCAGCCCATGGTATCGCCTGCGCCACGGCGCGATCCGGTCATCGTGCGGTGAACGCGCCATCGGCCCGTGTCGCTGGATTACGCTGCGCCTCGTGAACCCGTACTTCGTCTGGGAGGACCACACGGCGGCGGACGGCTGGCGGCCGTTCACCGACCTGCTCACCCCGGCAGTCGCGGCGGAGCGGGTCGGGGTGGCGCGCGAGACGCTCCTGACGATGTTCGGGCTCGACCCCGCGGTGGTGCCGGTGCGGGTCGTCGCGTCGGTGACGTTCCTCGGTGTCGCGTCGCGGTTGCTCGCCCCGCCGCTGCTCGACCCCCGCTATCCGGATCCGGGGCAGCTGTTCTGGAAGCCCGTGCCCGCCGGGCCCTGGCCGATCGCGTGCACCGCCCCGGCCGGCGGCGGCCCTCTGGCGCGCGACGCCTTCCGCGAGCGGATCCTGCTGGGGCTGGTCGCGCCGTTGCTCGAGGTGTTCCGGGCCGAGTTCCGGCTGTCGCCGAAGGTCCTGTGGGGCAACGTCAGCTCGGCCCTCGCCGGTGCCGCCGGCCAGCTCGACGACCCCGCCGTCTGGGCGTTGGTCGCCGACCTGCTGACCGCCGACCCGCTCGCCGGCACCGCCGACCTGCACGGCCGCGCGCTGCGCCGCCGCAACTGCTGCCTGTACTACCGCATCCCCGGCGGCGGCACCTGCGGCGACTGCGTCCTGCGACGGCCCTGAACCCGGCTCAGTCCTCGGCGGCGGTGCCCAGCAGATGGCCGTCGTGGTCGGAGACGGCTCAGTCCTTGGCGGCGGTGCCCAGCAGATGGCCGTCGTGGTCGGAGACGGTGACCTTGTCGACGTTGGGCAGCTGGATCGAGCTGGCGCCCGTCACGCGGGCCGAGGCCGACGTGGTGCGGCCCCAGCACGCGGCCTGCTCCTCCTGGCCGCCGCGGCCCACGACCCGCAGCACGAACGGCCCCTCGCCCGGCAGGTCGGTCAGCTCCAGAGCCACCGACACGCCCCACTGCCGCGGCGTCAGCGTCGCCCGGCCCGACATGGCGCTGCCCGCGGCCGCGACGAACTGGACCACCGTCCCGGCGGCGGGCGACGATGACGGGGACGGCTGCGTCGACAGCTGCGTCACCGACTGCGGGACCGTCCGTGGTGTCGCCGTCGGTACCGGCGACGACTCCGGCCAAACGGCGAAGGCGACGGCTGCCAGCACGACGGCGGCCGTGGCGACCCCCGCGACCAGCCGCGCCCTCCGGCGGCGCTCCGGCAGCGCGGCCCGGCGCAGGAACGCGTCGAGGCCGTCGCGGGTCGGAGCCTCCAGCGGCACCGGCGACGGTCCGACCGGCAGCCGTTGCAGCAGCTCGGGCACGGGGGCGAGCCGGTCGACCTCCGCGCGGCACCCGGCGCAGCCGCTCAGGTGCGCGTCGACGAGAGCCTGGTCGGCGTCGTCGAGGCCGCCGAGGACGTACCCGCCGAGCAACGGACGCACCGCGTCATGGTCCCCACTCATCGCAGCACCCCCATCTCCTCGAACACCGCGCGCAGCGCCCGGACCGCATAGTAGGCACGCGACTTGACGGTCCCCTCGGGCACAGACAGGTGGCGGGCGGTGTCGGCGACAGTCCGCCCGTCGTAGTAGACCGACTCCACCACCTGCCGGTGCTCCACGGACAGCCGGTCCAGGGCGGCACGGACGAGCCAGCCCTCGACGAGCTCGTCGACGTTGTCGGCATCGGCGACCGCGGCGATCGCGTCGGGGTCGTCGACGAGCCGGGGCCGCCGCTGGTCGGCCCGCCACGCGTTGCTGACCACGTTGCGGGCGATCGTCAGCAGGTACGCCCGCGTGGTGTCCCGGCTGACGTCGATCCTCCCGATGTGCTTCCACGCCCGCAGCAGCGTCTCCTGGACGAGGTCCTCGGCACGGTGGCGGTCGCGCTCGTACCGTGACACGAAGCCGAGCAGCACACCGTAATGCTCGGTGTACAGCGCGGTCATCAGCTCCTCGTCCCTGGTCAACCCGGGTCTCCCCTCGTCCGCGCGGGTCCTTGAGAGGTGTACACCACCAAACGGTTGCGGGTTCAACCACCTGCCGCATTCCGCTTCCAGGCCGCCCCGGCAACCGGACGGTGCCGACCGTCACCACGCCCGTTGGCCGGTTGTCGCGAGGCGCCTCCACCAGCAAATCCTCTGGCCGCAGCGGTCCCACGCTGACCAGCGGATCGAGAACCCAGTGATCGCGCTCATCGTCGCGCTTGACGTCCCATACCTCCGACGCTTCGTTCCTCCGTCCATTTCTTGAGCTTCCCGGGCGCGCCGAGGTGCAGCACCAGGTGATCACGACACAACCCCTGGCAAGCTGATCGCGACCATGAAGCCAGACGGAAGGGGAGGCAATGAGCAGGGGTTTCGCGCTGGTCGTCCGGTTCCAGCTCCACGACGACGCGGCGGCGAAGGGGTTCGATGAGCTGGTCGCGCGGACGACGCCGGAGATCGAGCGGCTCGAACCGGGCACGCTGGCGTACGTGGTGCACTCCGTGCCCGACGAGCCGCTGATCCGCGTGTTCTACGAGCTGTACGCCGACCGGGCCGCCTTCGACGCGCACGAGCAGCAGCCGCACACGAAGCACTTCCTGGCCGAGCGGGTGCAGTACACGAGCGGCGTCGACGTGACGTTCATGCAGGCCGACTCCGGGAAGGCGCCGATGCCACTGTGCCCACCGAGGGGCCGGACCCGACCTTCGGGGTGGAGTGGCACCAGGTCTGACGCTCCGGCTTCCTGGTGAAGCGGGCGGGGCGGCCCAGGGGGCTGGGTCCCGTCTGGGTCTTTGGGCTCAGGCGCGGGGGCGGGGGCGCCGTTAGCGTCCTGGCCGGTGGGTGCCGGGCGGCGGTGCCCCGGGCCGACGCAGGAGACGTGCATGACATCCCTTCGACGCGCGCCGCGGTCGCGGCTGTTCGTCCTGGCTGGTATCGCGGTCGCGCTGGCCGGGTTCCTCGGCTGGTTCGCGACCGGGCCGCTGCACCTGGCGAGCGCGGGCGACACGCCGCTGTCGCAGGGGAAGCCGGCGACGGCCTCGTCGCTGGAGGGGCAGGGGTATCCGGCGAAGGCCGCGTTCGACGGTGATCCGAAGACCCGGTGGTCCAGCGCGTTCAGCGACCCGCAGTGGATCCAGGTCGATCTCGGCGCTCCGGTGGCCATCGGCAAGGTGGTGCTCACCTGGGAGCGGGCCTACGCGACGGCGTTCGAGGTGCAGGTGTCCGTCGACGGGGCGAGCTGGCGCACGGCGTACACCACGACGACCGGCACCGGAGGTGTGCAGAGCCTCGCGGTGAGCGGCCTCGCGCGCTACGTGCGGATGTTCGGGACCAAACGGTCCAGCGGATACGGCTTCTCGCTGTGGGAGTTCCAGGTGTACGGGTCGGGCTCGGCCCCGGCCACCGCGACCGTGAACCCGCCGACGACGGCACCCCCGACCAGCCCCCCGGTGAGCCCCGGGGGCAACGGGGGCAACGGGGGCACTGGTGGCACCGGCTGGATCGACGCGCCCAACCCGGTGACGAACGTGACGGCGTCGCACGAGGTGCCGCCGAACAAGGGCGGGTTCCACGAGTTCCAGGCGAACTGCTCGGTCAGCCGGACCAACCTCGGCGACGACCCGATCGTGTTCCCGGGCCTGCCCGGAGCCTCGCACCTGCACACGTTTATGGGCAACACCACCACGAACGCCGGCACGACCATCGAGTCGCTGGCGAAGGGCCAGACGACCTGCAAGGCCAAGGGCGACCTGTCCGCGTACTGGATGCCGACGCTGTTCAACGGCGACACCCCGGTCAACCCCGAAGGCCTGCAGGTCATCTACTACAAGGCCGGCGTGACCGACTACCGCAGCGTCCGGCCGTTCCCGAAGGGGCTGCGGTTCGTGGTCGGCAACGCGAAGAACACCGACGCCGACAAGTTCCTCGCCGCGACCGAGGAAGGCTTCGAGTGCGGCAACAGCTACAAGAACAAGAACATCCCGCTGACCTGCTCGTCGGCGCGGGACGTGAAGCTCAACATCCGGTACCAGGCACCGAGCTGCTGGGACGGGCGGCACCTGGACTCGCCGGACCACCAGAGCCACATCGTGTACCCGGTGGACAGTCACACCGCGTCGGGCTGGGTCTGTCCCGACAGCCACCCGGTCGCGGTGCCGAAGCTGGAGTTCAAGATGGCCTGGCCGGTCAACGGTGACATGTCGAAGGTGCGCTTCGCCAGCGGCGCCGGCCCCACGTTCCACTACGACTTCATGAACGCGTGGGACGAGCGGACCCTGGCCGCGATGGTCGACGGGTGCATCGTGGCGGCCCGGCAGTGCGACCCGCGGGGCCACGACGGCCGCGACGACCAGCAGCCGGCCCCGTACGTGCTGAACGAGAACTACCTGCTGCCCTGACCCCCCACAGGGCACCCGGCGCCGCCGTCCACGACAGAGGACGGCGGCGCCGCCGTCTGTCCAGACATGTGCCGTAGGGTCCGTCCGGGACGGGTGAAGGAGTGCAGTTGAGCCGGCGGCAGTGGCTGGGTGTGACGGTGGTCGCGGCCGGGATGGCCGCGGCGACGGTGCTCGTGCCGCCGCTGATCGCCCCGGACCGGGACACCGACGGCGGGAAGCCTGTCGTTTCAGCGCCTCCTGTACGGGGTTCGGCGGCCGTGCCCGGCAGTGCACCGGCGAGCTTCGCCCCGATCGTCGTGGAGGCCGAGGACCCGGGCAACCGGCTGACCGGCGGCGCCGCCGTCACCGCGTGCGGCACCTGCCACGGTGGCGCCCGGGTCCGTTACCTGTGCTTCACCTGCGTGCTGGAGGTCCGTGCCGTCCTGCCCGCGGCGGGGTCGCGGACGATCACGGTCGGGTACGAGGTGGACGGCCCGCGCGCGGTGAAGGTCCGGGTGAACGGGGCGGCGCCGCGCACGTTCCAGGTGACCGGCCCGGCGTGGACGGTCCCGCGGTCGTTCCAGTTCACCGCCGACCTGCCGGCCGGGGAGCTGCGGCTGACGCTCTTCAACGACGACACGCCCGCGCCGGACATCGACGTCGTGACGATCACCTGACTTATCGGCTGATCAACATGGGCTGAAATCCGGCTTAGGCGCCTTGCCGGGGGTTCGGCGGCCGCGGCACGGCGGGTAGCGTTCGCTGTCGCGATCGCTTCCAGCACAGGCGGGTGTCCAGTGATGCAATCGGCGGGCCGGGAGATCGCCGCTGCGGCGTTGACCCGGGCGGTGCTCATCGCGCGGGCCGCGGCGACGATGAGCGCGGCCGCCGCCGGGCTGCTGCTCGTCGACGACCCGGGCCCGGTGATCGCGGTCCTCACGCTCGTCGCCGTCGCCACCGCCGCCCAGCTCGGCGTCCTGGCCCGGTGGCCGGGGCTGGTCGCCCGGCCGGTCGTGGTCGTCGCCGCCGACCTCGCCCTGGTGTTCACGGTCCTGGCGGTGAGCCGCGGCGGCATCGCGTACTTCTGTTACGCCGCCGGCGCCGGCGGGCTCGCCGGGGTGGTGCTCGGCATGCGGGCGCTGCCGGTGTGGGTCGGCCACGCCGCGCTCAGCTTCGCGGTCACCGCCGAGGTGCTGCGCCGCAGCGACCCGCCGGCGGAGATCGCCGCGTTCGTCGTCGCGTTCCCGATGGCCGGCGCCCTCGCCGGGCTCGGCGCGGTCGTCGCGACCAACGCCCTGGCCCGCCACCTGGAGCTGTCGACCAGCCTCCTGGTGGCCGCGCAACGCTCGGCGGCCGCGTCGGAGCGGGCCCGGCTCGCCCGCGAGCTGCACGACTCGGTGGCCAAGACGCTGCGCGGGGTGTCCCTGGCGGCGCTGGCGCTGCCGTCGTCGCTGCGCCGGCAGCCGGCGCTCGCCGAGCACCTCGCCACCACCGTCGCCGCGGGCGCGACCGCGGCCGCCCGGCAGGCCCGCGAGCTGCTGCGGGAGATGCGCTTCGACGTGCCCGACCAGGATCTCACCACGAGCGTGGCGGAGGTGTGCGCCGCGTGGAGCGCCACGTCCGGCATCCCGGTGCGGACCGAGCTCGGCTCCGTCCAGCCGCCGATCATGGTGGCGTACGAGCTGATCCGGATCCTGCGGGAGGCCCTCGCCAACGTGGCCCGGCACGCGTCCGCGCGGCACGTCGTCGTCCGCCTGGCGCCGGTCCGGCGGGGCGCGCTGCTGGAGATCAGCGACGACGGGGTCGGGTTCACCGTCCCCGACGACCTGTCCCGGCTGCAGTCCGCGAGCCACTTCGGCATCGTCGGCATGGCGGAGCGGGCCCGGATGGCGGGCGGCCGCCTGCACCTCGACTCCGCCCCGGGCCGCGGCAGCGTCGTCGCCGTCCATGTACCGCTGGGTGCCGCATGACATTTCCCGTCGGGGTCCCGGTCGGGATTCTGGTCGTCGACGACAACCCGATCGTGCGCGCCGCCGTCCGCGGCATCCTCGACGGCGACGACGGCCTGCGCGTCCTCGGTGAGGCCGCCAACGGCCGCGAGGCGCTGGCCGCGGCCCGCCGGCTGCGCCCCGCCGTCACCCTGCTCGACCACCGGATGCCGGTCGCCGACGGGCTGTCGGTGATCGGCGTCCTCGCCCAGCACTCCGCCGTGCTGGTGCTGACCAGCGACGACCACCCCGACCTGATCCGCGGGATGCTGCACCAGGGCGCCCGCGGCTACCTCGTGCACGGCGAGTTCAGCCCCGCGGAGCTGCTGCGCGCCGTGCACGAGGTCGCCCGGGGGCGCGGCTGGCTGTCCCCGGTGGCGGCGTCGGTGGCCGCGTCCGTGGTCGCCTCGGTGGGCCGCGACCAGCACCGGCGCCGCGACGGCCGGTCCCGGTTCGGGCTCACCGACCGCGAGGAGGACGTGATGGGCCTGCTGTGCCGGGGCCTGTCCAACGCGGCGATCGCCCGGCAGCTGCTGCTCACCGAGAAGACCGTGAAGAACCACCTGAACCACGTCTTCGCCAAGCTGCACGTCCGCAGCCGCACCGAGGCCGTCGTACGCTGGACGACCCCCGACCCGTAGCCGGCGCCGTCAGTCGACCGTGGCGTACAGGATGACCATGGCGATGGAGAACAGGATGCCGAAGGTGCCGCAGAGGACGCCGGCGATGGCGAGGCCGCGCCGGTTGCCCGCGCCGCCGGCACCGAGCAGGGCGACGACGCCGAGCACGACGGCGACGATCCCGGCGATCACACCGACCGGGCCGCAGGCGGCCGCGGGAAGCGAGAAGATGCCGAAGACGAGGGCGAGCACCGGCGCCACCGGCTGCGGGTCGGCCTTCGGCTGGGCGGGCGCCGGCAGCGGGGGCAGGTCGCGGACGATCCGCAGCAGCTCGCCCCAGGTGCGGGCGGCGTACGTGTGGCGCGTGAGCGCGTCGAACTCGGACAGGCTGAGCCGGCCCTCGGACAGGCAGGTGCCCAGGTGCGCCACGACGGCCTCACGGTCGGCGTCGGACGCCCGGAACGACGGCGACGGGTACATGTCATCGACCGTACTGCGGTCGGACAACAACGGAGGGTGACCGGGATGGCGGCATCGGGCGGTATGTGGGTGCCTTCCGAGGATGAGATCCGCGCGCTGCACGAGCGGCACGCGCCGGACCGGGACACGTTCGACCTGGTGTGGGCGCACTGCGTGACCGTGTGGCGCATCGCCGAGCAGCTGCTGCCGAGGGCGGCCGGCGTGGACCCCGCCCTGGTCAAGGCCGGTTGTCTGGCGCACGACATCGGCGTCTACCGGCTGCGCGGCGACCCGTACATCAGGCACGGCGTCCTCGGGCACGAGCTGCTGCGCGAGGAAGGGCTGCCGGAGGCCCTGTGCCGGTTCTGCTCGTGCCACACGGGGGTCGGGATCACCCGCGCCGACGTGGCCCGGCAGGCGCTGCCGATCCCGCCCGGCGACTACGTCGCGGTGAGCGAGGAGGAGCGGCTCGTCATGTACGCGGACAAGTTCCACACGAAGAGCAGCCCGCCGAGGTTCGTGACCGCCGACGGCTACCGGCGTGACGTCGCGCGGTTCGGCGTGGACAAGGTGGTGTGCTTCGACGCGATGGTCGCCCGGTACGGCGAGCCCGACCTCACAGCGCTTCGACCGTGACGTCCAGCTCGCGCGGGGTGCGGGCGTCGACGGTGTACCCGAGCTCCCGCAGCGCCGTCGCGAGGGCGGCCGGGGTGCGCGGCCGGGCGCCCGCCAGCACCAGCGCGCGGACGATCCGGCCCTTGGTGGCCTTGTTGAAGTGGCTGACGACCTTGCCGCCGTGCAGGACGCGGACCGTGACGCCGTTGTGCGGGGTCCACGTCGAGGCGTACGCGGAGGAGCGCAGGTCCAGCACGAGGGCGTCGCCGGCGAGCTCGTCGAGGACCGGGGGCAGCGCCGTGCGCCAGTGGGCGGCGAGGGGCCCGGCGGTCGGCAGGCGGACGCCGATCGAGCAGCGGTACGACGGGATCCGGTCGGCCGGGCGGACCGCGCCCCACAGCCCGGAGAAGATGAGCAGCTGCTTGCGGGCCCGGGCCAGCGCGGGCCCGGTGAGCGACGTGAGGCCGAGCGCGTCGTAGAGGACGCCGGTGTACAGCGCGGCGGCCGGGAGGGTCGGCGCGGTGCGCAGCGCCTCGTTGCGGGCGGCCTCGTCGGCCAGGCCCGGGGTCAGCCCGAGCGTGGTGAGGGCGAGCGCCGGGTCGCCGCTGAGCTTCACCAGGTCGTCGACCACGGTGGTGCGGGCGTCGGACAGCGCGGGCAGCGACAGCCGGTCGAGATCCAGGGCCGCGCCGCGGCGCGGGGCGGCGGCCTTGCCCTCGGACGGTGGCAGCAGGATCAGCACCGCCCGAGGGTACAGCCGTCCTTACGCGTGCCGGCCCGACTGGACGAACGGCATGCCGTGGTGGTTGGTCTGGGCCAGCCGGCTGTTGAGGTTGCCGGCATTGGCGATCTTGTCGTGGTACGCCTCGCGGCGGCGGGCGACGCAGCCCGTCGGTTTGTCGCTGATCGAGACCAGATCCGGGTCGAGGTGCGTGTTGAGGCCGTCGCGCAGCAGCATGAGCGCCTCGGCGCGCAGCTGCGACACCCGCGACTCGGTGACGCCCAGGTCGTGGGCGATCTCCATCATGGGCCGCTCCTGGAAGAAGTACCCCTTCACGACCTTCCCGAGCCGCTCCGGCAGCGCCTCGACGGCGTTGTGCAGGTAGCCGATCCGCTCGCGGTGCAGGATCAGGTCCTCCGGGCCGGCGGCCCGCTCCGGCACCATGTCCTCGGCGCTGCCGGCCGCGAAGCCCTGCAGCGACAGCACCGCCGCCCGCTGCACGTCGTCGTCGATCGCCTGGAGCTCGTCGACGCTGACGCCGAGCGCCTCCGCCAGCTCGTGGTTGGTCGGGGTGCGTCCGAGCGCCGCGGTCAGCTCCTGTTGCATCGCGTCCGCCTGCCTGGCCCTGGCCCGCACGGATCGGCTCGCCCAGTCCAGTCCGCGCAGCTCGTCGAGGATCGCGCCGCGGATTCGGGTCGTGGCGAAGCTGCCGAACGGGATGCCCCTGCTCGGGTCGAACGCCTTCGCGGCGCCGGCCAGGGCCGCCATGCCCGCGGAGACGAGGTCCTCGCGGCTGACGTGGGCGGGTAGGCGTCCGAGCGTCTGGCGCACCAGATGCCCGACGAGTGGCAGGTGCTCGCGGATCAGGTCCTCGAGCTCGCGGCCTTCCAACTGGACCTTGAGCGTGGCACCCTCAAGGGTCGCTGTCATCGGTTCCCCCTCGTGTCTGTGGTGAACCCCGTGCAGGCGGTCCACCTGCTGACACGAAGAACTTTCGACTACGAAAGGTGCTGGCACCGTCACTTTCGGGTGCCTTTTGGTTGCGAGACGGTGAGAGTGCTCAGATTCGGCGTGTCGCGACAACTCGCTCAGCGCGCCGATGCATTCGAACACCGGTACAGTCGCCCGCGATGAATCTTGTGCCGCTCGCACCCCGCCTACGCCGCGCCGCCCGCCAGCACTTCGGCTGGGACCAGTTGCGCGCAGGACAGCTTCCGCCGATGCGCGCCCTGCTCAAGCGGCGGGACGCGCTCGTGGTGTTACCCACTGGCGGCGGAAAATCAGCCATCTACCAGGTTCCGGCGATGCTGCTGCCCGGGCCCACTGTCGTCATCTCACCACTCCTCGCGTTGCAGCAGGACCAGATCGCCGGACTGAACCGCCGGGTCGCCGGGCAGGCGGTCAGGATCAGCTCGGCCGAGACGCCCAACCAGCAGCAGGCCGCGCTCGAGGCGCTGCGGGCCGGGACGGCCAGGTTCCTGTTCATCACGCCGGAGCAGCTCGGCAACCCGGCGCGCCTGGCGGAGGTCAAGGCGCTGGGGCCGAGCCTGGTCGCCGTCGACGAGGCGCACTGCGTCTCCGCGTGGGGCTACGACTTCCGCCCCGACTACCTGCAGCTCGGCCACCTCATCCGGGAGCTCGGCGACGGGCGGCACCGCCCGGTGATCGTGGCGCTGACCGCGACCGCGTCGCCACCCGTACGGGCGGACATCACCGAGACGCTCGGGCTGCAGGACCCGTTCACGCACGTCGCCGGCCTCGACCGGGCCAACCTGGAGCTGTCGGCGGTGCACTGCACCAGCGACGAGCAGCGCTGGCAGCGGCTCCTCGCGCAGGTCCGCAAGGAGCCGCACCCCGGGATCGTGTACGCGCCGACGCGGGCGATCGCCGAGCAGTACGCGACCCGGCTCACCGAGCACGGCGTCGAGGCGGTCGCGTTCCACGCCGGGCTCGCCGCCGGCGAACGCAACCGCCGGTACACCGACTTCATGGCCGACAAGATCCCGGTCATGGTCGCGACCAGCGCCTTCGGGATGGGCGTCGACAAGCCCAACATCCGCTGGGTGCACCACGTGGCGCTGCCCGACTCCCCCGACAGCTACCTGCAGGAGATCGGCCGCGCCGGCCGGGACGGCGCGGCGTCGCGCACGGTGCTGTTCTTCCGGCCCGAGGACGTGTCGCTGCAACGGTTCTTCGCCTCCGGCGCGCCCGACGGCCACGAGCTCACCCAGCTCGCCGCCGCCCTGCGGGAAGGGTCGGTGAGCCGGACCGCGCTCGCCACCCGCAGCGGCCTGCCGGCGCGCAAGGTGACGTCGCTGCTGAGCCTGCTCGAGCAGGTCGGCGCGGTCGAGGTCCTGCCCGGCAACAAGCTCGGCACGCCCCGCTACGCGCCCACGCCGGCGGAGGCGTCGCGGCTCGCGCTCGCGCAGTTCGAACGCCACCAGACGCTGCGGCGGTCCCGGATCGACATGATGCGCCAGTATGCGGAGAGCGCCAACTGCCGCGGCAACGCGCTGCTCGCGTACTTCGGCGAGCAGGCCGAGCGCGCCTGCGGGCACTGCGACAACTGCGCCAACGGCACCGTCGTCGTGGATCCCGTGGTGCCGCGCGTGCCGTGGTACCGGCGGCTGTTCCGGCGCCCCGCCGTGGCGGTGGCGGCGGACGAGGTCACGGTCGTCGACTCCGGCCGGCCGTTCCCCGTCTCCAGCGAGGTCCGGCACACCGCGTGGGGCACCGGCACCGTGATGGCCTACGAGCAGGACCGGGTCGTGATCCTGTTCGAGGAGGTCGGCTACAAGACGCTGTCGGTGCCGATCGTGCAGAAGTCGAAGCTGCTGGAGCCCGCGTGACCCCGGCGCCCGCCTTGGTCGGCGGGCGCCACGGCGGCCGCGGTTGCCGGGCGCCACGGCGCGGCAACGTCGCGGCGCCGGCCGCGGTTGGCGGGCGCCGCCGCCGGGCACCGCTTAGGCTGGTCGCATGACCGAGCTGCCCGTCGACCAGCGTGCGTACAACCGCGAGCTCATCGCCGAGTTCCGGGCCTCGGGCCGGCGGCTGGGTGACCGGCCGCTGCTGCTGCTCACCACCTCGGGCCGCAGGTCCGGCGCGCCGCACACCAGCCCGATGATGTTCATCCGGATCGACGACAAGATGTACGTCATCGCCTCCAACGCGGGCGCCGTCAACGACCCGGACTGGTTCCGCAACCTGGTCGCCGAGCCGGCCGTCACCGTCGAGGCGGAAGGCGAGGAGTACGCCGCCACCGCCCTCCCCGTCGCCGACGAGGACCGGCCCGTGCTGTGGACCAGGATCTGCGAGCGGTATCCGTTCTTCACCGACCACCAGAACGGCGTCGACCGCAGGATCCCGGTCGTCGAGCTGGTCCGCCCCTCGTACTAGGCGGGGCTGATCACCTTCTCGGGCTCGACGAACTCCCGGTCGGTCCCCGCCGCTTCCCCGCCCGTCCACCAGGAGTCGTCGCGGAACTCCTCGGGCAGCTCGTCCTCCCACGGGTCGAGGCCGCGCACCTCGACCGCGTCGAACCACGCGTCCCGCCGCGATTCCGGCAGCCG
Source organism: Dactylosporangium maewongense (assembly GCF_039531485.1). Lineage (NCBI taxonomy): Bacteria > Bacillati > Actinomycetota > Actinomycetes > Micromonosporales > Micromonosporaceae > Dactylosporangium > Dactylosporangium maewongense. Next base: position 698 of record NZ_BAAAQD010000007.1, on the reverse strand, counting down.
CCCGCCGCACCACGGGCAGTACCCGATCACGACCATCGACGTGCCGCCGTCGCGGACAGGCAGCCCGTACTCGTCGAACCTCGCGTCATGGACGACGACCACATCCGGGTCGTCCTCGCCGGCCTCGGACTCGGCCAGCGCCAGTTGGGCCCGCATTCCGTCGCAGCAGTGTTTGCGCACGGCACGCAGTATGGCGGGCGCGTCCTGTCGGGTGTCCGGCAGGCCCGCAACTGTCGTTTGAAGGATAGTCCAGGCCGCTGAGCACGGTATACGCTCGTTTCCACGGCAGTTGAACGGCTGGCACGTTTCCAGGATTCGACGCCCCCGACGGCGCCTTAGCGTCATCTGCGACACCGAACACCGAATCGCAAACACCCCCATCGCAATACCGAGAGGACCCACCATGAGCGAGTACGACGGCGGCGACACCGGCGCGGAATACGGCCACGTCGAGGCGGGCGAGAACCACGAGTCGCTGGACCAGCTGCACCAGGTCGACGCGAGCCAGAACAACTACGACTCGCAGTTCGGCGTCTACGAGCAGGACCACGCGTCGGCCGAGTCGACCTCGTTCGACCAGGGCCACCAGGTGTCGTACACCGACGCGAGCGGCGCGACGTACCAGGAGTCGGACTTCACCTCCTACGACCACTCCGCCGCCGAGACGGACCACGTCTTCGCCGCCGAGGGCTCCGAGT